>JACVXU010000079.1 GCA_015661185.1 Bacteroidota bacterium
ACTGCCTCACCAAGTTGCGGCCCGGCCACAGGCATCGGTTGCGGCTCAGGTGTATACAGGTGAACATTGGTATTCTCTTTCAACCCACGCCTTCGGAAGTAGTCGGCAACGAGCATAGCAGCTTCGTGTGGCGCACCGGGGCACTTGTATGGCAATGCAGAAACAACCAATGCAATATCTCCGCCGCTAAACTTACCAAGTGCCTGTTGAAGCCTCTTAGTTTCCTCAAATGTGTAAAAGGAAAAGGCACTCTCAGTAAGGCCCGGTATGAGTTCTGGAGCAAGCTCAGCACCGAGAGCTACAATCAGATAGTCGAAGTCTAGTGGCTGTGTTGTTGTGGTGATGCGACGATTAGGAATGTCAATACCTGTCACTTCAGCGTGGATGACTTCGACTTCCGAACGGACAAGCGTGCGGATTGGCTTGGTGATTTTTTCTGCTTTCCGATCACCCGTCATAAGCCAGAGAAACGATGGAGCAAAAGCGTGTTCGGAATTCTTCTCGATGAGCACAACTCTATGCTTGAGCGGCAACTTTTGCCGGAGTTCGTTGGCGACAACGATGCCGCCAACGCCGCCTCCGAGTATGAGGATTGTTTTGGTGTTCACATTTTCTCCTTCAGTTTAACCGAAGCCCCAATGACGTATAACAGTTCATATTCAAACAAGAAACCGCCGCCGCATTGGCTGTCACTAAGACGATATAACGGGCCCGAACAAAGCCGCGAAAGGAACTACGGAAGGATCGTCATGAGCCAACTGCGGCCTCTTTTGCACTGCTCTGAGTCGCCTCAAGCAGGATTTCCGCGACATCCTTTACCGCGACATGCCCGGAGGCCTCTTTTGCCTTGACACCATCTGTCATCATCGTCATGCAGAAGGGACACGCTGTCGCGATGACAGTGGAATTCGTGGCGAGGGCCTCTTCGGTTCGCTCGATGTTCACCCGTTTTCCCTCCTTCTCCTCCATCCACATTCTTCCGCCCCCAGCGCCACAGCAGAATCCTCTGCTGTGCGAACGTCCCATCTCGGCCAATTCGAGTCCGGGAACGGCTCCGAGGATTTCCCTCGGTTGCTCGTAGACGTCATTGTACCGGCCGAGGTAGCAGGAGTCATGGTACGTGATCGTAGCAGCTTGTTCCTTGGTGATCTTGATCTTCCCCTCATTAATCAATTGAACGAGGAAGTCGGTATGATGCATCACCTTGTAGTTGCCGCCGAACTGCGGATACTCATTGCGCAGTGTGTTAAAGCAGTGCGGACATGCCGTCACAATTGATCTGACGTTGTAGTTGTTCAGGGTCGCCACATTTTCCTTGATCAACATCTGAGCAAGATACTCGTTCCCCATTCGCCTCGCCGAGTCCCCCGTGCACTTTTCCTCAGTCCCGAGAATCGCAAACGATACCCCCGCCTGCTGCATCAGTTTCGCGAAGGATTGAGTTACTTTGATGTACCGGCTGTCAAACGCGCCGGCACACCCCACCCAGAACAAGACCTCTGCGTCCGGTTTCTGCTGAACAGTCGGGATGTCCATCCCCTCCGCCCAATCAGCGCGACTGGATGGCGGAAACGCCCAGGGTGAAAAGTTATTCTCGAGATTTCGGAATACGACCTGCACTTCGGGCGGGAAATTCGATTCCATCAGCACAAGACTGCGACGCATCTCAACAATAGCATCGACGTGTTCGATGTTGACCGGACACTCCTGAACACAAGCCATGCATGTGGTGCAGGCAAACAGCTCTTCGGGGGTAATGTAATCGTGAATCAGCGTTTTCTGCAACGCATGTTTTACTCCGCCATCGGATGACTCCGGGGCCTTCTGACCAGCACGTACGAGCGGCGCCTTTTCCTCCAGCCTTTTCCGTATGTCCATGATGATCTTCCGAGGCGAAAGAGCCTTGCCTGTGCTATTCGCCGGACAGGAGGCGCTGCAGCGGCCGCACTCTGTACACGTGTATCCATCCAGGAGCTGCTTCCATGTCAGGTCCTCGATATCGGATGCTCCGAATTTCTCCACATTCTCTGCCTCGAGATTGATCGGCTTGAGCGCTCCGCGCGGCCTCAAACCGGAGAAATAGACGTTTGGGACCGAGGTGAGGACATGAAGGTGTTTTGAATACGGAAGGTAGTTTAGAAACACCAATACGATCCCGATATGGATCCACCAAAACGTGTCGAACCATACCTGCATGCCGCCGGGAGAGAACGAGGTGAACAATGGGGTGAACGCGCTTGAAAGGAACCGTCCTCCGGAAGCGTCCGCTCCGTCGAGAACAATACGTGCTGCATTCTGACCGACCATGCTGATCATAATGAACAGGATCATCATCAGGATGAAGGTTGCGTCCGAACGGCTATGCCCTTCAAGTTCCAGTCGCTTCGGCCGCATCACATAGCGACGCCAGAGCGCAATCAGTACTGCGACAATCACCAAACCGCTCGCGAGATCCTGCATGAACGCAAGCGGTGCGTAGAGCCGTCCAAACAAGTGCTGAAAGAAGAGGGATGAAATATCCGGCACCAGTCCTTCGCCGATTGACTCGAGGACCGCCGTAAACAGCACCAAGAAGCCCCAGAAAATGAGAGCGTGCATGACACCTGCAAGCGGCTCGCGCAGGATCTTCGACTGGGCAATTGCCACGACAAACATTCTCCTTAGCCTGGTCCACGGATGATCGAACCGGTTGTCCGACTGCCCAAGTTTCAAAGAGCTGATTATCCGTCGCATACTCAGGGCAAAGATGGCGATAGCGGCATCAAACAGAAGAAAGAAAAGGATGTTCTTTGTCGTCATAGACGTTCAATCCCTAGTGCCGGCTCAAATAAAGAATGTTGTAGTTTTCATCGCCGAGACGCGGAGCACGCAGAGAATCGCAGAGTGGGAAACTTAACATTCTCTGCGTACCTCTGCGGTCTCTGCGGCTCTGCGTTAGAAACCATAACAATAAAAACCCAATATTTATTATTGGAAGCCGCTTAGTATTTACAGACCGAATCCATGATTGTCACCGCTTCTCCTGCAATGCTCACCTGCTTCACGCCATGGCCGGTCACCCGAAGCCTGATCTTTACCCTTCCCCTCCGGCCCATGTCATCCCCCTGCTCACCGATGAACTCCATCCGCCCGTCGGGGAGCAGGAACGATGGTATCGGAAAATCCCGGCGGATAGCATACTGGTAGAGATAGACACCAAGCGGACCATTCGCGGAGCCGGTGACAGGGTCTTCAACAATTCCCACCGCTGGGGCGTAGAAACGAGAATGCACCGCAGAACTTTGTTCGATCGTTTCGAGGGTGAACACGCTGATCCCCAGACTTTTGTTTGCTCTTGTCAACGAATCAAGCTGTCCGAAATCCGGCTTCAGAGACTCGATCCTCGAGAGTTTCTTCAGCGGAAGGTACAGGTAGGATTCGGAAACGAAGGGCAGGTTGGTCTCGACATCAGAAGACCGGATACCGAGGGCTTTCAGAAGTGCTGAGGGGACTTTCTTGTGCACACGGAATCTGGGAATTGGCAACTGGAATTCGACAATGGTGCCGGAGTATTTTTTCTCTACAACGATTCCGAGGATCCCGCTTTTTGTCTGAAGCCTGAAATGGAACACGCCGGGCCGCTTCATTCCATGCATCCCCTCTTCTGCCAGTGCGTGGAAACTCGCAATGGTCGCATGTCCGCAGAGCGGCACTTCGGCCGCAGGAGTGAACCACCGGATCTGGATGTCGGCGCCTTTTATTGTCGGAGGGAGAAGAAATGCCGTCTCCGAGAGGTTCAATTCACTGGCAGTCTTCTGCATCATAGAATCACTCATCCCGCGGGCGTCCAGCACAACACCGGCCGGATTGCCGGAGAACGGTTCACCCGTGAACGCATCGACGTGCTTGATCTTGTATGTTTTCATGGCTTTTCCCCCTTCCATAATCTCAACGCAGTAAGAGTGTGCTGGTCTTTGACGAAGAAAAGCCGGGATCGGCGAACAAAGAACGAATCCGGCACGTGCGCCTTCAGATCCCGACCGATGATGTCGGAGAAGACGCATCTGCACTGCGGAAGACGGTAGACAAACAAGTGATTTTCGAAGGATTGTGATTGCACCGCCGGGGTCCGTGCAAGTATGTGATAGTTGAACGCCAGGACATCGTTCTGCTTGACATATTCAACGCTGCCGGCGATCTTCTTTCCTCTTGCTGTTCGGTTCACCAACGCCAGCATCGAAGGATCGAGGGCATTGTCCGTCAGGATCTCGGGCGGTGTTACCTCCGAAGCGGGTTGACTGTCGATTGCCTCGCGTCGGAGTGCGTGGAGTTCCTGAAGCGATTCATCAAATGTCGCCTTCAACTCTCCTGTCTGAAGGCCGATTTCATAACCGACCCTCTTCTCAAAAAGATCCCTGTAAGCAAACACCCGATCGCCAAACCCAAACCAGAATGTAGCATCATCATTCCGCCAGCGAAGTATACCTGTTCGCGTGTCATAGGCCCGGATTCCACGATGTTCAGGCATATCGGGCGATGCATAGCTGTGAAAAAGTACGGTGTCATTAAGGACCGCTTCGATCCCAACCCACCAGGACTCCTCGAGGTTGAGGTCCTGCCACAGAGGATTCCCCGACTCCTCGTCAAGGCAAAAGAATGAGACGGTCTTCTTGTCCTGGTTGCGACACTCTCCGACCACTCGTCCGCTCTCCGTAAAAAGGAGGCGCCAGATGAGACCGTTGGCGATGTACTTCCAGTCGGTATCGAGACGTTCGGATCGGAAAAAGGAGAAAAGGTTCATTCAGGAATTTCCGCTGAACGTACCATTTTTTCGAGGGATTTGCAAGCCAAGGCGGGAAGGGAACTCATGCAAAGGGAACTCATGCAATGCAGGATCAACGCAGGTCAAACGCAACCGAATCATCTCTCATCGCGCCGAAAACACCAAACCCTCCCACAACATTGGAATAGTCTGGAAGATCCGTCCTGATAGAGAAATCATCCTGGAACCCATTGGCGATATTGAAGTATTTGTACAGATTGCTCTCAACCTGGGTGAGAATGAACGTCCCATTCGTCAAACTGATTTCTCCATACTTCGTCTTAAGGTCCTGCAAGAGAGACTTGTACGCATCGAGACTGAAGTAGACAATCTCGTACACGAGGAACCGGTCGGTGATCCTTCTGACGAGCATCGGGTAGTCATACTCAAAGCCGGCTACCCCGCCTGGTCGAGCTGCCACCGGCACTTCAGTTCGTACGTGGACGACACCCGACCCGAGCTTGACGTCAAACTCGACGTAGAGACGGAGAATATAACCCTGGGTCACGGACGAGAGCCTGACTTTCGCAGAGATATCGTCGGTGTATTTCTCGGGGTTCTTCAATACATATGCATTGTTCGCCTCTACCAGTCCCGGGCCCGGCGTTGTCACGCTGGCTGAGGCATTGCCGTCTGCTGAAGTCACCGTCAGCGTGTACGTCTTTCCGAACTGGATCGGAAATGGATGCGCAACATATGCGCCGATATTCGTCGGATAGCGGCTTCTGTCGTCGCGCGGAATAACCGCGCTCGTGAGGGCAAACGATGCCGAATCGGTAGCGATTGTTACGCGCGCGTTCTGGATATCCGTATCGACGATATTCTCAAGCGGGTTGTGTCCCGACGGATTGTAGCTGGTGTAGACGCGGACGTACTGGCTATCTGATCGATTCGATAGGATTGAATAGAGAACGAGCCGTTCCTGATAGGTCCCCTTTGGCTCGAAGGGCTCTCTACATCCCGCAGCACCAAACACTGCCAGGACGAGCATCGATAACAACGAGCGAAACTTGAGCGGTACCTGCATCATGGACGTATGTTTGACTTTCTGAAATATCCTAGTGCCGGTGCAAATAGATGATGTTGTAGTTTTCATCGCCGAGACCGCAGAGAATCGCAGAGGGGGAAACTTAACGTTCTCTGCGTACCTCTGCGGTCTCTGCGACTCTGCGTTAGAAACCATAACAATCGAAAACACAATATTTTTCGAGAAGGCACATGACTGCAGATCGCGCCACCGAGGTTCGTGACAACTCACCAGTTTGTTATTTCCACGAAAACCGAATCTTCGACCAACGCTCCAAAAATCCCATGTCCCCCCGAAATGTTGCTGTAGTCCGGCAGGTCTGTGCGAATTGAAAATGGATCTTCCCAGCCGTTGACACGCTTTGAATAGGCGTACAGGTCCCTGTCAACCTGCGTGAGCACTACGAGGGCCCGCTTGATGTGAACCGTGCCCACGGGGTAGCGGCTCAGGATTTCCCCCACCTTCTCGAAATACGCCTTCTTGCCAAAGACAAACATCTCGTTCTCTTCCTTGTCCTTGATGATTCCGGAAGTTTGCCTTCTGCGCATAACAGGGAAGAAATAGACCTTTGACCCGTCGAGGAAAACAACACTTACAGCCGGAATTTCCTGACGATGTGTGACCCACGAATTTCCCTCGAGGACGTCGTAGAACAGATGCAATTGCATCATGACCCCGTATGTCAGTTCCCGGATCCAGCCATAGATCACTAAGTTTTCATCATCGCTGCCGCCGCCATTCAGAATATATGCGTTGAGGAACTGAATCCTTCCACGGTTCGGGACAGTCACGGCCGCAGACACTCCCCCCATTTCCCGTGTGCTGACGTTCAGGTTGTACGTTTTGCCCACAGTGAGCGAAAACGGGTACGACGCATAGACAAGAAGATCATCGGTGTACCGACTTTTGTCCACTCTCGGCGTGGTCTTCTCTTGAAATTGAAATAATCCCGCTTCGCCCTTGACAACAATACTCGCGCCTCTCAAAACATTGTCGGCTGTTTGTCCAAGAGGGTTAACCCCCGGTGGATTGTAAGTCGAATAGACCCTTACATACTGTGTGTCGGATCGATTCGTGAGGATCCCATAAACGACCAGTTTGTCGGAGTATGGACCTTTCGGAGTGAACGGGCCCTCGCAACCTGCAACCAACACCAGGCAGCACATCGCTGCCCGGAACGCGACTGAGGATCTTGTCATTAGTATTCGATGTTCAACGTTGCCGTTGGGAAAAACGGCAGCATATCGATTTGCTGGCCTGTCTTTCGGTCAAAGTAAAACACATTCTTGTGGTTATAGACGTTCACGATTTGTATGCCCAGAGTGCCTGAAATGGGCCGAAGCGTGAACCGGTACGAAGCGCTCGCGTCGAGACGATGGTAGGTTGGTAGCCGAGCGTCATTCTTCGGGCCGAGCACCGCATACGGCCTCCCGGTTTCGCCCAACGAAGAACCGCGGAAAAGGTCCTGCAATCCCAATCGATCATAGTACCCAATCGTTTGAGTAAACGGGAATCCCGATCCGAGCTCCCAACGAAACGTCACATCGAAGGCCTCAGCGGCATGGAACACCGTCAGAAGATTCAAGGTGTGCCTGCGATCATACCGGGGATAATAGGTGAAACCGTTTGATGTGATTGTTGTCCACCCGAGCGTGTATGCCGCGTAGACATCTACAATCTTGCTCCCATACCGGATCAGCGACTCCACGCCATACGCTTTTCCGGTTCCTCCGATGTAGTCAGGATCCAGCGCATCAACCTTGTCCCGGTTGTATGTGACGAGCGAACCGTAGGACTTGTAGTAGGCCTGAAAGTTCGTTGAGAGTGATGGAAGGACATTTCCTTCAAGACCCAGAACGTAATGGTCCGCCTGCTCGGATCTCAATTCCGGTGGGACTTGAATCCATGCGTCGAAAATCGGAATGATGTCATCTTCGTTGTTGACTGTAACCACGCTTTGACTGAACCTCCCGTACGACGCTTTTCCTTTCCAGTTATCCCACAACCCGTAGCTGAGATTGATACGCGGCTGTACCACCTCCAGTCCGCCGGATCGCGCCAAAAGGCTTCCAAGGTCGAGGAAGACGCCGGCATCTGCCTGGAAACGGCTCGGAGCAGTCTGGTAGCGAACCCACATCGACGCTTCGGCAAAAGAGCTGTTGACGGTTTTCGTCACACCGAATGTGTTCGTTACCGTATAGTCGAGAGTGGGAAAGCTGAATTCGAAACCATAGAAGTACAGGTCATGGGAGTCCGTGTAGAGCGTTGCATTTGCCCGTACGCCGGTTTCACGCACGGACGTCGAGGCAGGCGTAATCTGATTCGATCCTTTCGAGTCTCGTTCGGCGACAAATGAGTTGTCGAAGCCAACCGCGTTCACATACACTCTGTCCTGAATCAATCCCGCAGCCACAAATCCGACAGCGCCTGTCCGCCAAACGTAATCCGGCTCGTTCGGGTTGGCAGACCTCAGGTTGTCTCCGCTCATGAATTTTTGGAAGCTGTATTTCCCCTGACCCTCTCCAGTCTGAATGGTTGCCTTCAGGAATGCATCGTAGAAAGACAGGGGGAGGTCCTTGTTGAGGAACTTCTTGAATGTCTCAGCGAAAATGGATTTCCTGCCGCTGGCAAGGAAGGTCAACCCTTCCATCGCCGGGCCATCCACCTGCAGTTTGGTCGAAAGAAAATTGATATTGGCGCGTCCGGAGAAAGCATTCGATCGCCCGTCCCTCGTTGTCATGTTTACCACAGATGACAACCTGCCCCCGAAATCGGCAGGAAAGGCGCCGGTGTAGACTTCAGTTGTCTTGATGATGTCCGAATCAAAGATGCTGAAAATCCCGAAGGCGTGATACGGGTTGTAAATCCTCATCCCGTCGAGGAGAATCAGATTCTGGTCCCCCGCTCCGCCACGAACGTAGAACTGGGAATTCACATCGCTCGTCGAGACAATCCCCGGCAAGATTCTGATCGATCGGAAGACATCCTCCATTGCGGCCACGGGGACCGCGCGAATGTCCCGCTGCTCGAGGACGTGCACACTGGTGTGTATCTCCGTAAGCTCCCGTTTTGCGACATCTGTGACCATAACCTCGGAGAACTCAACCGGCTTGGATGGAAGCTGGAAGTTGACGACAACCGCCTGGAACCCGAAGACATCGATCGTCTTCGTCCGCGACTCATATCCGATTGAACTCACCTTGATTTGATACCGGCCCTGTGGGGCGCTGGTTATCAAATAGAAACCCTGGAGGTTCGAGCCGGCACCACGGTTCATCCCCGGTATCACGATATTGGCAAAGGGGATCCTCTCCCCTGTCGTACTATCGGTGACGACGCCGCGGATGTCTACTCCCTGAGCGAGGGCGAAGAAAGGAAACACGATTGCAGCAACAAACCGAAACAAGGCGCGGGCCGGCATGCAGATGACCTGTAGTTGACGTACGGGCAAAATAATCATTTTCCGTTTCAGAAGCTAACTTGAGGGTGGCTCGTCGGTTGCAACTGCGATGCTTTGCCAGAATTCTTTCCCGCGTGACCTGACTGCTCCGGTGGTGTATGTCCCCGCAGGGAACAACAATGAACAGTACAGCTAGCTCGACGTACGGGGCCGGATAGTTCTTTGTGATGCGCCAGCTGCATCAGCCTATCGGCTCGCCTATGATTGCGGTGCCGCGGGGCTCCTGTCTACTTACGTGCCTTCTTACAATCATCCGCAGCAGCATCCGGACATTATCGCAGAAAGCGCTCTTCCGTACGATGACCAACGAAAGCCGTTCGCGATCAACATCTCCCCGCGCACAGCCCGGCGACATTCCTTGAAGCAACTGAGGAATGTCGCCGAATTATTGAGATGGACTCATAGGGTATCTACTCTTCGCGGGCGCCATGGAAGTCGATATAGGCCAGATCGCGCTGGAGTTGGCCTCCGTTGAGCACGAATCCCAAATGCAAGTGAGCATTCGGATAGGGCGCTCCCTCGATCTTGAATGTCGCCAGAAACTCCCCGCCCTCCGCAACGATATCGTTTGCTGTGCCCGAGAACGTCCAGGTGTACCTCTTGGCCAGGGTGGTGGCGTCCAGAATTCCAGAAATCAACATCTTACCGGTCCCATTGGCCGTCAAGCTGTACACTTTTTTCGTAACAACGGGCAGCTCTTTCTTCAACGAGGCTGGGTCCACTTCGGTCAGCCGATAGGTGATATCACCAGCCGTTTCTGCGTAGCCGACGATACCGTCCGGAGCCTTTATCTCGATTTGCTCATTGATCTGCAGCATCTGAAAAACCGGAGCGGCTTTAGCCGGAGCCTTGGCAACGATCGGCTCAACGGCGTTCTCCTGGCAACCAACTGCGAAAACCAGGAAAGAGATAGCGAGGAACAACACTGAGCTTTTCATGACAACCTCCCTTGGTTGGTGTGAGTGAGACACGAGTTGGGTTTAATAGAACTTGTGTTTTCTCGTTGCACGATTGGAAAGCTGTACGAAGTGACTCAAATTGCGGGCCAGACGAAAAGAGCGACTTTTGTGCGATATTTGAGGATGAATCGAGATCCGCGTTCGTATCCGAACGAAGAAGGGTCCGAATATGAACGAAACCGAATAGAGCAAGTTGAGAGACTACAGATCGTGGAGACAAAGAGAAGTTGCGGCGCATCCGTACATGAACAAAGCGGGTGAGCTCTTGAGCACCACCCGCTTCTTGAGATCCATGCCGCTTGGGCAAGAGAGCAGCTTACCGACGTTCCGCAATCGTGGTAGAGCCACTGGCGGCAGGGATGAATGCAAAGGTACCCTCCGAGACATACAGATTGTAATACCAGGCCGAATGCAGCTGCACCTTCTTGCTCTCATCAAACCGCACTGCCTGCTTCACGGCATAGGTACCAGCAGCATTCCCGATCTTGCAAAGCGCCCACGCAGACGCAACCCGGCTTTTTTCGTCCGAAGAGTTGCGCAGAACGCGCATCAGGGGAATCGCTGCATCCTTGGCTTCCAACTGGCCGAGTTGATAGATGGCGCTGCGACGCAGTCCATCATTCGGGCTCTGGAGAGCAACGAGAAAATTCGCGACTGCCGCATCATACTTGGCATCCCCAAGTTCATTCTTTATGTCCTGTGCACTCGCTTGGGAGACGAATGCTACCATCACGGCGACGAACAACATTGCTAGAGTTTTCATGACATCCTCCCTGAGATAATTGGTGACTTACAACTTGGAATTGAATCTGGGTTATTCGATTGTGCCACTTGCTCTGCATCACACGGCTGCGAGGATATCACTCAACTTGCGGGCCAGGCTGAAAAGCCGGATTTTGGATTGTTTTTGAGGAGGACAGCTGTAGGGCGTTCGTTTTCGAACGAATTCGAGTTCGAATCCGAACAGAAGATAGTAGCAAAATGGGCCTGAAGAGCCCTCAGAAGTGGTCTTGCGAAAAAGAATTGGTGTGAGATTGGGTGGGGCTAGCGAAGATCGTACTTCTCAATACGACGAAGCAGGGCGTTGCGGTGCACTCCCAGAATTCGCGCTGCTTCTGCAGCATTGCCTTGCGACTCCTGGAGCGCGAGATCAATCAGATCTCGCTCCATACAATCGAGCAGATTTGTATCTGCGCTGTGGGACTGGACGAGTTTGAGAAGAAAACTGCGAGTATCGACCGAAGTGCTTGACGTTGCTCCCATCGTGGTTTCATGCAGTATGGCCGGCGTGATCTCAGCAGAAACCGCAAAAATCGAAATTCGTTCGATCGCATTCCGGAGCTCCCGCACGTTCCCCCTCCACTCCAATGCGGAGAGGACCTGCAGAGCAGCGTCATCGAATTTCTTCATGCCGCCGGAAAACTCTTCAAGAAATGCCTTCGCCAGCACAGGGATATCCTCGCGACGCTCGCGAAGGGTGGGCAACATGATTGGGATGACATTCAGACGATGGAACAGATCCTCCCGGAACTCGTTCTTGTTGATCGCTTCCTGAAGGTCTTTGTTTGTCGCCGCGATGACGCGGACATCCACACGATGTTCCTCCGAGGAGCCAACCCGACAGAAGGATCGTTCTTCCAGAACCCTCAGCAATTTCGGCTGGAGTTCCAGCGGCATCGCAGAGATTTCGTCAAGGAACAATGTGCCGCCATCAGACTGCTCGAATTTGCCTTTCATGGTGGCCGTTGCTCCGGTGAAAGAGCCCTTTTCATGTCCAAAGAGCTCCGACTCGAACAATGTCGATGGGATGGCAGCACAATTCACCGCAACGAACGGCTTTTCAGCCCGGGGGCTATGAACGTGAATTGCTCTCGCAGCGACTTCCTTGCCCGTACCGGTTTCACCCATCAAGAGAACGCCTGCCTTCGACGGTCCAGCCACAACAATCTTGTTGCGCACCTCTTCCATGAGCCTGCTCACCCCAAGCAGTGACCCAACACCTCGTGCCTGCAGCAGCGACGCCTTCAGCCGCTGGTTATCTGCAAATACCGCCTCCTGGACCTTGGCCCTCCGGATAAACTGGGCTGCGAGCACAGCGATAGTGCTGACGATTCTGACATGCTCCTCAGAGAAATGCGCTCCACCCCGGGAGTTGACGAGGTGAACCATTCCGAACGGTTTGCCTTCCTCCAGCAATGGAACGGCCATCGACGCGCCAAGCTGGCGGATCTGCTCTGAGGGATTGCGGAAGTTCAATTCCTTGAGCACATCATCCGTGAGAAAAGGCTTCTTGTGTACCCCAACCCAACCTGCGACCAGGGAATTCACTACATGATCGATACCACGCTGCTCCTGTTGCGCGTTTCGAACGACAGTTCGCGCGGATTCTCCGACCGATGTGCTGAACAGCAAAATCGCGCCGCGATCTGCCCGGCAGAGCTTTATGCAGCAATCGACGATCGTCTCCAGGGTCTGGTAGACGTTGACCATCGAGCTAAGCGACTCAGCAAGTTTCTGGATCTCTTCAAGCTCATCGATCCGTCGTTTGAGAATTGAGACTTCGTCCTTCACGGTTTGTCTCCTGCTTTTCGGAGGAACATCATCGTAATCGACAAGGAGCAAGACTGCCGCCGTACCCAGTGCAGCGTCAAAGATGACAAATGGGTTGTTTCATCGATGTGCCAGTTCCTTCGTTCCTTGGCTCGATGACTCACTCACTCAACAATCTTGTTCTTTTTGAGAAACTCCTTGATGGCGGCATAGATCTTTGTCATTTCCTCTTTCGTGAATCCACCGTGCCTGCCGCCTGGAATCGTTAACATCTGATTCGGCACA
>JACVXU010000278.1 GCA_015661185.1 Bacteroidota bacterium
GACAGATTCGACAAGCTCTCAAAGGACGCCACGTTCAAGGCGGCGCTGAGCAAATCGGAAGTTCAGGCCTGGTTGAGCAATGCAAACGTTCAGGCGATGATGTCGAATGCTGATCTGCAGGCCGCTATGGCCAGTGCAGAATTGCGTTCACATCTGTCCCACGCCGATCTGCAAGCGATGCTCTCTCAGGCAGATCTTCAGGCTGCTCTCTCCAAAGCTGACTTGCGGGCACTCTTGAGCAATGCTGATCTTATGGCTGCGTTGTCGGATGCCAAGGTCATGGCAGCTCTGACAAATGCGGAACTGTGCGCTCAGTTGGCGAGTGTTGAAGTGCAGGCCGCATTGAAAGATGCGAGCCTAATGGCAAGCCTGAAGAGTGTTGAGTTGCAGGCTGCACTGAGAAACGCGGACCTGAAAGCAGCGCTGAAGAGTGCTGATTTGCGGGCAGAACTGTCGAAAGCTGATTTGCAGGCAGCACTGAGCTCCTCGGCGATGCAGGCTGCTCTTGCAAATGCTGAGATGCGGGCACTTCTTAGTAACGCCGAGATGCTTGCGGCTCTTTCAAATGCAGATCTGCAAGCGGCTCTGGCGAGCGCCGAAGCTCAGGCCGCATTGAAGAGTTCTGAAATGCAAGCGTTGCTCTCGTTCGCCGATTTGAGAGCGATGCTCGCGCACGCCGACCTGCGCTATATGCTCTACAACGCCGATTTGCGGGCACAGCTTTCCAAAGGCGAGCTGAAATACTCCGACTAAGCCTGGCAAAAGCACACACGTCTCATGAAGTCCGGCTTCTACTGGTTTGACAGGCCTGTAGCTAGCCGGACTTCTGCCTTGTACTCCTACCACCCGAGGGTCTTGCCTATGAGGTTCAGATCACTGATTGTCGTCTCTCTTCTCCTTAGCGTCCCGGTTATTCTCACTGCACAATTCTATTCCCTCGAGACAAAAAATCTGCGTTTGATCTACTACACGAAAGCGCATGAGTATATCGTGCCCCATCTCACCCGCAGTTTCGAGAACGCCTTGTCATTTCACTCGAAGCTCTTCGACTATACTCCGTCGGAAAAGGTATCGTTGATTCTGCAGGATTTTGGTGACTACGCAAGCGGGGGAGCGAATACTGTGCCCTATAATCTCATGGGCATCGGAATAGCACCCTTCAATTACGCGTACGAGACCATGCCTCCGCTTGAGAGGATGAGCATGATGATGAATCACGAACTGGTTCACATTGCCACCATGGACAAACCATCTCCGAGCGACAAGTTCTTCCGGCGCCTGTTTCTCGGCAAGGTGGCTCCAATCGCGGAGGCGCCACCGTCGATGTTGTATTCGTATCTCACAAGCCCCCGCTGGAATTCTCCGCGGTGGTTCATCGAAGGAATTGCGGTGTTCCTCGAGACCTGGATGGGGGGCGGACTCGGTCGGGCCCAGGGATCATACGATGAGATGGTTTTTCGCACAATGGTCCGCGACAGCGCGTACTTCTACGATGTGGTCGGCCTCGAATCTGAAGCCGTGAAGGTTGATTTCCAGGTGGGAGCGAATTCATACCTGTATGGGACGCGGTTCGTCAGCTATCTCGCGTTGCAGTACGGACCTGAGAAGTTGATCGACTGGTTCAAACAGAGTGACCGGAGCAAGAGCAGATTCTCCTCTGAATTCGAGCGGCTGTATGGTCTTTCCCTGGATGCTGAATGGTCGCGCTGGATTGAATGGGAACAAAAGTGGCAAAGAGCAAATCTCGACTCAATCAGGCTGAACCCTGTAACGCGCTTCCGTCCCGTGGCGTTTGAAGGACTCGGCTCAGTCTCGCGTGCCTTCTATGACTCCACAGCAGGGGTTATCTATGTCGCGATCAACTATCCCGGTCAGACGCCTCACATCGCTTCGATTGACGTGAAGAGCGGAGCGATCAGGAGAATTCACGATGTTCGCGGTGGTGCCCTCTTCTATGTCACGTCTCTGGCGTATGATGCGTCGAGCCGTACCCTTTTCTACACCACGGACAACAACCATGAGCGCAAGTTGTGCGCACTTGATCTTGCAACAGGCAAGTCAAGGATACTTCTGGACAAACTCCGGGCGGGGGACCTCGCGTTCAATCAGAAAGACAAGTCTGTTTGGGGCATACGCCACGTTGACGGAGGGTCCGCCATTATACGGGTCCCGTATCCGTACACCGATTGGCAATCGAAGTACATCTGGGATTATCCCAAAGATCTTTTTGACATTGATATTTCGCCGGATGGCACAATGCTCACCGGTGCGTTGACGTACATCGATGGGCAGCAATTACTGATCAAGATGGATGTTGATGCGCTCATGAAGGGTGACGGCTCCTATGAAGTGCTCTTCGATTTCGAAGGGTACGCACCAGCAAACTTCGTGTTCTCGCAAGACGGGAAGCACCTCTACGGCAACTCGTACTATAGCGGTGTTTCGAACATCTTCCGTTACGAATTTGCAAAAAAGGACATGAGCATTCTCACCAATGCCGAATCAGGCTTCTTCAGGCCTCTGCCGGTTTCGGACGATTCGTTGCTCGTTTTCCATTTCACCGGCAAAGGCTTTGTACCGGTAATGATTGCGAACAAGCAAGCCGACTTTGTGAGTGCAATAGACTTTCTTGGCACGGCTGTCATCAACAAGCACCCGGTCCTGAGCTCGTGGCAGCTGACGCCATCGTCTCTGAAGAAAATCAACGTTGATTCACTCACGATCAAAATAGGTACCTATTCTCCCATGGCCAACGTGCGGCTCTCGTCGCTTTATCCGGTCGTTGAGGGATTCAAGGAGTTTCCGGCCTATGGAATGCGTTTCAATTTCTCAGATCCCATCATGCTTCATCGCGGCGATCTGACGGTTTCCTATTCGCCCAACGCTCTTCTCCCTCACCAGGAGCGCCTGCACGCGTCGCTCAACTACCGGTGGTGGCAATGGAGGTTGAGAGCATCGTACAATAGCTCCGACTTTTATGACCTGTTTGGCCCGACAAAGAGCAGCAGGAAAGGTAACGCGTTGGTCCTCGAAAACAGAGACTACGTCGAATTTGATGAGCCTGAGACGATGGAATATGTCGTTTCGCTCGGTGCGTACTGGGGATTGAGGCGATTGCCGCAATTCCAGAACGTTGAAGTTGAGACCTCGTTTGACAAATTTCTTTCGCTGAATGCGCGTATCAACTACCAGAACATCGTAAAATCGCTCGGTGCTGTCGACGATGAGAAGGGCCTTGCCTGGCAGCTCGTATCGCACACGAACTTCGTAAATACGAAATTCTACCCTCGTTTCCATGCCAATCTCGCCTATGGGACCCTCCTGCCGATCAATCATTCCTCCATCTGGCTTCGAGGGTCGGCGGGATACTCATTTGGGCGGCGTGGGGTCACGTTCTCCAATTTTTACCTTGGGGGATTCGGCAACAACTGGGTGGATCGTGGGGAAATCAAAAGGTATAGAGACGAGTATAGCTTTCCGGGCGTAGAGATCAATAACATTGGGGGTGTGCAGTACGCAAAGGGAACGTTCGAATGGGATCTGCCCCCAATTCGATTCAGAAGATTTGGCGTGCCGAGCTTCTACTGTAACTGGGCCCGGGTGGCTCTGTTTACGTCTGGTATCTCCGCCACCTTTGACAAGTTGAACGAACAGCGCGCGGTCGGCAATGTTGGCGGGCAAATCGATTTCCGGCTTGTTCTCTTCTCGTCGCTCGAGTCAACGCTCTCGTTCGGTTATGCGATCGCGGCTGAGCAAAACCAACGCATGACGAAAGAGTTCATGGTTTCGTTGAAAATATTATAGGAGCTCGGCGCTCATCGCTCTCGCATCGTCCCTCAACCTTGCTGTCAGTGTGTTGCCGGTGCTGGTGTTTCTCGCGACGCTGGTGTTTCTCGACAGCTACAAGCTCGTGCGGTTCCGCGCGATCGCCCTTGCACTTGGTGTCGGCTGTCTGGCCGGCGGCGTGAGTTTTCTCCTCAACAACGGCGTGCACGCGGCCACCGGGCTGGAGGATGTCCTGTACCGGAGATACGGCGCCCCGGTCATCGAGGAGTTGATAAAATCCCTGTACCTGATTTACCTTATCAGGATGAAGCGCGTGGGTTTCATGGTCGACGCTGCCATCTTTGGATTCGCGATCGGTGCTGGATTTGCCCTCGTTGAAAACACCTACTATGTCGAGAGGCTACAGGAATCCAACCTGCTGGTGTGGATCATCCGGGGATTCGGAACGGCAATCATGCACGGGGGTGCAACGGCAATCCTCGGCATCATCTTCAAAAATGTGTCAGACCGCGCTGCAT
>JACVXU010000279.1 GCA_015661185.1 Bacteroidota bacterium
TGATGCGTCAGGAACCGCTCTGCGTCAATTGCTGCCATGCATCCTGTGCCTGCGGCACTGACGGCCTGACGGTATATCGGGTCGGCAACATCCCCGGCTGCGAAAACGCCAGGAATGTTGGTCGCTGTGCTGTGCGGTTTCGTGACAAGGTAGCCGACTGAATCCATGTCAAGCACCCCTTCGAAGAGGCTGGTGTTTGGCTGATGTCCGATCCCCAGAAAAACGCCGTCGCACGCGAAGTCGGTCAATGCCCCGGTCTTCACATTCTTCAACCGGACGCCTGTGAGCGATTTCTTTCCTCCCTCGTTCTTGCCGAGGACTTCGTCAACAACAGAATCCCACACGAACCCGATTTTGGGATTGGACAAGGCGCGCTGCTGCATCACCTTCGAAGCGCGAAGTTCATTTCGCCTGTGGACGATTGTGACCTTCGAAGCGAACTTGGTCAAAAACGATGCTTCTTCGATCGCCGTGTCTCCTCCGCCGACGACAACGACGTGCTGATTCTTGAAGAAGAAGCCGTCACACGTAGCACATGCCGATACACCGTACCCCATGTATTCCGCTTCTGAGGGGATCCCCAGGAGCTTAGCAGTCGCGCCAGTCGATATGATCACGGTCTCACCGAAGTACGTTTTCCCGTCCACCACAACTTTAAACGGTCTCCTGGAAAAATCCACCTCGGTGACCTCCTGATAGATCGATTGGGCCCCGAACTTTTGAGCCTGTTGACGAAAGAGATCCATCAACGCGGGACCCATGATCCCCTCAGGAAAACCCGGGAAGTTCTCGACTTCCGTCGTGATGGTTAGCTGACCCCCGGGCTGAATGCCCTCGAAGACGATAGGATTCAGACTTGCGCGGGCAGCATAGAGCGCTGCAGTGAGTCCTGCCGGACCCGATCCGATGATGATGACTTTGTGCTCATTGTTGTCGGTCATAAAGAGTAAGTATCTGAGTAGTGGAGTATTAAGTATTAGAGTGTTAAGTATTGGAGTATTGGGATTCTAGCATCGTGTTGAAAAAGGAACCATATGGGCGCGAAACGCTGTTCGATGCTTATGCTGACTGTGGGCGAGACGCTCTGGTAGCACCCCGCGGCACCAGCTGTTCTTCGACAGTTGAACTGTCGAAGATGGCCCATGTCCGAGAGTTCAACTCTCGGACAACAAGGGGTATTGGGATTCTAGATTGCCCCCCCTTGTCTTTCCTTCTTGCACTGCTTTGGCGTTTCGAACTATTCCTTCTCTTTTTGTCCGCTTGATCGGACTTTTCTTGAACCGCCGGGTGAATTCCTCAGCCGGGATGCTCACGAGTTCATTCAATTGCGGATTCACGTTTTCGTTCCTCGGGAAAAAAGCGTGTTCACGCGTCGGCTGTTGAAAACGATTCCAGGGACAAACATCCTGGCAGATGTCGCAACCGTATACCCAGTTTTCAAATCCGGGCTTCAGGACATCCGGGATCGGACCTTTGTGCTCGATCGTAAGGTACGAAATACACTTCGTCGAATCGAGGACATATGGCTCGACGATCGCTCCGGTCGGGCACGCTTGAATGCACGCCGTGCACGTCCCACAGAAATCGGCCATCGGTTCGTCATACTCAAGCTCGAGATCAAGGATGATCTCTCCCAAAAAAACCCACGACCCATGCTCTTTCGTGATGACGTTCGTATGTTTCCCAAGCCATCCAATTCCCCCCCGCACTGCCCAGGCTTTATCCATAACCGGCCCGGTATCGACATAGAATCTTGCATGGACTCCAGGCCGCTCTGATGTGATGCAGTCAACCAGCTGTTGGATTCGCGATGTCATCACGATATGGTAGTCATCGCCCCACGCATAGCGCGAGATCTTCCCCGTTTCAGGGTTTTCAAGGCGTTCAACGGGCGTATAGTAGTTCAGAGCCAGGGAGACTACGGATAGTGCGTTCGGTACGATTTGACGGAGATCGTTCCGCTTCTCAAGATTCTTCTGCATCCACTCCATCGTCCCGTGATACCCGCGGGAAAGCCACTGCTGCAGCCTCACCCCTTCCGCTTCCAAGGTCTCGGCACGCGCTACTCCGACATTTGAAAACCCAAGTTCAAAGGCCTTGGCCTTGATCGTCCTGGTAAGTGTGTGGTTTGATGTCACTTCTTCACCCAGTCCGGCTCGTCGCTTGGAGCTTCGACGAGAATATCGTCGCCCACCACCTTCACGGCGTAGCGCTTGAGTTTGCCCCCACCTACAGTAGCCTGTCCGGAGGCCAGATCAAAAGTCCATCCGTGCATCGGACACGTGATCTCGCGGCCATTGAGTATCCCATCGTGGAGGCTCGAAAAATGCTGATGCGGACAGTCATTCTGCACGGCATGGAACTGTCCGTCCACTGCAAACAAAGCAATGTCCACATTCTCAATGGTCACACGCATCGATCGGCGCGTTGAGAACTCCACCGTCTCAGCGACCTTCACAAAACGATTCATGCCATTCCCCCAAGGACGATTGTGGTCAAATGGACTTCATTCGCTGATCAACTGCGAAACCTCTTTCCGCGGGCTTGAGTGTGATGGCTGCGATTGCCGGGTCGTGCTCCAGGAAGAGGACCCAACGTTCCTCGTACGCCCTCGAGAGAATTCTCTTCTTCTCTTCGATTGTCACAAGAGGCCGGACGTCATATGCCATAACATAGGGCCATGGGACGTGTGACGCCGTAGGAATCAAGTCACAGCAAAAGAGTACGGTCGTCTGCCCATCGGAGATTTTTGGAAGCTGCTGTGCATTCGTATGGCCGTTGCAGACGAGCAGTTCGATGCCGGGAAAGATTTCGCACTCACCGTCCAGGAGTTCAAGCACGCCATGATTCTTCAACGGTTCATAGTCATCCCGCATGAAGCTGCCGCGGTCTTTCTCAGTCGGGTTCTGAGAGAGCTCCCACTGTCTCTTTTGGACGTAGTACCTGGCGTTTGGAAACGTGGGGACAAGCCTGTCCCCCACGAGGGTCGTCGATCCGCCGGCATGATCGAAGTGCAAGTGCGTGAGGATGACATCGGTAATGTCTGCAGGTGCCAGGCCGACGTTCTTGAGCGAGGTGAGCAAATCGCCGGTCGTGACGTCAAGCTTGTAGATGTCCTTCATTTTGTCGCTCCATTTGGTCCCGTTCCCGTCATCGACGAGGATGTTCCTGCCGAGACCGCGGACAAGCCAGCACCGTGCTGCCAGCTCGATTCGCTGCCGCTCATCCGGCGGGTTCATCTTGCTCCAGAACACCCACGGAACGACCCCAAACATAGCGCCGCCGTCAAGCGAGAAGCGCCCCGTTTCGAGGGAAACGACATCGTATTCACCGATTTTCATCTGCTCCGGGCCCTGCCTTCAGACGATCTGAAAAAAAAGAAGGCCGGCTGTCACCCGCCATCATCGACCAAGCGAGATGGTTTGACACCGACCTTCATACAAACCCAACGCAATCTTATTTTCTGAAGCGTGATGTCGCGGCACTCAGTTCAGCAAATGCGCGATCGGGGTGCAATTTCTTTGCCCGCTCGAAGAGCACGTCCTCGGTCTCGACAATATTTGGATCCGGCACGCAGCAATCAACCGGACACACCGCGGCGCATTGTTCTTTTTCAAAATGTCCCACACACTCGGTGCATTTTTCCGGAACGATATAGTAGAGGTCGTTCGAGATTGCGTCGTGCGTGGCGCCATCCTTCTCCCATTGGACTCCGCCAGCATAGATGGCCGTGTTTGGACACTCCGGTTCACATGCTCCGCAGTTAATACATTCCTCAGTGATAAATGTCGCCATTCAAATATCTCCTCTCGTTAAGAAATTATCAGGTAATTGCCAGACGACAACTGGATTCTGGGTCTGTCAGGTATTTCGCTGCTCTTTTGCTCGCCTCTCTCACACTCATCCAGGATCCTTAGCTGATCCTTCAACGATGCGTGCAGGAAGTCCTCGCGAACGCCCCGGTTTTTGGGCATAAACGCCTCAAGCTTCAAACAAGCTTTCGAAGGCTGGCTCCGCGCCCCTTTGACATTTCGGAGTGATTATAGCAAACAGAGCGACAAAAAACAAGCCATTTGGGCAATTATTTGTTGATTTTGTGCCTCGATTCGATGCCGTTCTCTCAATCCCGGGAAAATAATCCCCCCGCATGTTTGAGCGTATCTGGCCACTCAGAGGTACCTGTGCTCGAGGATCTTTCCCGCATTGTCGTACACGTAGAGCAGCGGAACGCCAGTAGGGATGTTGAGTTCGATCACCTGCTCCCTTGTGAGGTTGTCGAGCTGCATCACGATCGACCGCAGG
>JACVXU010000280.1 GCA_015661185.1 Bacteroidota bacterium
AGTGCTGTGTTGATCTGGAAACACCGGGAGAGCTACGATTTTGTGCTTGGCGGGTTGTTCTGGGGTAAGACAAATCTCCTTGTGAAGCCGGCAATCATTGGCATGAGTCAGGGTATGTTTATCAGCAGCGCTGCATTGAGGGAGAACAGCGAACTCAGACAAGGGCAGCTGATGAGCATCACGGATGACTACCGCAATTCCGACATCACACTGTTCTATGTCTTTATGAATCAGGGGATCGAAATGATACCGGGGAACATCAGTCACGTTGGATTCAGGGCGATCCAGTTGTTCAAAATCTTCGGTGAAGTAGAATTCGCTCCTGTATCGAAGCCGGTTCTAGGGGTCTTCTACAACGAAGAGACGGAACCAGCATTCAATCCCTCCACTCGAAAATTTGTCGATAAGAACTCGACATTTTGGTCATATCAAGCAGGGCTTACGCTGAAGAACATGTTCATACTGAACGTCATTCACGTCCCTCAGAAGTCCGAGTGGACCGTCGCATTATCGTTTATCAGTCTGTGAGGAATGCGACATCGCTGAAAGAACCACGCGGGTCGTGATGTAGAAAGGCGAAGAGGCAATACCGGATATTTGGAATTGCCTCTTTCGTTTTTCGCGGGAGGATAGATTATCAATCTGGTTCCCGGCAAATCGTTCGGCTCGCTCAGGATCGCTCAGGGCAGGCCCCGATAGAAAGCATCGGGCAGGCAGGAACTTTACACAACTCACACATCTGTATCGGGTATTTGAGATGGCGTTGAATTCCCACAAAAGATAGCCAAATCCATTTGCCTTTACCTCGTCTTTATGACGAGAGATGAACCAAATTTGATTCTCGACCCTATTTCGCCTACCTTCTGCAAAGAATCTGTTGCCCGAATTGCCCATTCCTCCAATGCCTTTTCAACGCAACAAACCATTCGACGAGCTTCCAAAGCTGCCACCCAAGGCGGCCATCGAATCGCCGCGTCTCTTGAAAAGAGCGGCTGGCGCTAGGGGCGCACTCGGCGAGTTGAAGGGAGTCGGCAAGCTTCTGCCGAATGAGACTATCCTGCTCAATACATTGATCCTTGAAGAAGCGAGGGATAGTTCTGAAATCGAGAACATTGTCACGACTCGCGACAAGCTCTATCGAGCGCTTGCGTCGGGTTCCAAGAACGTGGATTCGGCAACGAAAGAAGTGCTTCGTTATCGGTCAGCGTTGTGGAAGGGCTTCGGGCTTGTGCAAGAGAAGGGTTTCATCTCCACGAATATGATTGTAGATATTCAAAAAGAGTTGATAGAGAACGATGCTGGAATCCGCAAGCTCTCTGGTACAAAACTCGCGAATGCCAAGACTAGCGAAGTGATTTACACTCCTCCCGAAGGGGAAGGAATCATCCGCGAGCTGCTCAGCAACTTTGAGACATTTCTCAATGGCCAGACCGAGCTCGATCCCCTGATTGCAATGGCTGTGTTGCACTATCAGTTTGAAGCAATCCATCCATTCTATGATGGCAACGGTCGCACTGGAAGAATCGTCAATGTCTTGTATCTTGTGTTGAAGGGACTGCTCGATTTGCCGATTCTTTATGTCAGCAGCTTCATCATCAACCGCAAGACGGACTACTACAGACTTTTGCTTCGGGTTACTACGCACGGAGAGTGGGAACCTTGGATTTTGTTCATGCTTGAAGCTGTCGAGGCAACGGCGATCGATACCGTTGAAAAGGTGAATGCTATCCGGGATTCGTTGGAAGAGACCATTGAAGAAGTCAGGGAAAAGCTTCCTCGCATCTACACGAAGGAATTAGTCGAGCTCCTGTTTCATCAGCCCTATTCGAAAGTCGCGTTTCTCGTTGACGCCAATCTCGCTGAACGTAAGGCCGCTGCCCGTTACCTTAATGCACTCGAACACATCGGCCTCCTGAAGGCAAAGAAGGTCGGCAAAGAGAAGATCTTTCTGAATCAGCGCCTTTTCGAGCTGTTTTCTCAAAAATCTAAGCGCTAGCTGACCTGGATTCGAACGTGTCCCACGGCGGGACACGTCTTCTGAACGTGTCCCAAAATCCAAGAAAATGGGACGCATCAAAAAAACGCGCACCTTGGCGGTGCACATTGGGCGCATCCCACCGCATAAATCGCCACATCCTTGAGCGCTATCAACAAACTGATTGGTTTCGTTGCAATAGCTAGATGCGGCTGAGGGGAATGTTTTTCGGGGGCAGGTCAGTCGCAGATGAACCGACGCAGGAGGTCGAGTATTGCGGAGGGCCTTGAACAGGTGATGGTGGATCCGAAACCCATCATTTGCTTGTGCCGGACTTCTTGTCCATTCCCAACTTCTTCCGCAGCTTTGCGGTATCGACCCGAAGGAATTTATCGTCCTGTTCTTGGTTTCTGAGATCAAACTCCATCAGGAGTGACTCGAGGAGCTCACGCCCTTCGGGGTGTTTTGTGGCCTTGCGCGGTGTCATTCCTCTTAGTGCCGGCAGCGATGTGTCGGGCCAGTCCGCCCAGTGCTTCTCCATCATCTCTTTCATGAAAGCCCTCGCCTCGGGTGATTCTCTCATTAAGCGATCATGCTCGCTTTCTCTGACGGGTTTTCCACGGGCTTCTTCTTTCTCGGCCTCCTTCATAATTCCTTCTTGAGACTTGACCGTCGTCCGGAGGAGCACCGCATCGTCTCCGAGACGCTTCTTGATCTCCTTCTGGATCCGTTTGGAACGTTGCTCGGAATTCACCTCCACAACGAGCCTTGTCTTGCTGATCGTCAACGTCGCGAGGCTTGTGTTCCCTCCAAGGGCGCCTTTCTTTGCGGGTTTTAACCAATGGAGGACCAGCTTTGTAGGTTGACCTGCCTTGGTTTTCTTAGCTTCTGCAAGCAACTCCGAATCGGTAGACCCGGTCGCCTTTTGTTCGAGATCTTTGAGTGCACTGAAAGTCCTGTCAAATGAAGAAATCTCATACATCAGTGTGTGAAACGCGAGTGGATCTCCGTCGGTGTTTCGAATTTCCAGTCTCTGATTCTGCTGCTCGTCCTCAATGTCGAAGTAGGCCTCGCGAAGGTCCTCCTCATGTTCCAGCAAGGTTTCTGATGACACGGCTCCGTCAATCAGCGGCCCGACTTTCTCCAACACTCCCCGCAAGGTCAGAACAGGATCAAGGTAGCCTGGAGAGATCACGACCGCTCCAGTCCCCATGAAGAAGGAGATGCCATCAAGTTCAACAACCCGAGCTAACAGGATGTGACCCTTCTCAAGGATCATCGAAGCGGATTTTTCCGTTACGTGAACCTCGCGCTTGCGAAGAATATCTCTCAGGGTCAGACCTGTGCCCGGATTGACGGAGATTGTCTGATAGAGACTGTACGGGGAATGCAATGTCGCGTCGATAAAACGGTGCAAATCGGGTTCGAGCTTCGAGCCCTTTTCCGCAAGGAACAACTCTGCGAGTGTCTCTTCCCCTTCCGGTTGCCAATTGAATGTGAACCAGCGCGTGAAGGAGTCCGCGTCCGGGCCGGACATGCCGAAAGGAATCTCATCGGAAAGGTAATACTCCTCCCAGGCCAACTTGAGAGCCTCGTCACCGAACTGTTTTCGGGCAAACTTCATCAGGAGCTCGCCCGATTCAGCATCCAGCCGGCGATTCCGGAAATACGTCGCTTCCTGTGCAGGCACGCTCGTTCTGCCGTGGCAGTGTTTGAATTTCTTGCCGCTGCCGCAGGGGCAGGGATCGTTTCGACCTATGGTGTCCAAACTCATCGCATCGGGCGTCATTTTGCACAACATACGAGTCTAATCCAAAAAATGCCACCACCGATGATCGTCAACTTCGCCTTCACTCCGTACCACAAAGCTCCTTCGTCTCGGTGTATTAGCAGCTCAGACAACGCTGGCAGCTTGTATTTTGTCTCCCGCTTGGCGACATAACAGTTTCTGCTGATGTAAGACAGATACAGGGCAAGTTGAGAAGGGAGGGGGAGAACGATCGTCGGAAACAGCATGCCACCGGGGGACGCGGGGGTTCAACTCCGGGTCATAAAAAAAAGAGGCCAAATCTTTTCAGATTCGGCCTCCAAATTGCCCGGAACCCCGACAAAAAACGGCGGGGCAAGCCCCGATGAACAACATCGGGGTAAACAGGACTACCAAGTATTGTTCAAGTGAGACACAAGAAACACAAAACCACCCTGTTGGGTGGTTTTGGTTTTTTGGTGCCCGGAACAGGACTTGAACCTGCACATCGTCACCGATACTAGCTCCTGAAGCTAGCGCGTCTGCCAATTCCGCCAT
>JACVXU010000281.1 GCA_015661185.1 Bacteroidota bacterium
TTCTTACATTGATACTTCTTCGCTTTCACCGTGTCCGCATTCGCGAATCCAAGCTTCTGAGCAATTTCTTCCATCGACAATTCCTCCCAATAGAAAAGCAGGAGGAGTTTCCTGCATTGTTCCCCAATGCGATCGAGAGCCTCCCGGACCAACCCCGCTCGTTCCGTTTCAATCATGGTTTCAAGCACGGATGGTGAGAAGTCCTGATCCCCTTCCGGATCCAGTCCGCCGGCGACTTCACGCTCCTTCTTCCGAAGCCGTTGCGACCAGATGTTTTTGGCAGTCGCGTAGATGAAAGTGCTCAGTCTGGCTTTGTGTTCGAACTTACCCGCTCTGACGCGTTCCCAGAGAACGACGAGCGATTCCTGCAAAAGGTCCTGGGCATCGTCCGCTGTGCCGTTGTTGCGCAGAGCATAGTTCATAATTGGCCTTCGATTGGATTCATACAACAGAACCAATGACTCCTCGTCCCCCTTCCGTATGAGATCCAGGATCCTGGCATCAGTAGAAAGAAAAAAGAGGGACGACTTCATTTACCTTTCAGCAGTTGATGTCATGAACAGTCGGAAGGTGAACGGAACACCAATGAAAAGTACACATAAGCTAACCATAATACAATCACTGAAGGGGGCAGCCATGAACAGAAACTCGGACAAGAACCCGTATTTCGCCACAAAGACACCAAGGCACGAAGGTAAGGGCTTGAATTCTGGTACTTTCTGTACGGCATTGTGTCTTCTGCGCCAGAGGTGCAAGAGCCTTTGGCTCAGTGTCTGCGTGCCTGCACGCCAAAGTTCTGCGCACCTGCGTGCCGGAGCACTTCGGTGCGTAGGCACGTTTCGGCCTGTCTGCCGAAGCGGCAGCGCAGGCAGGCACGCAGGCGTGGCAAGACTTCTCGCCAACATCTCCGGAAGCCATCCCAAAAAGATCGTCGCAATGTTCGTGCTGATGCTGGGGTTCAGCTCATTCGTGTTCGCCCAGGGGAATCAGCAGACAACCGCCGGCGACAGGACATCTGTCGATCTGACGATCTACAATCAGAACCTTTCCCTCATCCGGGAAGAACGACCGATCAGACTGATCAAGGGGATGAACCGGGTCATACTGCCGGACATTCCTGCGACAATCGACGGCACGTCGCTGCACTTTCTTAGTCTTACCGATCCGGCCGGCGTGCGCGTGCTTGAACAGAACTATCAGTACGACCTGGTGCATCAGGCCAAGCTCCTGGAACGGTACATTGGCAAGGAGGTGGAGTTCATTCGGGTACATCCACAAACCAAGCAAGAGTACACAGTCCGAGGGAAACTTATTGCAACAGGCTACGCTTTTCAGCCTCAGTACGGCGTCGCAGTCCCCAACTATTACTCCACGGGAGGGATGATCGCCGAGGTTGAAGGCAAGATAGAAATCAATCCCGCGGGCCGGCTCGTTCTGCCGGCTTTGTCCGAGGGTCTGATCCTGCGCCCCCAGCTCGAATGGCTTCTGAACTCCAATCGAGAAGGACAACACAAGACGGAGATCAGCTATCTCGCCGGGCAGCTGAGCTGGACATGCAACTATGTCGCCCTCCTGAACAGCAACGATTCCCGGATCGATGTGACCGGGTGGGTCACGGTAACGAACAACTCGGGGACGAGTTTCAGGAACGCAGGCCTGAAGCTGGTTGCAGGGGATGTGAACATCGTGAAGGAAGCGATGGAGTACGATGCGCGCCTTGGTGCGAGAAAAGATATGGCAATGATTGCGTCGGTGCCGCAATTCCGGCAGACTGAACTGTTTGAATACAAACTGTACTCCCTGCAGCGGCGGACAGACCTCAACAACAACGAAACGAAACAGATCGAGCTCGCCTCGGCGAACGGCGTCACGGCACACAAGGTCTTCATCTACGACGGACTCGCCGACCAGTGGCGAAGCTGGTACCGCAATTATTCCTACCGCTCGCAGGGGAGTTTTGGGCAGCAGTCGAATACGAAAGTCGGAGTGTATGTGACATTCAAGAACGACCTCACCTCAGGACTGGGGATTCCGCTGCCGAAGGGAAAAGTCCGGGTCTACAAGCGTGACGATGAAGGAAAGGAGCAGTTTATCGGCGAGGACAACATCGATCACACGCCGAAGGATGAAGAAGTCCGGCTTTACCTGGGGAACGCGTTCGATATCTTGGCCGAACGGGCACAGAAGGATTTCAAGAGCTACGCATCGGGACATGTTGTCGAAGAGACGATCGAGATCAAGCTGCGGAACCACAAGGAGGAGCAAGTCGAGGTGCAGGTGTATGAACATCCGTGGCGATGGAGCCAGTGGGAGATCGTGAAGAGCAATGCCGATTGGGTGAAGGTTGATCAGACGACGCTCCGGTTCCCCGTGAAGCTGGAGAAAGGTGCGGAGAAGACGGTGTCCTACACGATCCGGTACACATGGTAAGATGGAGTGACCGTCACCTGGCAAGGAGAATTCCCGGATAGGTGACGGGCACTACCGGGTCGGTCACTTCGCGGGAGGACTGAAACAAATTGGATGTTCATAACAATATCTGCGCCGGAGGCGCATCCGCCTTCCGCCAAAAAGACGGCGGACAAGCTGGCGGAGAATAGCGAACAAGGAATGTAGAATGATGAAGTTGTTTGGGCGGGAGCGGACGTTGAAATGAAAAAGCCGTTGCACACGATAATATCCAATAACGAACACCGAATGATGAATATTGAAGTTGTTTGGGCGGGACGAGCACGGGGGGCTGGAGCCAGAGAAATGAATAAAACTATCAGTTCAAGACAATATCGAATATCGAACACCGAACAATGAACGTTGAAGTTGTTGGACAAAACAAGGAGGGTAGAATCATGAAAACACGATTCGCTTTCACACTCGTCGTCGCTGCCGTGCTGGGATTCTCGTTCGCTCACGGCTCGGACAAAGGAATAACGGTGAGCGGACGGTTTAACAGTCCATATATTTCTCATAATGGCGGGACCGCATTTCTTCAAATCTGCATTTCCACTCCGGCCATCGACAATCCAAAGCGCAGACCGATGAATCTCGCGGTCATCCTGGACCGGAGCGGCTCGATGGCTGACGAAGGGAAGATCGAGTATGCGAAAAAGGCAGTTCGTTCGCTGATCGATCAGCTGCATGAAGGAGACTACTTCTCTTTCGTGATCTATGATGATGTCGTTCAGGTGGTTTGTGAATCAAAGCGGGTCCGGGACAAACGGGATCTCCGGAACCTGCTGGATGAGGTCTATCCCCGTGGGGCAACGAATCTTGGTGGCGGGCTGGTGGCAGGGTTGGAACAGGTCGAGCGGCATCGGGATAGGGAGTTCCTCAACAGGGTCATCCTGCTGTCCGACGGGCTCGCAAACCGTGGGATCACAAGCCCTCAAGAGCTCAGGCGCATTGCCCAGCGATACCGGTCGAAGTCGATTTCGGTGACAACGATGGGGGTCGGACTCGACTACAATGAGAACCTTATGATGGGACTCTCACAGAGCGGCGGAGGAAACTACTATTTCATCGAGAGTCCGAACAGCCTGGCTTCGATTTTCGGGAAGGAGCTGCGGAGCCTTTCGAGCGTCATTGCGCAGAACGCATCGATCGAGCTGACACTGGCTGATGGCGTCCACGTGCGTGACGTGATCGGATGCGAAGAGCAGCAAAGTGGAAAGCGAATAACGGTGCCCGTCGGCGATCTCTACTCCGGAGAACAACGACAGCTCACATTGGAGCTCGAGATACCTGAGGGCTCAGGGACGATACAGGCTGTCAAGGGGATTCTTCGGTATGAGGGGAAGCATGGCTGGTTTGAGTCGTGGCCCTCGTTTACGGCTTCTCTTCACTACACAAGAATACTTGCTGACATCGATAGGAATCGTGATAACGAAATTCAGGCGCTGGTCGATGTTGCGCTCTCGACGCGCAGTGTTGACAGGGCACTGAAGGCGCTCGATGAGGGCAGGAGGGATGATGCGGAAAAAGAACTTAAGGCAGCTGAATCGGTCGTGATGACGTCACCGGCGGCGTTATCCAAAGGAGCCGGGGGAGCGATGATTGGTGATCAACGGGCGCGGTTGGAGAGCTTTCAGAATCTGCTGAGGGACAGCGCGGATTTCAGGAAGGCGAAGAAGGCGATACAGTTTGAGAATTACCAGGTACAGAAGAAGTAGGGCATGTAGAGGCAATGTAAAACCCCCGAGGTCCAAAGGTGATACTTGACAGACCTCGGGGGTTTACTCTGGTTCTATTTTCCTTTTCGGATGTAGATATCGCCATT
>JACVXU010000080.1 GCA_015661185.1 Bacteroidota bacterium
AAGCTCCCGAAGAATTTCCACCGGTACATCCGCACGGAACTGCCCGCCTGAAGGAATCCAAACCAACTTCTTCACTCGATATTCCATGTTCGGTGTTGGATATTCCCAAGGAGTTGGTTCACTTGAATATCTGCGCCGGAGGCGCATCCCCGCCAGGCTCAGTTGTGCAATGAGGCGGGTTCCGCTCTCTGGAATCCCGCTCGTCTGCGGAATCCAAGAGCGGGACTGGCGCCTCTGGCGGAGAATATCGATCACCGCATAACGAATAATGAAGTCCGATGTACTCATCATAGGCGGAGGTCTCAGCGGTCTCAGCACCGCTGTCGATCTCGCATCGCAGGGAATTTCCGTGCTCATCCTCGAGCAGCGGCCACATCTCGGCGGGCGCACGTACTCATTCATCGATGAGTCCACTGGTGATGCTGTCGATAACGGTCAGCATCTCATGATGGGATGCTACCACGCTACGAGATGGCTCCTCTCCACCATCGGCTCCGATCATCTTGCGACTCTTCAACCCAACCTTCATATCGAGTTCCTCCACCCCGATCGAGGTCGTTCTTCGCTCCACTGCCCGGCTCTTCCTGCTCCACTGCACCTTCTCGCCGGACTGATGAGGCTGCGAAACCTCTCGCTTGCAGATCGGCTGAAGCTGTTGAGGGTGGGGCTTGAGATCCGGAAGAATCCGAGAGAGATCGAACCGAAAATTGCGTCACTGACTGTTCACCAATGGCTGGACGCGTTGGGTCAATCGGCTGAAAACAAGAAGTACCTCTGGGATATCATCGCCATCGGCAGCCTTAACGACGATCCAAAAGAGGTTTCAGCTCTTCTCTTTTACAGGGTGTTGCGAAGCGCATTCCTGGGCAGCAGGGAAGATTCCTCGCTCCTGGTTTCGCGAGTTGGATTGACGGAACTCTTTGTACAGCCGTGCGTGGATTTTGTCCGCTCGCGTGGGGGAGAAATCATGGTGAATTGCGGAGTGGACGAAAGTATCTTTGACGGGAACAGGTTGATCGGGGTACGTGGTTCCGATGGCCAGATCCGTGAAGCCCGGGCTTTTGTGAGCGCAATACCCTGGTATGCGGCTTCCCCGCTGTTTTCGAACGCGGGAGGCCGACAGGGGTGGAATGTGAACGGTCACCTGCAGCCGTCACCCATTGTGACGATCAATCTCTGGTTCGACCGTATCGTGATGGATCAGGAATTCGTGGCGCTCCTCGACACGCGGGTCCATTGGGTGTTCAACAAATCAAAGATGTATGGCTCAACGGTGTCATCGCGCCAGTACTTGTCGCTTGTTATCAGCGGGGCCGCATCACTTGTAGCAATGGACTCCCGGGATCTTGTCACGGTGGCACTGGAGGATCTTTCCAGAGTGTTCCCCCGGATAAGGGGTGCAGAACTTGTCCATTCGCTCGTGGTGAAAGAAAAGCGTGCAACATTCTCGCCGCGCCCGGGCGTTGAAGAACATCGTCCTGCAAGCAAGACACAGGTTGAGAACTTGTTTCTTGCGGGGGATTGGACCGATACCGGTTATCCGGCCACGATCGAGGGAGCCGTTCTGAGCGGGAGGAAGGCGGCAGAAGGTGTGGCGAAGTTCCTGGGCAGGTGACCGTTACCTTTCACCCAACCGACATCTCAAATCGCCATTCTGCAATCGTCAATCGATAATTTCCAGACAAGGAGTGGGGTGCTTGTCCGTTGCGTGCAGCGATGGACCATTGCAGATTGCTGATTTATGAAGTGAGAGGAAGAGGGCGCCGGTCACTTCTCAGCGCGGGGTCTTTAATACTTCCTACTCAAATACTCCCTACTCTAATACTTCCTACCCAAATACTTTCTATTCCACTAGTTCCTACATCATTCCCTGAGGATCCACGTCGATTGTCATCTGGACTCTTCGGTTCTTGCCGAGAGGTGATGCGCTATAGGTTTCACGTGCACGAAGAAGCGCAGCACGGAAATGTGCGCCGGAAGGATCGGTCGTCTTGAAATTCTTGATGACGACATGTTTGCGGTATTGATTCTTGATTTTGGGTATGGCGGCATCCGCGGGTCCGAGAACCGTGTAATACTTCCCGGCCTTTGACAGAAGCATCTCTGCGAATTTCTTCACGTGTTGTGCCACCTCGCCTTCATGTTCCCCTTTGAACTCAATAAGAACGAGACGGGAAAACGGCGGATAGTCGAGTTCCCGTCTGTACTCGAGCTCCTCCCGATAGAACCCTGCGAAGTCATGGGAGACGACGTACTTCAGGCTGTAATGCGCCGGCTGAAGTGTCTGAATAATGACTTCGCCGCTCAGCTTGCTCCGTCCAGCGCGTCCGGCGACCTGCGTCAGCAACTGAAACGTTCGCTCTGACGATCGGAAATCGGGAAGGAGCATTTGTGTATCGGCTGAAACCACACCGACAAGTGTGACGCGCGGAAAATCCAACCCCTTTGCTACCATCTGCGTGCCGAGAAGAATATCGGCTTCCCCGAGTCCAAACTGCGTCAGCAGGCGATCGTGCGCTCCTTTGTGGCTTGTCGTATCGAGGTCCATGCGAAGGACGCGGGCATCCGGGAAGAAAGCGACGAGCTCTTCGTGAATCTGTTGCGTGCCAAAGGCGTGATGACGGATCTCCGTTCCGTGACATTTCGGGCAGACGGTTGGAGGTTGCTTCACGAACCCACAATAGTGGCACCGAAGATGCTTCTTCGTCGCGTGGTACGTCAGTGTGACATCACAATTGTCACAGCGTTCGACGTGAGCGCAGTCAAAACACTCGACAACGTGTGAAAACCCCCGGCGGTTCTGCAGAAGAATCGTTCCTTCTTTCTTCTTCAACCGCTCTTCGATCTGATTCTTCAAGAGCAATGAGAGGGAAGGGGCGGGGGTAAACTTGGTGGACCAGGTACCCTTCTCCTTCCTGTCTTTCTTGAAGTCTTCATATCTGCGCCGCCGCTCCAGTGACATATCAATAATTTCAATGGTGGGCAGCTGGGCATTGTCGACGCGTTCCGGAAGGGGGAGGAGCTCGTATTTCCCGCTGAGCGCATTGTGGTAACTTTCAGCTGAAGGAGTCGCTGAACCCAGTATCACAACGGCCTTGTTGATGGAGGCGCGAACGATGGCAACGTCGCGTGCATGATACCGAGGGCTTGGATCATATTGCTTATAGGAGGCCTCGTGTTCTTCGTCCACAACGATCAATCCGATGTCCTTGAGCGGAGCGAAGATTGCAGATCGCGGTCCGATGACGATCTTGATTCTCCCCTCATGCGCGAGGCGCCACGCATCATATCGCTCACCGACAGACATCTGGCTGTGCATGACGGCGACTTCCGTTCCGAAGTGTGATTTGAATCGTCGCACGGTCTGGGGAGTAAGCGAAATCTCTGGAACGAGCACGATCGCGTTCTTGCTGTGCTGCAACGTGTGCCGGATAGCCTCGATGTAGACCTGCGTCTTGCCGCTTCCCGTGATGCCGTGAAGGAGAAACGTCCGATGCGCGTCGTTCGCCAGCGCGTCCACAATGGTGCTCAGCGCTTGTTGTTGATGCTGATTGAGAATAAGAGTCGGCGGCGGCTCCGGGGGTTCATCGTTTGTTCCCCGAAGCACTTCGCGCTGGTCAATTCTCAACAGATTGCTTTTCACGAGGCTGTGAAGCGTTGAGAGGGACGCGCCTGCAAGTCGAACGAGCCGGGGTCCTGCGACCGCCTCATCAAGCCGCTGAAGCTCATCGAGGACCTTCTGCTGTTTTGGCGTGAGCTTTCTATGGGATGGATCGCCAGACGCGATGTGCTGAAGCAGTTGTTTCCCTTCATCGGTCAGGAGGAAGACGCTCTCCTTCTTCGGTTTTGATGTCGGCCTCAACCGTTCTTCGACGATTATCCAGCCGCGTTGGGCCATCTCCTGAAGCGCTGCGTGAATGCTCTTTGCGTTCGTTCTTTTTTGGAGCTGGGAGGGAGAGAGTTCCCCCTTGTCTGCAAGAGCCCTGAGGAGAGCGTGCTGCACACGAGCCGAGCGCTTGGTTTTCTCAAGCAGTTCGTCAATGTTTTCCGCTACAAGCCGTACGCGTTGGATGCTTCCCGCTGCCGTTCCCTGCGGTGACGCAGCTTTCAATACATCGCCCCATGCCGAAAGGTAATACTCCGAAATCCAGCGTGTGAGCTTTAGCATTTCTTCAGAAAATGTCGGCGTCGTATCAAGGACATCGAGTAAAGGCCTGATCGTCTGAAGCGGGGATGTCGCAGGAAATCCCACTACTACTCCCGACAGTTTCTTTCGTCCGAACGGAACGAGCACCCGGCGGCCGAGTTGCACGGCGTGTACAAACTCCGGAGGAACCTGATAGGTAAAGGTTCGATCGAGAGCGACGGGGAGCGCTATGTCTACGAGTGTTGGATTCATTGGGAAAGGGTGGAACCGAGAGCCTGATTTTCAGTCCGAAGAAAACAAAACTATTGTTTGTTGAATTCTAGGATCGCGTGTTGCAGTAACTCGGAAGGGTGTGTGTCTTGCTCTTCCTACCTTCTGAACTCCGATTCGAGGATCCGATACACTTCTTTCAGCGGCAGGTGTTTTTCCAGGGCGAGACGCTTGCACTCTTCGAACTCGGGGATCAACCGCTCGTGCCCGTCGATGACAACGGATTTCGCCGTTACCGGTCCGAGAGACGTCTGGATTTCGCGCTGCGTTCGAGGCAATTTGCGCCGTTCGACATGCTGGATGCGAACCCCAAGCGTGGAAGTCTCCCGGAAGAGTATGCCGAGAATCGCGTCGAGCCTGGACTGTTCAACGAGGACGGAGAGCAGGTTCGCCGGTCTCCCCTTTTTCATGACGATGGGAATCAGGAACGCATCGACAGCACCGGCGACGATCAGTTTTTCAATCACGTATGGAAGAATCTCCGGGTTCATATCGTCGATGTTGGTTTCGATCGTCACAACTTCATCCCGATCGTACCGTTGGTGGAGATCGCCAATGATCAGACGAAGGAGGTTCGGGATCGCAGGAATCTCACGGGTTCCGGCGCCATAACCGATCGATTGCGCGCTCAGTTGCTCGAAGGCGAGTGTTCCCGACGAAAGGGCCTTTACGATGGCCGCGCCTGTCGGTGTCGTCAGTTCGAAAGGTATTTCAGTCAGGACAATCGGGTATCCTTTCAGAATCTCCATTGTCGCCGGCGTTGGAATCGGCATCGTGCCGTGCTGAGTATTGACCGTGCCGCCGCTGCCGACTTTGACGGGCGATGAGAAAACACGTTCGATTCCCATGTGCTCCAGACAAATGGCTGTGCCCACGATGTCAACAATCGAATCGATCGCGCCGACTTCATGGAAGTGCACCTTCTCGATTGTCGAGTTGTGAACGGTGGCTTCGGCCACCGCGACCTCGTGGAAGATTTTCTTCGCGGTGTCTTGTACTGTTTTGCCCAGCGTGCTTTGTTCGATGATCGTGGTGATGGCCGAGAGGTGCCGATGGTGGGACGGTGCCTCCGAGATGACCACGTCAACCTTCGTTGCGCCGATGCCGTTTCGTTTGATATGCCGGGCAGACACTTCGTAGCCAGTGATGTTGAGTTTCTTCAGTTCGCTGACGAGGTAATCAAGGGATACCCCTGCGCTCAGGAATGCCCCGAGAGTCATGTCACCGCTGATGCCGGCGATGGTGTCAAGGTAAGCGATTTTCATTCTGCACGTTGAGTGGTGGTATGACCAGCGCCCTTGGGTCGCACCTTCTTGAGGGCGGTTTCGAGATACTCGATGAACCGATTCGTTGCTCCGACATTCTCCTGCACCAGTCGCTCTGATTCTGAGCCTGCTCGTACGCGAGCTTTCTTGTCGTTAAACAATTTTCGGAGTTCCAGATAGCACTCCTCCGGCGTTGTGACGACGAATGCTCCGCCGCGTTTCGCCAACGCCACAGCCTCTTGGGAGTTTTCATGCTTCGGGCCATACAACACGGGGACGCCGTACACCGCCGGTTCGAGAACGTTGTGGATCCCCTGCCGGAAACTTCCGCCAACATAGGCAACATCTGCATATTGATACAGTGACATGAGGATCCCTATGCTGTCAACCAGAATAACATTCTCATTCGAGTAGTCATTGAGGTCCGAGAATCGGATCGTGCGCATCGTGTAGTTCAGGGATAATTCCAAGCGTTCAAGAGTTGGCAGTGTCGGTTCGTGCGGCACAAGGATCATCAGGGCGCTTGAATCGTGCTGGGCAATCCGTCGAAACGCCGGAAGGAGAACGGCCTCGTCCTCGTCCCAGCTGCTACCGACCACGAACACCTTTTTTCTCTTCAGAATAGGTGCCGGGATCAAGTGTTTTGTCTTGGCGTCTAGACTGCGTTGCCAGACCTGGTCGTACCGCGTTTGGCCGATCACGTGAAGTTCCGGACGGGTCAATCCAAAATTCTGGAAAGCGTCGACGTCACTCTGTGAGACCGTGAGAATGGATGTGATCTGATCGTACACGTTTTGGTGAAAGCTCTTCAGGATCGGATAATGCCGCGACGAGTTCTTCCGCAATGTGGCATTCGCGATTACAATCGGTACACCGCGCTTTCGCAGCTCCCAAATATGGTTTGGCCAAATGTCGTACTGGACCATGATCGCAATCGAAGGACGGATGAGGTCAAGGAAGCGTCGTGCATTCGCAACGCTGTCGAAGGGCAGGTACGTTATGAGATCCGCAAGCTTGTAGTTTTTCGAGTGTTCGTATCCGGAGGGAGAGAAGAAGCTGACGATGATGTCTATGTCGTCATAACGTTTTCGCAGCTCGGCGATGATCGGTTTGGCTTGCTCAAACTCGCCCAGCGAAGAAGAATGAAACCAGAACCGCCGACTTCTTCGCAAGAGTTTCACATCGTGCTCAAGATGGTCGAAAAGGTTCTTTCGACCCCGGAGACCTCTGCGAATCTTGCCGTTGAGGAGCGCTCCGATTCGAAGGAGGAGCCAGAACCCTGAAACGACGATGGTGTTGTAGATGAAGAACCAGAGACGTTGCATAGGTCAACTAGATGCTGCACGAAAGCAAAAGAGGGCGGTGATTTGACTGGAGTGGCCGATGAGGATCCGGCGTCTCCTTCACCGCAAGGGTGTGACATGCATAATGGTGTGCGCCGTCACATCCGATTCGGGGCCTCGACGGTGGATTTGGGCAACATGATCTCAACCGAGAACTGCGAACAACACAAGGAGAATGTACAACGCTACCTTGTCAAAACTGACCACGCCTGAGGAGGACCAGTGCGTTTCTTAAGTGGACTCCTGCTGTGAGTGTCATTGTAGATAGAAATTGTGGTAAAATCAAGAAACGGCTCATTCTTGACTAAGTGGTCGAATCTTGCTATACTCACTGACGCGTCCACAATGTTCGCGTCAACGCCGGAGAATCTCGATGTCCACCCTGAGTCCGCAGTTGGAAGCACTCCGTGCTTCCGCGATTTTCAAAGGACTAACCCAAGACGAATTACAGGCTGTTGCTTCCCTCCTGCAGTCGAAGACCTATGCAGCCGGAGCACTGTTGATCGATGTCAATTCGAGGGTTGATCAAGTGTACATCATCGCCAGCGGGAAGGTGAGGATTTCGCGTCTGACGTCGTACGGTGAGGAAACCACGCTCAGTTTTCTGACCGAGGGAAACATCGTAGGGGAATTCGGCATCGTCGATGAAAAGGGCCGATCAGCGCGCGCAACGTGCGTAGAACCGACGGTCTTTTTCACCCTCACCGCAGATCAATTTGATGATATCCTGACTCACAACGTCACGGTTGCACGCAACGTCCTCCGGGAACTCACCCATCGCTTGCGTCAGGCGAATGACAACATCGTGCGGCAGTTGGAGACGGAACGTTCGCACACGGTCGCTCAACTCGGAAAGCTCTCCAAGCTCATAGATGCCAGCAAGAGCGTCAACTCCACGCTTGATCTCGACAAACTGTTGGGGCTGATTCTCGATGCAGCCGTCAAGAGCACGGATGCCGATCGCGGAACCGTGTATCTTGTTGATTCGATCAAGCAGGAGTTGTGGTCGAAGGTCTTCGGCGGTGAAAACATGATCGAGATACGCCTGCCGATTGGCAAGGGCATCGCCGGCCTGGTCGCACAGCTGGGGGAGACCATCAATATTCCCGATGCCTACAGCGATTCACGATTCAACCCCGAAGTCGACAAGCGTTCCGGATACCGGACCCGCAACATCCTCTGCATGCCAATGAAGAACAAAGATGGCACGATCATCGGGGTCTTTCAACTCCTGAATAGGAAGGACGGACCGTTCATTCCCGATGACGAGCACTTCATCGATGCGTTTTCTGCCCACGCATCGGTTGCAATCGAAAACGCCCGGCTAGCTCAAGAGATGGTTGCCAATGAGCGATTGTCCGCTGTCGGACGAATGGCGAGCACCATTATCCATGACATCAAAAACCCAATGGGTACGTTGCGCGTCTATGCGCAGGTGATGAAGAAAAAATCCGGAAATGAGGAGGCGTCGAAGCTTGCCGACGAAATGATCCACCAGGTCGACCGCTTTGTGAATATGACGCAGGAGATTCTGGATTTCACCCGCGGCGTCAGCTCGACCAATATTCAGGAATTGGACTTCGCAGAGACCATGAGCGCCGTGCTCGACTTCATCGAGAAGGATTTGAGCAAGAACAACGTTCAATTGGTGCGAAACACGCAGTTCCAGGGTCAGGTAAAGATGGATCAGGATAAAATGGTCCGTGTCTTCTACAACATCGCGGGAAATGCCCGCGACGCGATGCCGCAGGGGGGATCTCTCACCGTCCTGACCGAACGGAGTGACGGATATGTGAAGATTGAGTTCAAAGACTCGGGTACCGGAATGCCGGAAGAGGTCAGAAAGCGGATCTTTGAACCGTTTATGACCTACGGCAAGAAACATGGAACGGGTCTTGGTATGTCGATCGTTAAGAAGGTCATCGAAGATCATCGAGGCAAAATCGAGATCGAAAGCGAAATGGGCAAAGGCACCACAATCCGCATTCTCCTTCCACTCTGATCCCCCTCCATCTTGTTCGTTCGTTTTCGAAAGACCACGGATTGTTCAGCGTCAGTAAGGTCTTCCTGCGAATTCGTCTATGAAGATACACGTTGGCAAAGGCGAGATTTCCGTTATCCAGGGCGACATCGCAGACCAGGATACGGATGCAATAGTCAATGCGGCTAACAACCACCTCTGGATGGGTGCCGGTGTTGCTGGAGCCATCAAACGGAAAGGGGGCATTGCGATCGAGCAGGAAGCGATGGCGAAGGGACCCATCGCAGTGGGGACTGCTGTTTCAACCACCGCCGGTGCTCTCAAGGCGAAGCGTGTCATCCACGCCGTGGTCATGGGGCAGGATCTTCACACGGAAGCCGATCTCATCAGAAAGGCAACGCAGAACAGTCTGGCGGTCGCTGAGAAGGAGGAGCTTGCATCGATCTCACTGCCCGCGCTCGGAACAGGTGTTGGCGGCTTCTCTCTATATCACTGCGCGAGTCTCATGATAGGAGTGGCGATCGATTTCTTGATCAGCACCTCCGGGCTCCGGGAAGTGCGCTTCGTTCTCTTCGATAGTGAGGCGAAAGATGCCTTTGAGAAAGAGCTGAAGCACAGGTTCACGGCTCATAGCCACTGAATACTCCCCCCGCCGCTTCTCCTTACAGCACTCCGGATGACAGCCCCACTAGTGTCTCGACCCACAAGTATCTCGCATAAGTCCCCGGGCCTAAAACGCTTCATTACGGCTAGATTAAGACATGGAAACGGATTGGTACTTCAGTGTATCTCCGAGACTCGACACTAGCTCATCGCCTTGAGATGAGATTCAACGCTGCGGGCAAGTGCCTTCAGATTGTAGCCTCCTTCAAGAACGGAAACAATCCTCCCATTGCAGTACTTCGCGCTAATCTCCATGAGCATCTCCGTCATCCTGCCGAACGAATCTTCGGATAGGCTGATGCCTGCCAGCGGATCGTCTGCATGTGCATCGAACCCCGCCGAGATGAGGAGAAGATGAGGTTGGAATCGATGCAACGCGGGGAGAACGTGGGTTTGGAAAGCATCGATGTAGTCCTTTTCGACACTTCCGGCACCCATCGGACAATTCATCGTGAAGCCCTCGCCCCGGCCGGTGCCTCGTTCGCCGGCCGCTCCGGTACCGGGGTAGAAGGGAAATTGGTGAAGACTGACATAGAAAACCGAATCGTCTTCGTAGAAAATCTGCTGTGTACCGTTACCGTGATGCACATCCCAATCGACGATCGCTATCCGTTCGGCTCCGTATCGACGCTGAGCATACCGTGCACCGATAGCCACATTGTTGAACAGACAGAATCCCATAACCGTTGAGCTCTCCGCGTGGTGACCTGGTGGACGCACGGCACAGAATGCACGCGTAATTTTTCCAGCCATCACTTCGTCGATGGCTTGCAGCACACCGCCGGCCGCCAGCAATGCAACGTCATAGGAGTCCTTGCAGACATGGGTATCGCCGTCGTCGAGGACATGTTCACCCTGCCGACATCGTACTTTAATCATGGATATGTATCGTTCGGGATGAACAAGATTGATGAGATCGACCGTAGCAGGCGCCGGTCTGAGATGTGACATCGTGCCCCAGAGAGGAGTTCCCAGTAAGTGCTGAACGAGCATCTCCAGCCGCTGGGATCGTTCCGGATGCCCAATGCCTGTGTTGTGTTTGAGATAGTCCTGGTGGTAGATGAATCCGAGGCTGCGCATAGCGTCCTCAGTAGTGTGCGATGAGTGAAAAACTGTGCCGTTGGGAATAGAGGGTCCCTTGGAGCGCCCACACGGCGAGCCTGAACGACACGAGCGAAAAAACGACGGGGTGGTGGTTTCTCGTCGAATAGATCTTGAGAGGGTTCGCGACTTGGATCGTTGGTGCGTCGCTCATGATGCTCGCTTCATCAGGCAAGTTCACGGGATGAATCTACCAACATTTCGCAACTTTTGCATCTGACAGACACGGGTGGTTTTTTGCTTTTCCTTGCTTCCGTCTTTATATTGCCTGTGCCAGAACCGCTGCGATTTCGGGCGTGAACGAACGGTTTCCACCGCTGAGAAATGCGGGGTTGGCGCTCGCAAAAAATTAGAAAGCTCGCTGTTTTTCAATATCCACCCCTCTTCACCAAAGGATCGAACTCTTGACGGGTCGGCTTGAGATCAAAACACCGCCACTGTTCAACTTCTGGCGCACCGTCTATAGTCACGGTTGGTGTTCACTCCCCCCGTACTTCGTCGACAAAGAACATGAGAGCTTGTCGCGGTTGGTTGAGTTGGGTGATGGCACCCTGATTCAGTGCGTGATGAGGCCCAAGCCCGGAGGAATCACCGTTGCTCTCCACTGCCAAACGTCGCTGGCGGCTGGCCAGAAAAACGAAACACGGAATCTCCTCTGCGTGTGTCTTAGATTAAAGGACAATCTCTCGGAGTTCTATAGAGAGGCGGCGCGCGATTCGAAATACCGATGGATCCCGAAGGCTGGAGCCGGCAGGCTCCTTCGCGCTCCCACCGTTTTTGAAGACGTTGTCAAGATGATCTGCACCACGAATTGCAGCTGGTCGCTGACAGAAGTCATGGTCCGCAACCTGACCACTGTGCTAGGTAAGAGCCTGGGGGACGGGCTCTCCGCTTTTCCAAGCCCCCAAGCGATTGCCGGGACAACAGAGGCGTTTTTGCGGAAACACATCCGCACCGGATACCGGTCGCCGTATCTCCTTGAATTGGCAACGCTCGTCGCCGAGGAACGACTGGATCTTGAAAGCTGGAGGTCATCACCTCTCTCCACCGAGGAACTCTTCAAAGAGGTGAAGTCAGTGAAAGGGATGGGCGACTATGCCGCGGGAAACATATTGAAACTCCTGGGACAGTATGACTATCTCGGACTCGATTCGTGGGTGCGTGCGAAGTTCTACGAGCTGCACACACGCGGCAGGAAGGTAAAGGACTCGACCATCGAGAAACGCTATGCACCGCTCGGGAAGTGGAGAGGCCTCTTCTTCTGGCTGGAGATGACGCGTCACTGGTATGACCACAAATTCCCGTTCTAATATGCTCCTCACGTGGATTCACAAGACAGCGCGAAAACGATACCACTCGCTCGGATTTCAGAGCGAGATGTTGGAAACTAGTGCAGGATGGCTGCACACGCTCGTTCGTGAAGGTGACGGCAAGCGAGGATCGGTAATTCTCGTGCACGGGTTGGGTACATCTTCGAATTCCTGGATTCGTACCATTCCGAGGATCGATGATTTCCGGAGACTTGCCGCGCTCGACCTGCCTGGATTCGGGTTTTCGTCTGTGCGGGGAGCGGAAGGGTTTGCGACATTCGGCGAACATCGCGCAGCGCTGTCAGAGTTTCTTGCCGGGTTTCAGGACGGTCCGCTGACTCTCGTTGGCCATTCATTCGGCGGGTGGCTCTGTGCATGGTATGCTGCAACAAAGCCCGGCCGCGTGCAACACCTCGTGTTGGTGAACAGTGTGGGAATCTATTACCGGGGGATTGAGGCGCTCAGAGAGACATTCACGTTGAATTCGGTTGCCGACACGAAGTATCTCTTGAAGAGGATGTGGCACCGCTATCCATGGTACCTGAATCCGTTCACCGGAGCGATCTATCGGGAGCTCAAGCTCCATCACGTCAACGAACTTGTGGCATCGATTGAAACGGACGATTTGCTGGTCGAAGAGCTTACGCGCCTCACCATGCCTGTATCCCTTATCTGGGGTCGGGAGGACGGGATTGTCTCGCTCGAGGTCGTGCATACGCTTCTGCGGCTCGTCCCGCGAGGGCAAGTCTTCTTCGTCGAACAATGCGGTCATGTTCCGCAACTGGAGAAGTCTGGGGAATTCGCGGCGACACTCAATCAAGTCCTCCGGAGAG
>JACVXU010000282.1 GCA_015661185.1 Bacteroidota bacterium
CCAGGATCTGCGATTCCTCCTTTCTTTTGTTCATCGGGTTTTCTACATTGGGCTCGCGCTCCCGAACCAACAGACCACGCCCTCGGAGCAATACTCAATTTTATCTTTGCCGCACAATGAAAATGCCAGTCGCTGATATCTGGCCGATGACGAAACACTTTGAGTGAATCATTGATCCAACTGTACGGGAGAATCTAATTTCTTGATATCTCTGCGGCGCAACCAACTTACCAAAAGGAGGATTCAGCATGGCCCATACGTATGAAGAACTCAGCAAGATGACTGCAATCCAGCTTCGCGTGATTGCCGATGGGATCGAGGACGAACGACTGAAGGGGCACAGCACGATGCACAAGGAGCAGCTGCTGCCGCCTCTCTGCAAGTCGTTGGGGATTGAGATCCCGCACCACCATGTCGTCGGTATCAACAAGACAGAAATCAAAATAAAGATCCGCGCATTGAAAACGGAACGGGATGCGGCCGAGCAGAAGAAAGACTACAAGAAGCTGGAGTCCGTTCGGGAAGAGATCCACAAGCTGAAGAGGACGCTGAGGAAGTACATGGTTTGAGCAGATCATCGATCAATGAACCAATTAGTCAATCACGGAGTCAATCGGTGAGCGGTTGATTGGTGATTGGTGACCTGGCTTGGCGATCAGCGGTCTGACGGCGCTGGAAGGTTATGCCGGCGCCGCCCCCCTGTTGTCCGACAGTTGACTTGCCCGCCGATCTTACTTGACCGCCGTCTTTCGCGCTTTTTGCGTCCGCCGTTATTTTGGCGGAGTGGCGGTATGGCGGGACTGTCGGACTCAACTCATGCGAGAGTTTCACTCTCGGACCTTGCCCAACGCGTCGATCTTCTCGATCAGAACACGTGTGCACAAGACTGTAACACGAAAAGCCCCTCGCAAGCTCATCAGGCCTCCTGGAGTCTAACTCCAGCATGGGTCTTCTTCGACAGTACAACTGTCGAAGAACTGCTCGTTATGAATGATCAGTTCTTTCTTAGATGCAGGAATCAGTACATCAAGTGCCTGGACCGAATTTCTCCGAAGGATCTGAGTTCATCATCCCATCCGCTGCAGATCTCATCGGGGTGTACGCCGCGATCGAGCTGGTGCCGCACGTTTGCGTTCCCGGTGAGAACATCAAAGCGCCATTCGCGAAAGACTGCCTCCGTCGGGTGCGCACGTTTAAAAGCCGAAAGAATTGCGATACCGAGATGTACCGGCTGGACGGCATTGCGGTCGACGATGGATATTTGCACGCCGCGGCACAATAATCCTTCAAACTTGGGTTCGATGGCGGTACCGGGGATCTCGTTCGGCGTGAACTCTGCAGCCGAGAAGACAACGCCGGGAGTATGATACGCCGATAGGTGTTTCAAAACCTTCTCGGGGTCAGCCCATGGGGCGCCGATGATCTGGAACGGGCTCATGCTACCGCGCCCCTCAGAAATCGAGGTGCCTTCCACGAGGCAGAGGCCAGGGTAGACAATTGCCGCTGCGAGTGTCTGCATGTTCGGAGATGGAGGAGTCCAGGCCAAACCAGTTTCATCATACCACATGGACCGCTTCCAGCCCTCCATTTCGACTACCTGCAAAGAAACCTTGACGCCATTGGCCAGCCAGCCCTCATCATTCCACAGCAGGGCGAGTTCCCCGACGGTGAGCCCATGCATGATGGGGATGGGCATCCACGCCACAAAAGACCTGAGGGAGGAGACGCGAACTGGCCCGTCGTAAGAGACGCCGCGGATCGGGTTGGGACGGTCAAGAATGACGAAGGGAATGCCATTTTCGGCCGCGGCTTCCATCGCAAGTGCAACTGTGGAGATGAACGTGTAGAACCTGGCCCCGACGTCCTGGATGTCGCCCACCACGACATCAATTCCATCGAGCATTTCTGGCGTCGGCTTCTGATTCCTGCCGTAGAGCGAATAAACCTGAACGCCATGGCGGGGGTCGAGTGCATTCTCGACAATCTTACCATCGGGAGAATCCCCGGCAATTCCGTGCTCCGGGCCGTAGAGTGCTTTGAGCGTGCAGAGTCCTGAATATGCAAGAGCATCAACAATTGAACGGCCGTCAGTCAACCGACCTGTGTGATTTGTCAAGACCCCGACGCGCTTACCCTCGATCAATGTATACTTGTCGCGGAGAAGCCGGTCGGCCCCAACACGCACATGAACAGAGACGGTATACTTGGTCGCGATGTCTGTCAAATGTCAGACCTTCAGGAAGAGTTTGCGCCGGAACATCCAATAGCAGAGGATCCAGCCGATGAATATGATCATCGTCGAATAGAGGAGCGATCCAACGGTCGGACCCGCGAGGCTGGCAAAGCTCTTGTAGAAATAGCCGGTAAGAGATGTCATCGTCCCGTTGTATGAGACTTTCCAGGAGAGCATCACCCAGCGGACAAGAAGTCCCGTGAAGACATAGAGGGTGATCGCATTCATTCCGTAGACGATCAACGGAAAAGCGAGTCTCGCCGATTTCCGGACTTCAATGACCCAATAGAACAGGAGAAAGACCAGGCATGACCAGCCAGCGGTGTAAACGGCGAATGACGACGACCAGAGTATTTTGTTGAGGGGAACAACAAAGTCCCAGAGCAATCCGATGACAACGCCGGCAACGCCAGCCAGGGCCAACATCCGCATCACCGTATTTTGATCTGCCTGGCGCATCAAAGAGCGTCCAACAAGGACGCCCGCCAGGACGGTTGAAATCCCGGGAATCATGCTGATGATCGTTTCCTTGTCCTCCGGAACGAGGATGAAGCTATCGAGGTACTGCGCTGCGTTGACATCGCGCTCGAAAGAGCCCGGAATGATACCCGGCCCATGGACAAAAGAGAGTATTGCCCACCAGACAAGAAGGAGAGAGACCCCGATCGTCGCGTGCCAACGGGCCTTCAATGGCAGAAGCAGGTAGACGACGAAGTAGAGGACCCCGATTCGTTGCAGAATGCCGAAGTGCAAAACCGGCGCGTTGATGGACGCAGATTTGAGGAATGCTCCGAGGAGGTAGAGAAGGAGACCTCTCCTTGCTGCAATGAGGATTCCTTTCCAGACTGGCACGCCGTGTTCCAGCCTCTTCGTCTCGCTGAACGGCATCGCCATTCCGACGGCGAAGAGAAAAAAGGGGAATATGAGATCGGCGAACGTGCATCCGTGCCACTCCGCGTGGAACAGGAGTCGTGGTACTACGGCCGGGTCCCATGTGCCGGGATTGTTCACCAAAAGCATTCCTGCTATGGCAAACCCGCGGAACGCATCGAGCGAGGTTAAGCGCGGGGGGAGGGGCATATGACCACCTTCATCATTCTACATTCGTGTTCAATATTGACTATTCGCAGCGCTCTCTACGTTGTTGCCTAAGAATATCCAATAACGAACACGAATGATAAACGTAGAAGGTATTTCACCACCAAACTTCATCATTCTACATTTGTGTTCATTATTCATAATTCGCGGCGCCCTCACGCTGTGCATTTCTGCCCATCGTTTTCCCTTTCCAATCCTTCGAGTATTTCATACAATTGCTTCACTCAGCGATCTCACACAGCAGAAGGAGTAATTCATGAATAAAAGTGAACCACAAAGTCCTCCCGAGAGTCCAAAAACCGCATCGGACCAATCCTGCCAAGGTCCAAAGAAATTCGATTTGGAGGGACGTCTCATACGCCTCGCCGTTCAGATCGTCCGCATCGCCGATGCGTTTCCAGATACCAAGGCGGGAAGGATCCTCTCAGATCAACTCATACGATCCGGTACCTCTGCAGCTCTCAATTACGGTGAAGCTCAAAGTGCGGAATCAAAGCGTGATTTCGTTCACAAGTTGAAGATTGTCCTGAAGGAACTCCGAGAGAGCTCGGTAGCGCTTAAGATTGCCAGTGAATTGGGCTTCCTCGGCGGTCAAGGGGAAGAGTTGTTCGCACTGCCGGCAGGGGCGAATTTCGAAGTAGGCGGTTCCCTTATCGTCGATGTGGGTGGGCAAGAGCAGCTCCAGCGGGTCATATCCGATCGAGCCGCCGTCGGAGAATTTGACGATGGCCAAGCGGTCGTTAAAGACCTCGAAGGTTCCTTCCTGCCCTTTTCTGGCTAATATGTGTCCGAGAACGAATACCGGCTGTCCCTTACGCTTCGTGCGGAGGTCTCGTAGGGTATGCTGGGCGTCCGTCGCGCAAGAAAACTGACCGGTGGAGCTGGTTCCAAAGATTGGCGTTGGCATAATGGGCATTCATG
>JACVXU010000283.1 GCA_015661185.1 Bacteroidota bacterium
TCTGTGAGCGGGGCCTGTCCTGAGCGAAGTGCCGACCGTCAGGGAGGCATGGAGCCGAAGGATCGAAGACCGACTTCGTCCCGCTCAAGATACGAGCGGGACTGCGTCCTTCGACAGGCTCAGGACGGAGCTCAGGATGACAAGCTTTCTTTGTGTATCACCAAAAAACCAACATCATCCTGAGTCCAGACCTGCATTAGGCGAAACTCCCCCGAAGTCTCTGAACGCATAAGCCCGCGACTTTTCTCGAGGCTCGACGGGGGATTTTTGAGATGGCTTCTAGTGAGTTGACCTTCGTACAACGGTCTCTTTCGACATAATCTCCATCGCGCTCCGGAATACGCGGTCGTGGGTTATGTTGTTCATGCAATCAAACGTCTTGATGGGACACTTGTCGCCTCCATGGATCGAGCAAGGACGGCACTCCAAGCCCTGAGTTTCCACGACGGCATCAAACGGACCGGTGGGCCCGAACCCGAACGCCGGTACGGTGGCGCCAAAAATCGCCAAGACAGGTGTCCCAACCGCCGTGGCGAAATGCATCGGTGCACTATCATTGCAGACGAGGAGTTTGCAGCGCCGGATGAGCTCCGCAGATTGAAGAAGAGAGAGGGTCCCCGAGGTATCATACACTCGAAACGATCCGCTCAACGTCCTGATTTCGTTGCAAAGTCTCTTGTCATCCTCCCCTCCTATGAGCATAACCTCCAATCCGGCATCATCAAAATTCACCGCCAACGAAGCAAAGCGCTCCTTCGGCCACCTCTTCGTGTTCCAGATGGTGCCGGGCGCTATCGCAACGAGCTTTTCAGGATGGCCAACCTCCAACTCGATCAGCAGCCTGTCGACTTTCTTCCGGTCAGCTTCCGACGGATACAGCCGGGGCAATTCCGGTCGCCATGCTCCGATCGGGAGTGCATTCAAGAGGGAGAGATTGCGATCAATCTCATGCAGATCCTTTCGATAACGAGCAGTACCTGTCATGAGAAACCGGCCAGCGCTTCTGTTGAATCCAATTCTTTGCGGCGCACCAACGAGGAAAGCCAGGGCCGCACTTCGCAATGAGCGGTGAGGAACCAGGGCCAGATCGTAGGAGCGGGATTGTAGATGTTTGACCAATCGAAGCAGGCCGCTGAGCCCGCGGTCTTTTCCTCGTTTGTCAAATGCGATCGCCTCCCGGATGTCGGGATGATTCGCGAAAAGGTCTTTCGAACGCGGTGTAACAACGATATCGACCTTCGATGCCGGGTACTTCTTTCGAATAATCTGGATGAGCGGCAATGTCAACACGGCATCGCCGATGAACGCTGTTTGAATAACAAGAATATTTTCAATTTCCTTCATGAGTTCTTGCGAGTTCGGTCACTTTCGGGCGGCACGTGTTTCCACCTCTTGTGCATCCACATCCATTGGTCGGGAAAGCGCCTGATGAAATCCTCTGTGATCTTGACGTGGCGCCTGGTCAGCTCAGTCACATTCTCATCGTTGTACTCCTTGAGGTCCGCCGATGGGACCTCTTCCACGTACGCATCATATGAACCATCAGGTCGGCGAACGGAGAAAACAGCAACGAGAGGGGAACCCATCTTGAGACTGAACACAGAAGGTCCTTGATGCGTGGGCAACTTTGTCCCAAAGAACTCAATCTGAACGTTCTCTTTGGGTGCAGCTTGATCTGCGACGATGCCAACTGCCTCCCCGGCGCGAAGAGCTCTCATCACCTCTCGCAAGGATGTTTCCATCGGAATGACTTTGTTTCCGAAACGCAACCTGCGCTCATTGAGGCTTCGATCCACCAGACGATTGGCTTGCGTTCTTGCGATTCCAGCCACCGGAAATCCGAACTCCACGACAAGGCACCCACCCAGGAGCTCCCAATTTCCGAAATGGGCAGTCAGAATGAGCAGCCCCTTCCCCTTCTTGTAGGCGTTCCTCACGACGTCAGGGTGGTCGAAGTGCATCGATTCGCTCACCTGCTCGCGGCTCATCCTCGGGTACCACAAGATCTCGAAGAGTGTGATTCCCACATTCTTGTAGGCCCCACGCGCAATCTGCGCGATTTCATCATCTGACTTTTCGGGAAATGCCCGGCGAAGATTGCCAAGCGTGACTTCCTTTCGATATCCGGTGAAGTCAAAGACGAATGCGCCCAGGTTTCGCCCAAGCCACCTGGCACCAGAGAGAGGTAGGAGCATTACGAGAAATGCTGTCGTTTGGAAAGCGACATATTCAACTATATGACCAAGTTTCACGATTTCAACCTATCGCTGGCTCGAAGAAATTCAGTGATTGTCCGGAGGCTACTCACCCATCACCTTCACGATGACCCGCTTGCGCCGTTGTCCATCAAACTCGGCGTAGTAGATTTGCTGCCATGGTCCAAAATCCAGTTTCCCTTCGGTCACGGGGACGATCACTTCGTGATGCATCAGAAGGCTCTTGAGATGTGAATCACCGTTCGTTTCTCCCGTGCGATGGTGCCTGTAGTCCTGATCGAATGGCGCAAGTTTCTCGAGCCACTCATCAATATCCTGGATCAGACCCGATTCTGCATCATTCACATACACGGCGGCTGTGATATGCATGGCAGAGACGAGAATCATACCTTCTTTGATCCCGCTTTTTGCGAGAATACGCTCGACTTCGGTTGTGATATTGATGTATTCCCGGTGTTTCTTCGAATTGAACCAGAGGTATTCCGTGTGCGTTTTCACTGTAATCCCCCATCGTGTTGTACGAGAGGCACAAAAACCCGGCAGCCGAGTCCGCCAATGTCGAGCGCGAGCTGCCCCTTCCGAGGCGAGACGACGGTCCCCGTGAAATATTCCTTCAAGTCGCCGGCATTCATCCCGGGCAGGTCGATTGTACACGACCGGGGATCGCGCCCAAAATTGATGACGATGAGAACTTCATCGCCCCCCAACCTGCGCAAGAACGTATACACTTTTCCGCCTCCGGAATTCTTCACAGGTATGTACTCTCCTCTCCGCAACGCTGGATGGGAAGACCGCAACCGTGTCAGAGATTGGTAGAAGGCGCGGAACTCATAGTTCTTTGTCCAATCGATATCGACTTTCTCAAAAAGACTCAGCTTCTTGTCATTCCCCACTTCCTCCCCATTATAGATCAAGGGAATTCCGGGGTAGGTGAATGTCAGCAGTGCGGTTGCTTTTGCTCCTTGCGGAGAGTACTTAAGCACCGCCGGGGCATCCCAGGCGTTCTTGTCGTGATTCGTATTGAATCGCATTCGGAGCGATCCTATCGGAAATTGGAATGACTCGGTCGTCAGAATATCATCGAAAACCGTAACGGGAGTTGAACCGTCGATGACCTTCGATAAGACATCATACACGGTCCAGGAATATGTCATGTCAAAACCCTCAGCGTGATGCTCCGGTATCGTTCCCTCCGACAACATCATGATCGGTTTGATCTTGTCGAGTTCGATACGCGCGCGGTTCCAGAAGTCCGTCGGGACCATTTCGGCCACATCGCAACGATATCCATCGATCCCGATATCACGAACCCAGTACTTCATCATCTCGATCATGTACTTGCGCAACTCGTGATGACTGTAGTTGAGGTCTGCGACGTCCGTCCAGTCTGCATTCGGGGAAACGATTGCCCCCTCGTCATTCGTGGTGAACCACTCGGGATGGTCCATGACGAGTTTACTGTCCCACGCGGTATGATTGGCCACAAGATCGATGATGATCTTCATCCCCTGTGCGTGCGTAGCATTCACGAGCGACTTGAAATCGTCAAGCGTGCCAAATTCCGGATTCACCTCGTAATAATCCTGCACAGCGTATGGACTTCCCAGCGTCCCCTTCCTGTTTAACTCGCCGGTGGGGTGGATTGGCATGAGCCAGAGAACAGTGACACCCAGTTCTTTGATCTCCGGGAGCCGCAGTTCAAGCTCCTTGAACATTCCCCCCCTCGAGAAGGAACGAAGATATACTTCATAAAGAACCGCGTCGCGTACCCACTCCTCACTGGGGCGCGCAGGAACCTCGGAGTACTTTGTCTTGTACATCTCAAGGACGCGATCCCTGGGGACCAGACTTACAGGCTTGTAGATCCCTCCCGGGCCTCCATGGTCGTCGACGCGCACAATCAGCTCTTTCGCCCCCGGCTTGATGCCGGCCGGGAGATCGACATAGAAAGGTTCACTGTATCCAACGTGACTGCCGATCTTCTTGCCATCCAGCCAAATATCTGCGTCGTCGTCGACTCCGCTAAAGAACAT
>JACVXU010000081.1 GCA_015661185.1 Bacteroidota bacterium
CTGCCGACTCAAAGCGACCGGATTGTGCGCTATTCGATGAACGTCAAACTCGATCCAAAGACGAATATCATCTCCGGATCGGAGATTCTCGAGTGGAGAAACACGACCGGCAAGCCGCAGCAGGAGTTTCCGTTCCATCTCTATCATAACGCCTGGAAAAATAATCGCAGCACTTTCGCATAAGAGAATGGCTATCAACTGGGTCGGCTCGGGGGGAACCGTGACGACTACGGGTACACCACCATAAAGAGCATCAAGGTCGTCGATGCCAGAGGCGAAACCGACATCACGAACTCGTTCCGCTACATCCAGGACGACGATGGAAACGCGGACGACCAGACTGTTTGCCGGGTTCGTTCAGCTAGACCCGTCCGCAACGGGCAATCGATCACATTCAAAATCGACTTTGAGACGAAGCAACCGCTGCCGGTCTCGCGCACGGGTGCCATCCGGGACTATCACTTCGTTGCTCAATGGTTCCCGAAAATCGGCGTCTGGTGGAATGGGGCATGGAACTGCCATCAATTTCATGCTACCACGGAGTTCTTCGCCGACTATGGTATCTACGATGTAACGATCACCGTCCCTCAGGGTTATGTTGTCGGAGCGACGGGTGGTATCCCGAAAAGTGTCGAACAAAACAAAGACAGCACTGCGACCTTCAATTTCTACCAGGAAGACGTGCACGACTTCGCATGGGTGACCTCACCGGACCTTGTGCCGACGGTCCGCAAGTTCAGACACACTGAGATGGAAGCGAATGAGCGCCCTGATCGCCACCATCCGCTCCGCGAGGTAACCGTGATTCTCCTGACCCAGCCGCAGCACGACAATATGATTGACCGGTATTTCGATGCGACGTTCAAGGCCTTGAGGTACTACGGCGAATGGTACGGCGAGTACCCGTACGATGCAATTACGGTTGTCGATCCCGCCATGAGGAGCGCGTCAGGGGGGATGGAGTACCCCACCCTCTTTACCGGCGGAACAAACCGGTATTCCCCGAAAGAAGCTTCATCACCCGAAGGTGTGACCGTCCACGAATGCGGCCATCAGTGGTGGTATGGACTCATCGGGAACAATGAGTTCGAGGAGGCATGGCTGGACGAAGGATTCAATACGTACTCTACCGATCGTGTTATGAAAACCGGCTGGGGGCCATTTAAGGCGTCGCGATACTTTTTCGGCGGCTCCGGTGGTGGCGCTTATGTCGGAATTCCGTACGTGTTCGACGAAATCGACCAATCCTCTCTCGGACCCGGCAACGGTGAACTGCGCCGCTACGGAAAGAACGACGTCATGGTCAGGAGCGGGTGGGAGTATTATCAAACCTATGGCTTGAATTCCTATACAAAACCTGCGTTGTCACTCGTGACACTGGAACGGTACCTGGGAGAGGAGATGATGTACCGCGTGATGCGGACATACCATCACCGGTACCGCTTCAAACACCCCACAACTGAAGATTTCATCAGGACGGTCAATGAAGTCAGCGGCAAGAACATGAGCTGGCTCTTCGCAAACACCTGGTTCAGCTCGGAGCTCTTTGACTATAGCATTGACCGGATCAACAACCGGAGGATTCCAACTCCGACGGGAATTTTCTCTTCTAACGGAAAAGAATCCGAACCTGCTCCTGCGACGAAGACCTATGAATGCGAAGTCGTCGTCAAGCGCGAGGGGGAAGTGACTGCTCCCGTTGATATTCTCGTTGTTTTCAAGGATGGGTCGTTACGCCGGGAAGGTTGGGATGGTCAGTACAGGTGGAAGAAATTCACCTACTACACCGATTCCCCCGTCAGTTACGCGATCGTCGATCCTTATATGAAACTTGCAATGGACATCAACTACAACAATAACAGCAAGGCTGTTCGGGAGCCCGGGTATCGATCATTGGCGGCCCGAAAATATGCATCCAAGTGGATGTTTTGGGTGCAGAACTATCTCGAATTCGCAGCCTTCTAAGATTAACCACCAAGACACGAAGTTGAATTTGAGAAATCTTTCCTTTCCTTTGTGCCTTCGGCTCAGTGGTTCGATCTCCATTTTTGAAAATAACCACAAAGACACAAAGATGGATTGGGGAGCGTTTCCTTATTCTCAGCTGGTTTCAACCACTTTCTCTTTTCCTTTGTGCCTTTGTGGTTCGACCTCAATCGACGAACGGTTGCGTTTTCCTATCAGGAGACGGTTATGAACATCATGTCCTCATTCAAACAAGGCGTCAAGCTCGCATCGCGCACAAAACGGATGATCCTCTTCGCCTGGTTTGCGAATGTCCTTATTGCCCTGGTTCTCGCTGTTCCCGCTCTTAAGCAGCTCGACGGCTATCTTCGCGACACCGTGATGGATGAAAAAATCCTGCAGCAGATGGATCCGGCGTGGATGGACAGCTACCGGGTTGACATGGAGAAGAGCGATCACACGCGCGCCCTCGACTACACGATCTTTGGCTACGCACCGTTTATCAACCATCTTGAGATGCAGATGAATGGCACGTTCATCAAAACGCTGGGCGGCTTCCTGTATGACCTTTTCGTGCGTTGGGAACTCAATGCGGGGCCAACGTCGCTTCTCTTCTTTCTCAGCCTTCTCTATGTGGTTGTGAACACCTTCCTTACGGGAGGATTCATCGGCATCTACGCGAAGGACTATCGTTCGTCGTTCCCGGAGTTTCTGATGGACGGGGCCAGGTATTTCGGCAAGTTCTTCCGCCTGGCGCTCCTCGCCCTGTTGGTCTATTTCATTTTCTTTTCCGTCGTTCTCGACTGGGTTAACAACAGTATCTACCAGTGGACGCAAAATGACGCGTCAGAGACGGTGCCGTACCTCTACTACATGATTCGAAACGTGGTCGTTCTGCTGCTTCTCTCCCTCCTCTTCATGATCTTCGACTACGCTCGCATCCGGATGGTGGTCGATGATCGTACCAGCGCGCTGGCATCGACGGCAGCCGGTGCTCGATTTGCTGTACCTCATTTCGTCAAGACATACGGCTTGTATCTTCTCTTGACAGCCTTCGGCGTTCTCCTTATTGCCGTCTATGCTATACTGGAGAAGTGGATTCCTCAGGAATCGTACTGGCCATTGGTCTTCCTGTTCATCCTGCAGCAGTTTTACATGGTCGCCCGGTTCTGGCTCAAGGCAACTTTCTATGCAAGCCAGGTCACGATGTACCGAACCGTCTCGCAGCAGGAACATCTGAAAAGCGTTTCTGTCGTTCCTTCGACAACCTAGCGTACTTTGCAAAGTTCTGCTCTTTTGGTCTATCGGAGTTATCGTACAATTCACAGCACTCCCCTGAAAGGATAACGTCCTATGATGGCGCATTCTCTTTTCTGGAGGCGACTCATGCTCGCCGCCGTTATTCTTCCGTGTCTCGCCTTCTTCGGGGCCAAAGCCCAGCAGTCAAAATCCACGCTCAAGTACGACACGACATTGTACAGCAAGATGCAGTGGCGGGAGATCGGTCCCTTCCGGGGCGGCCGTTCGATCGCTGTCGCCGGTCATACGGACCAGCCCTACACCTATTACTTTGGTGCGACAGGGGGCGGAATCTGGAAAACAGAGGACGGGGGCAACACGTGGATCAATGTCTCTGATGGTTATCTTAAAGTCGGTATCGTTGGCGCTCTGGCGGTTGCCGAATCGGATCCGGCAGTCATTTACGCCGGTACGGGAGAGTCGTGCATCCGCGGCAATACGATCCCAGGCGAGGGATTATACAAATCGGTTGATGCAGGAAAAACGTGGAAGCTCGCCGGATTAGCAGGAGCACAGACCATCAGCGAGATTGTCGTTCACCCAAAGAACGAAGACCTGGTGTACGTGGCGGCGTTTGGCCACGTCTTTGGTCCGAACCAGGAACGGGGTGTATACCGGTCAAAAGACGGCGGGAAAACGTGGGAGAAAATCCTCTACATCAATGACAAGACTGCGGCAGCCGATCTTGTAATGGATCCATTTAACCCGCGAGTTCTCTACGCCGGCATGTGGGAAGCATATCGCACCCCATGGAGCATGGTAAGCGGCGGCGCGGGCAGTGGGCTGTGGAAATCCACGGACGGAGGCGACACCTGGATGAATCTCACCGACAACCGCGGAATGCCTAAGGGACTGAAAGGAAAGATTTGTGTTGCCGCCTCTGGCGCCAGGGCCGATCTCGTGTGGGCAATGGTCGAAGCCGATGAAGGAGGATTGTTCCGCTCCGATGATGCCGGCAAAACGTGGCGCAGGATGAATGAAGACCGCCGGGTCCGTCAGCGTGCATGGTATTACTCGCACGTCTATGCCGACCCAAAAAACGCCGAAACGGTCTATCTCCTCAATACCGGTTTTTACAAGTCGATCGATGGCGGCCGAACGCTCACGTCCATCAGCGTGCCCCACGGAGACAATCATGATCTGTGGATCGATCCTGCAAACCCTCAGCGCATGATCGAAGCGAACGACGGAAGCGCCAATGTTTCCTACAATGGCGGCAAGACATGGACCGACCAGGCGATCCCGACAGCGCAGTTCTACCATGTGCTTGTTGACGATCAGTTTCCCTACTACATCTACGGCTCGCAGCAGGACAACAGCACAGTGGCGATCCCCAGCCGCACAACCGGATCGGGCATTGATCGTACTGATTGGTTCGACGTCGGCGGCGGCGAGAGCGGCTACATCGCGGTCCATCCAAAGAAGCCCACCACCATTTACGCGGGCAATTACGGCGGGTACCTGACAAAGTACGACAAGCGCACAGATCAAACTGAGGACATCAATGTATGGCCCGACAATCCGATGGGCGGCGGCGCAGACTCTGCGAAGTATCGTTTTCAATGGACCTTCCCCATTGTGATCTCCCCCCACGACCCGAACACACTCTATTGCACGGGCAATGTCGTCTTCAAGAGCATCAACGAGGGGAAAAGCTGGGAGATCATCAGTCCCGACCTCACGAGAAACGACAAGAGCAAGCAGGCATCTTCGGGCGGACCGATCACAAAGGACAATACCGGTGTCGAGTACTATTGCACGATTTTCGCATTCGTGGAGTCACGTGTTCAGAAAGGACTGTTTTGGGCCGGATCTGACGATGGTTTGATCCACGTCTCGACCGATGACGGAGGATCGTGGAAGAACGTCACGCCTAAGGACATTCCCGAGTGGTCCCGCATAAGTGTCATCGAAGCCTCAGCCCACGACGCAGGCACGGCCTATGTGGCAGCCAAGCGGTACGAGCTCGATGATTTCAGGCCGTTCATGTACAAGACATCCGATTTCGGCAAAACATGGAAGCGGATTGTCAAAGGAATTCCGGATTATGAATTCGTGCACGCCGTTCGTGAAGATCCGAATCGGAGGGGGCTGCTTTTTGCCGGCACTGAGCGTGGTGTCTGGATATCGTTCGATGACGGCGAGAACTGGCAGACGCTTCAATTCAATCTCCCTGTCGTCCCCATTCATGATCTTGCCATTCAGCCCCGTGAAAAAGATCTCGTCGTGGCTACACACGGCCGTTCGTTCTGGGTGCTCGATGACCTAACGCCCCTTTACCAACTCGAAGATGCCTCAAAGAAGGCAACATATCTGTTTCGACCACGGTTGACATACCGAATGCAGGGATCCGGCGGATTCAGTCGGCCGGGTTCCAAGACCGGCAAGAACCCGAGCAGCGGCGCCATAGTCTATTATTACTTCAAGACAAAGCCGAAGGACGAAGTGAAGCTTGAATTTCTGGACTCACGGGGAAAGCTCGTCAAGGGGTTCAGCAGCAAGGAAGAACCGCGGGAAGGAGAGCCGCCGCGGGAACCTGATGAAGAATCAGGTTTTCGTGGACGTGGTGGCCCTCAAAGGCTACCGGCGGACTCAGGAATGAATCGATTCTCGTGGGATCTTCGGCACACCGATGCCACAACTGTGCCCGGTGCTCTTTTGTGGGGCGGTACTACCCGTGGACCCGTTGCTGTTCCCGGTACCTACACGGTCCGGCTCATATCGGGCAGCGATACACTCGGCCAGTCTTTTGAAGTGAAGCTCGATCCCCGCGTCGAGACAACACAGGCTGAACTTCAGGAGCAGCTCGAGTTTCTACTCAAGGTCCGCGACAAACTTTCAGCAACAGACGAAGCCATCAACACGATTCGTGACATCAAGAAGCAAACAGAGGATGTCTCGAAGCGATCTCAGACTCATCCGTCAAAGTCGGCCATTCGCGATGCCGTGAAGGCTCTCAATGAACGACTCTCTGCCGTCGAGGAAGAACTGATTCAAACAAAAATCAAAAGCAGCCAGGACGCATTGAATTATCCCATTAAGCTGAACAACAAGCTCGCAGCGGTGGCAAGCAGTGCGGCGAGTGCAGACACGAGGCCGACGAAGCAGCAATACGACGTCTACAACTATCTGGCAACCAAGATTGATGCACAGCTCGCGGCGCTCAAGGCCACTCTGGCGAAAGACGTTCCAACTTTCAATGCTCTCGTGAAAGAACGGGATGTCCCGGCGGTGATTTTGAAACCGGAGAAACAATAGCATACTCATCAAAGAGGAGTTATCACGATGAAACCCAGGTTCCGCGTTCCGCCGCTCCGCATCCTTGCGGAGATCATGCTGCTCTCAATGCTCAGCGTGAGTCTCTTCGCGCAAGAGCGCTTTTCAGTCATCAATCATTATGATAAGCACGAATACATGATCCCGATGCGTGATGGGGTAAAACTGTTCACCGCCGTATACACGCCGAAAGATACGACGCAGGATTACCCGATTCTCATGACACGGACTCCTTACAGTTCGGCTCCGTACGGTGAAACGATGTACCCGCCTTTCATTGGCTCGCAGGCAGAGAAGTTTGCGCGCGATGGCTACATCATTGTGAGCCAGGATGTGCGCGGCCGGTATATGTCGGAAGGTGAATTTGTCAACGTGCGGCCGTACAGAGAGAACAAGAAGAGCCCGAAGGATATCGACGAAAGCAGTGACACCTACGATACCGTGGACTGGCTCATCAAGAATGTTCGGCATAACAACGGTCGAGTCGGAATCTACGGCATCTCGTATCCCGGCTTCTATTCAACGACAGGTACGATTGATGCCCACCCGGCGGTCAAGGCAACGTCACCGCAGGCGCCGGTTTCCAAATGGATGTCACGCGACGATTTCTTCCACAACGGCGCCTTACTGCTTCCGCACGCGTTCGACTTCTTTGCCAGCTTCGGTTGGCCGCGGCCCGAACCTACGCAAAGGGACTCTCGCCCGTTCAACCACAAGATCACCGATGGGTACAAGTTCTTTCTCGAGCTTGGCCCTCTTCCGAACGCAAACACCAAATACTTCAAAGACAGCGTTGCGTTCTGGAACGACATTGTGAACCATGGGACGTGGGACAGTTTCTGGGAAGCGCGCAACATTCTCAACCACGTCAAGAACATCAAGCCGGCGACGCTCGTGGTCGGGGGCTGGTATGACTCCGAGAATCTGTACGGAGCGCTCAATCTGTATGCCGCGATCAACAAGCTCAATTCGAAGAACCAGAACCGGCTCGTCATGGGCCCCTGGTCGCACGGACAATGGGGAAATGATTCGGGCGATTCACTTGGTATGATCAAATGGGGATCATCAACCGGGAAATTCTTTGTGGACAGCGTTGTATTCCCGTTTTTCAGCTACTACCTCAAAGGTCAAGGCGGATTGCACATTGCGAGGGCGACAGTTTTTGAGACGGGGAACAATGTGTGGAGATCCCTCGATGCCTGGCCGCCGCCAAGTACAGTCCCGACGAATCTTTATCTGAATGAGACGAAAAAACTCTCATTCTCTGCTCCGACTTTGACTTCAAAGAGTGGGGAATTTGACGAGTACGTCAGCGATCCGGCAAAGCCCGTCCCGTACACGTCGGAGATCCGACATTGGTACAACTCCGCGTTTCCGGTCGAAGATCAGCGGTTCGCGTGGACCCGTCCCGACGTTCTGGTGTATGAATCGGAGATTCTAACCGAAGATATGACCGTTGCCGGACCCATCACAGCCAGCCTGTTCGTTTCAACGTCGGGCACAGACTCCGACTGGATCGTCAAGGTTATCGATGTCCTGCCGGAAACCGTAGCGTTCGCAGGGCGCGGCGGTCCGCGATTCGATCCGAACATAATGAAATTGAGGGGTTACCAGATGATGGTGCGCGGCGATGTGATAAGGGGAAAGTTCAGGAACAGCATGTCGAAGCCCGAGCCATTTGTCCCCAACCAGGTGACGAAGGTTGAATATGTCCTTGACGACATCTTCCACACGTTCAAAAAGGGACACCGGATCATGGTGCAGGTCCAGAGCTCGTGGTTCCCGATGATCGATCGGAATCCCCAGACATTTGTCGACATTTACAGAGCAAAAGAATCTGACTTCCAGAAGGCGACGCAAAGGGTGTACCGTTCGCCGGCGTGGACCTCGCATCTCTCGCTGCCGATTTTGAAGTAGCTTGATTGACGATTGTTGATTGTTGATTGTTGATTGTTGATTTGGCTGATAGTAACTGCCCTAGAAAGCCACGGTGACCGTTGCGGAGGGAAAGAACGACAACATATTAACCCGCTCCCCCGTCTTCCGATCGAAATAGAAAATGTTCTTGCTGTTGTAGACGTTGAGCAGATCTGCCCCCATGCTGCAATCGAGACCAAGCAGATTGAATGTGTACGCGATGTTGATATCCATCCTATGATATGCAGGAAGCCGCGCCGCGCTCTTCGGTCCGAGGATGATGAACGGCGATCCTGTTTCGAGCTCAAACTGTCCGGGCAGTGCATTGTCGAGCGTGAGCCTGTCGAAATAACCCACCGTTTGCGAGAAGGGGAATCCTGACCCAAACTCCCATCGCACCGTGGCAGTCAACCCCTTCACGGGATGAGTGATCGCCATCAGGTGGATGTGGTGACGACGATCGTAGCGCGGGTAGTAGATCAATCCACCATTGTCGATCTTAGCCCAGCTCAGAGAGTAGACGGCATAGAGATCGACGAACGATGAGTGGGAGCGAATCGTCACTTCTGCGCCGTAGGATTGGCCGCTTCCCTTGATATAGTCAGGGTCGGTCGCTTCAATCTTGTCGCGGTTGTACACCACAAGGGAGTTATAGTCCTTATAGTAGGCCTCAGCGTTTATCGTCGCCTGCTCGGTCAGGCTTCCGCTTATCCCAATGACATAGTGATCGGCTTGTTCTGTCGGAAGTTCCTTGGGGACCCTGATCCAGGCATCGAAGATCGAAATGACATCGTCCTCATTTCCGACGGTCAGCATGCGTTGTGTAAATCGGCCGATCGATCCTTTAGCCCGCCACGTTCCCGCCAGAAGATAGCTCGCATTCAATCGGGGCTGAATCTCTCTCTCCGGCGGACTTCCATCGAAAAGCGCGCCCACTTCCAGGTGGAATCCACCGTCTATCTGCAGCGGGCCGAGTGTCGTTTGATATCGGATCCACGCTGAAACGTCCAGAAGTGAACTCTGAATAATTTGGTTCAGGCCGAGCCGGTTCACGAACGTATAGTCGAGCGTGGGAAAGCCGAAATCGAACCCGAAGTAGTACAGATCTTCAGGGCCTGTATAGACTGTCGCGTTTACCCGGAGTCCCTGCTCCTTCACAGATGTTGTCGCGGAGGTGACGCTCCCTGTTGCCGTGCTGCTCCGATTCGCTGTGTAGCTGCTCATGTAGATAAGCCAGTTGACGAACATCTTGGCGCTCGGGAGGCCTGAGCCGGAGAAGGCTAATCCATTGTTTCGCCACGAATATTCGGGCTCCAATGGGGAGCGCGATTTGAGCTTGTCTCCACTTGTCAGAAATGTTATGTCGAACTTTTGAACGCCACCCGGTTGCGTTGAGAGCTTTACGGTTGCGTCATAGAAATCGAGAGGGACGTTTTGGCCGAGAACGTCGCCAAACGTCTTGGATGATATCGACTTACGGGCATTGATGATGAATGACGTTTTAGAGATCGCGGGTCCTTCGATCGAAAACTCCGATGAAAGGAAGTTGACGTTGGCTCTGGCAGCGATCCTGTCTGCACGGCCGTCACGCGCAGTGATGTTTACGACAGAGGAGAGCTTTCCACCGAATCCGGGAGGGAATGCGCCGGTGTACACTTCCACGTTGTCGACCATTTCGGGGCTAAAGACGCTGTAGATGCCGAGGGCGTGGAATGGATAGTAGATTCGAATACCGTCGAACAGGAAGAGGTTCTGGTCGCCGGCTCCGCCCCGAACATAGAACCGCGAGCTGACGTCGCTTGTTGATACAATCCCGGGCAGGATTTTGAGTGACTGCAAGAGGTCCTGCTGGCCTGCGACCGGCACGAGCTTCAATTCATGCCGCTCCAGGACATGAACGCTGGTTTTCTTCGTCTCCAAATCCAGCTTTTTCCTCGGTGCTGTGACCAGAACTTCCTGTGATTCGATCGGAACCGGCGGTAGCTGGAAGTTGAGCTCAAACGACTTGATGTCTCTGAGAACCACCGTTCTGGACGCCTTCACGTAGCCGATCGAGCTGGCGGAGATCTCGTATGTTCCAGGAGGCAGCTTCGAAATGAAATAGAATCCCAGATTGTTTCCCGATGCCCCCCAATTTGTCCCGACAACGCTCACATTGACAAAAGGAACGCGTTGCTTTGTGAGGCTATCGGTTACGACGCCATACACATCGGTGGTTTGGCCGAGGAGTATGTCGACATTGAAAGCGGAAAGAATGAGTGCTACAGAGAGCACTTGGAGAAAGGTTTTCATCATCGGTTCCCCAATGGTTTTCAGGGAGTACGTTTATCAGGGAATCGAGGCTGTAAGCCTCAACCATTCCCAGCGCGCCGTCCAAGTTATGTCAATAACGACTGTATGGAAAATTCTCCGGCAGAACGTGCACCAGAGAATCAAGTGTATATGCCCCGATCGCCCCGAAGCCACCAGCAACAGGAAAAAAGGCTGGTTCATCCAGACGAATCGAGTGGGGATCATGCTGCGCGTGAGTTGATATATAGTAACCAAACAGATTCCGGTCGAGTTGGATGAGTTGCACCACGATTCGGTTAAAAATGATTTTTGTCGAACCATACTTCATATATGCAACGTCCACCAGCGTTCGAGAGTACACATCGTGACTGTGTACTCCCACTGCCCGATTGTTTGATGGACTCCGCGTGAATCTTGGATAGATAACGTATGAGAGATCGCTGCTACCCGCCAAAGCAAATGCACTTGGTATCTCAACGCGCTCCTCGACCCACTCGGACCCCTTCAACACTTCATAGTCCACAAACAGCCGGACCCTGTAGCCATATGCTCCTTTTCCCAATATCATCGGAAGCACAATGTTCACATCCTTTATGTACCCTCCCGGTCGGTCCAATACGGACCTTGACATGGGATCGATGTCAAGGTACGGTTTCATCGGCACCACAATGGACCCCGATGCCGGCTCAAAACCAGCCACCTCAACTCTTACATTGTATGAACCACCATACAGTGGCTTGAACGGACTGACAACATAAGCTCGTAGCGGAAAGTTAAACCTGCTGGTGTCAGACCTCGGGAGCGTTGTATCCCTGAGCCGCATTGTAAGGCTCCCATTACTAACGGTGACAACTGCATCAGGAATGAAATTGTCAGCATCGTATGCAAGTACATCGTACCCCGCAGGCATGTAACTCCGCTCGACACGCACGAACTGCAGGTTCCGATCAGTGGAAAGCACCGAGAATACAACGGGTCTCTGGTCCAGGTCTCCTCTCGGGTCAAACGGCTGATTGCATGATGAGAACAGTCCACTCACAACGCAGAAAGCGACGATGGTAAGACGAAGTGGAACTATCATCTTAGGGGTTCTTTTCATCTTGAATTCACCTCAAGAGCAGAAGCTTTCGTGTCAACGCAGAATTTCCACTCTGCAGTCGATAAAAGTAAACTCCGCTTGGAAGCCCAGAGGCGTTCCAGACTGCGGTGTGAAATCCTGCCTCCATCCTTCCATCCACAAGGGTTGCGACTTCGCGGCCAAGTAGATCAAAAATCTTGAGTGTCGCAAAACTGTTTGCCGGTCCCTCGAATCCGTCACGGCTGGTCATCTGAAAGCTGATCGTTGTTCGCGGATTTCCGCCATAGGCGGATCCGCCTCCGGCGGAAAACGGGTTTGGATAGTTTTGCCCTAACACAATCTGGTCGGGAAGCGATTGGAAAGAACGATCCCGTTCAACGGCAGTCACGGCCCCCTGGATTTGTCCCAGCACTGTCCCTCCTTCCCCAACAATTGTAGTTCTGTCGGCGTTTATTGACGCTATCGCGTAAAGGGCATTTGAAGTTCCGCTCACTTCTTGTACCCAACTCATACCTCGATCGGCAGATCGTATATAGATCCCGCTATCTCCTACGGCAATTGCATGCGCAGCATCGAGCATCCGGACGGCATACAGCTTTTGAGGAGTGATTCTCGGTAATGCTGACCATGAGGTGCCCCCGTTTGTCGTGCGTAGGACGAGGCCCGAATCACCAACGACCAACCCGGTGGTTGTGTCCGCGAACGAGACGGCACGAAGGTGCAGATCAGTCACAGGCACCACGCCTGGGCTCATGTCTTCAGAAGGCCATCTTCCTGCCAGTGGGAACCAGGTCTCTCCATGGTCATTAGTTCGGAGTATGCTCCCGCTGTCTCCAACAGCGACTGCAATCTCCGACGAGAGGACTGTAACCGCGTGTAACCAATACCTCCAAGATACAGCCGAGTATGTCGTCCACGACGATCCAGCGTTTGTGGTCCGTAGAATAATTGTTCTGTCTTCGATATTTCTGCCAACCGCGAATCCAAGCGTCGGCGTGCTGAACGCAATGCCTGAGAGCGTCGTGGACCGTTTGCTCTTCGTCCAAGTCATTCCCAAATTTGTACTGCGAAATACGTTCCCGGAATTGCTGACAGCTATCGCCAGGTTCGGACTCGGGAGAGCGATACCCTGCAGATCCTCCCTCGATCCGGTGTTCTGAGGTACCCACGTACTGCCGCCGTTATCAGTTCGCAACAGCGCGCCACTTTCACCAGCGATGACCCCCGTAGATGCTCCATTGAAACTCACAGCAAAGTATGAGCTCCTTGGTCCCGGCGTTTGAGCAGTCCACGTAACACCACCATCCGTTGTACGTGATATTGCACCATACGGTCCGACCGCCGTCCCCAGGAGGAAGCTGGTGAAGGAGACGCTCGAAAACCACGAGGCCGCCCCCATGGACTGGAGAACCCAGGTGATACCGCCATCGCTCGTTCGCAAGAAAATCCCGGCATCCCCGACTGCGACTCCCGTTTGCGGATCGATGAACCGGACGCCGTAGAGGTGATTTAACGTGCCGCTTTGTTGCGGGGACCAACTTGCACCGCCGTCCGTCGTCCTGAGAATTGTGCCAAAATCGCCAACAGCGATTCCGTTGGTCGGATCATTGAAAGAGACACCATGCAGCCGATTCGTCGTGCCGCTGAATCGGCGGCTCCAGCTCGCGCCCCCATTGGTGGTGCGAAGGATGGTACCTGATGATCCAACTATTATCCCCTTGTTGGCATCAACGAAGGAAACGGCGAGAAAGAAGCTTGCAGGTCCGCCGAATTGTTCTGCCCAGGTCCGCCCTCCGTCGGTCGTTCTTAGAATTATTCCCGGGTAACCGACAGCCGTTCCCGTATCGGAACCCACGAATGTCACCGCATACAAGGGGCTCGTTACCCCACTTGATTGGGGCGACCAGGTTGCGCCTCCATCGATGGTCCGAAGCATTGTACCTGAGTCCCCAATAACAATTCCCCTCGCGGCGTCAAAGAACCAGGCGCCATTGAGCCGTGTCGTTGTTCCAGACGATTGAACCACCCATTTCGAGCCGCCGTTGGTTGTCTTCAAGATCGTCCCAGCGTCCCCAACGGTATAGATGACATTCGCGTTGAGGGCATGAACCGCCCGGAGCGTGTTCCCCTGCGGAAGCGGGTTCTGCCACTGCCATAAGCCTTGTCCACTTGATTTTAGTGGGGAAAGAAAAAGGATGAGTATTGCAGGAAGAACTCGGCCAAATGATCGCATCATCGGTTCCCCCAGAAATTTCCAGGAAGAAGCCTCACAAGAGAGTCCAGGCTATATGCGCCGACCATGCCCAGGCCACCGCTGATCCCTGCAACCATGGGTTCATCCAACCGGATCGAATAAGGATCCAAGCTTTGATGGGTGCTGCTATAATAGTCAAAGAGATTCTTGTCGGCCTGCAGGACTACGAATGTTGCCCATTTGAAAACGATTCTGTTGGTATGATACTGGGAGTTTACCCTGTTCAGAATCGCCCTGTAGTAGCCATTCCGGTAATACAATCCGGCCAGGGATGTCGAAGGTGTGAATGTCAACTGCGGATATCTCGGGAAATCGAGGC
>JACVXU010000284.1 GCA_015661185.1 Bacteroidota bacterium
CAGCTGGATCCATTCTATCGACCGAAATGATAAGAAGCAACGATTTGAACGGGGATTCAATTGGCCGAAAATCAAGGCGCCTTTGTTGCGCAAGCCTGTTTTTTTGGTTATCATAATCGGAATCACGGAGGTTCAAGAAGTAAGTAGTACAATGCAAGCCTGAGCCGCCGATGGTGAAAAGTAAGTGACTTGAGTACGAATCAGGCACAATCCTCGGCCAAGAAAACTTGAAACTTGGAACCCGAAACTGACAACCCAAAACTCCATTGACCATTCTAGGTATCGAAACATCGTGTGACGAAACGTCTGCGGCAGTAGTACGGGATGGCCGACTTCTGGCAAATGTCACGGCGACGCAATTATTCCACTCGCAATATGGCGGCGTTGTCCCGGAACTGGCATCACGAGCTCATCAGCGCCGGATCATTCCTGTCGTTGAGGAGTCGCTGCAGAAAGCGGGGGTATCCAAGAAGGACCTGGATGGGGTTGCGGCTGTTTATGGACCGGGTCTGATCGGAGCGATTCTCGTTGGATTGAGCTTCGGAAAGTCAATGGCGCTCGGTTTGGGCATTCCTTTCGTGGGGGTCAATCATATGGAAGCCCATATTTTTTCGAATCTCATCGATGACCCAAAGCCCACCTTTCCCTTCGTCAGTCTTACCGTGTCGGGAGGACATACACAGCTCGTCCTCGTTAAGGGACCATTTGAGTATGATCTGCTTGGCGAAACAAAAGACGACGCCGCAGGAGAAGCTTTTGACAAGGTGGCGAAGATGCTTGGCCTCGGCTATCCGGGGGGACCGCTCATCGACAAGTACGCCCGAGAAGGTAATCCCTCCTTAGTCAGCTTCCCCCGTCCATATCTGGAAGAGGGGTCACTCGAGTTCAGTTTCAGCGGCTTGAAGACCTCCGTTCTATACTACCTCCGGAGGACTGGCTACAAACCTGCCCCAGGGGGAGATGTCGCTTCCGAATCAAACAACAAACTCCGCGCGGATCTCTGTGCCAGTTTCCAGGCAGCGGTCGTGGACGTCCTCGTTGGAAAAGCGATCAGAGCGGCGCATATGTCTGGTGTGAAACAAATCGCTGTGTCGGGAGGAGTCTCGGCGAACTCCGAGCTTCGTAGACGTATGCAGGAAGCTGCTGCGAAGCGTGGACTGCAAGTGTTCATTCCGAAGTTTGAATACTGTACAGACAACGGTGCGATGGTTGCTATGGTCGGTTACACGAAGCTCCAAAGTGGCCAGACATCGAGCCTCGAGTTGACGGCTGAACCTAATCTCTCGCTTTCATAGGCTTCCTCGTTGACGGAAAGAGATCCTCGTAATGAGCAGGATACAAAAGAAGTTCACGGACCTCAGGCGCTCCGGTCAGAAGGCGCTGATACCCTACATCACCCCTGAATATCCCTTCACGGGAATGACGCTGGGTTTGCTCCGTGCGCTTGAGGAGGGCGAAGCAGATCTTGTGGAGGTCGGGATACCATTCTCAGATCCCCTTGCGGATGGGGAGACGATTCAGCACTCGTCTGAAGTCGCCCTGAAGAACGGTGCAACCGTGGACCGCATTCTGCATGCCGTGAGCGAGTTCCGAAAGAGCAGCGAGCTTCCCATCCTGTTGATGGGGTATGTGAATCCCATCTTGCGCATCGGAATTGACAAGTTCTTCGAAGCATGTCAGTCGGCTGGGGTGGACGGATTGGTTGTTCCGGACCTGCCACCTGAAGAGGCAGCGGAAATCACGAGGGCGAGCCGCCGTTGCGGAATCAGCAATGTGTTTCTCATCGCTCCGACGAGTTCGGATCGAAGAATACGGGAGATCGATGAACATTCGACGGATTTCTCATACTGTGTTTCCATCACAGGTGTGACCGGTGCGAGAACCCAGCTGGGAGGAGACGGGGGACTTGATGAATTCCTGCTGCGCGTCCGGAAGAATACGCAGAAGCCTTTCGTGGTTGGGTTCGGCATCTCCACCCCGGAACACGTACAGCGCGTCTGGCAATTCGCAGATGGCGCCGTTGTCGGTTCTTCGCTGATCAACATGCTGGGAAATGCGTCCTCCCAGGAACAGGCGTTCCGTTCGGCTATTGATTTCCTTCGTTCACTTCGTCCAACCTAATCGAGAACCTCTATGAATGAGCTTGAGGTGTGGCGTAAGAAAATCGACAAGATAGACCTGCAACTCGTCGGACTTCTCAATGAACGGACCATGTGTGCCATAGAAATCGGAAAGATCAAGATCACACTGGGATTGGACGCATACTCTCCTGAACGCGAGGGAGAGGTCATGAGAAATGTGACGTCAAACAACGGCGGTCCCCTCTCATCTGCAGCCCTGCGCCGGTTGTTCGAACGCATCATCGATGAAGCGAGAAGTGTCGAACGTGTCTACATGCTCGATCAGAAGAAGAAACCGAAACGGTGAGCTACTTGGCGGCCCGATCATCCAAACCAGGATACGTACGTCGACGATGGGTGCAATCCGTAGCGGCTCTCCTGGTTGTTCTTGGCGTCACAACGATTTTTCTCATCTTCTTTGCATCGAACACTTCATCCTTCGCTTCCGAACGAACAGTCGTTGTTCCCCGCGGTGCATCCTTTAAAGCGGTGTTGGACTCGCTCGAGTTCTCAGGTGTGCTGCGTCTGCGCTTGACGCTCAATCTCGCCGGCCGTGTTCTTGGACTGACCAAAACGATGAAAGTCGGAAAATACATCTTCCCGCGCGGTCTTTCGAACATCGAGATTCTCAATGACCTGGCGGAAGGCAAATCGAGAATCCTTGTGACCCTTCCAGTTCCCGAGGGGTGGCGGATGGAGCGGATCGCACTCCAATGCGGCAAGATTCTTGGAATCGACACTCAGCGGTTCATATCCCTTTGTGACAACAGCACCTTCAGAAAGGAACTGGGAGTTGAAGCCTCTTCGATAGAAGGATATCTGATGCCTGACACGTACAAGTTTCTGTGGCAGGTGAGCGAGGAAGAGATTATCGAACGCATGGTCGGTGACTTCAAGAAATTCTATGCGGATAGCCTGAAGAAACGTCAGGAAGAATTGCGGTTCTCGCTGAACGAGATCCTCGCCCTGGCTTCGATTGTGGAAGGGGAGGCTGTCCTCGATCGTGAACGGCCGATCATTGCAGGCGTGTACTTGAACCGATTGAAAAAACGGATGCGACTGGAAGCCGATCCGACTGTGCAGTACGTCATCCCTGACGGCCACCGAAGGCTTACGTATTCGGACTTACGCTACGACTCACCCTACAACACCTATCTCAATTATGGACTTCCCCCCGGACCGATCAACAACCCCGGCAGGAAATCGATCCTGGCGGTTCTCTATCCAGAGAAGCACTCCTATTTCTATTTTGTCGCGGATGGAACAGGCGGACACGTCTTCTCCCGAAGCTATGCCGAGCATCAGAAGGCAGTGAAAGCGTACCGCCGGATGCGACGGGAAGCCGCCAAAGCATCGGGAATGTAGGACGACCTGCCCGCCGTTCGTGTTCTACTTTGGCAGGCGGGAATTCATTTCGTCCATCAAGCTGCGACCCAACTGCTGCGAACTTGAGCCGAAGGCTCATCAGCCTCTGGCTGAGAAGTTCGCTCTACCAGTCAGCCTGCAAATCGAATCTCGTTGACCGGCCGCATCACGCGGAGTACCTTCTGTCAAACGAGAATCCCCCCATTTGAAATGCAATCAGATCCAAAAATCTTCTACCGCAGAAGGCTACCGCATTACCAGCCTCCGAACGAGACCTTCCATGTGACGTTCCGCTTGGCTGGATCGTTGCCACAAGAAACTATTCAGCGATTGAGGGAGGAGCACGACGAAAAGCAGAAAGGACTTCAGTCAGTCGAGGATGTCATCGAGAGGAATAGGCTGCGCAAAGGTTGGCATGCCAGGTACTTCGATTGGATTGAAGATGCCTTGGACAAGGCGGCAGGCGGTCCAAAATGGCTTCAAGATCCGACAATTGCCGATTTGGTGGCTGCCGCGATTCATTTTCGCGACACGAAGGTCTACAATTTGTTGACGTTCTGCATCATGCCGAATCACGTGCATATGTTGACTAGCGTAGAGCGAAGCGACGCTTCGCTTTACAGGATCCTCCAGTCTTTGAAATCCTACACCGCTCGCGAGTCAAATGTGCTAATTAGTTCTCGCTGAAGAAGTCTGATTTGTGATGAAACATTTTGCTGAGTTGTACGTCTGTATCTTCGACAGAACGT
>JACVXU010000285.1 GCA_015661185.1 Bacteroidota bacterium
GTCGTAGCCGCGGCGCTCGAAGGCACTGATGACTCGCTCTCGTGAAGTCATGCGGGTGCTTCCTCTCTCTTTGACAACACTGAGTTTTCTGACTAAGCAGAAACACGGGCAGAAAAATCAATTCGACGTTTCTACCATGAAAGAAACGTAGTTGTTTCCTCGCTGAAGCGCAAGAACCCCTAGCCGTGCACTGGAAATCGGATAACTGTCGCGGCGGGGAAGCCCCCAGACACACATTGCATTGCCGTGGTACGCATCTCTCTTCATCAAGCTGCAGTATTTGCTGAGAAGCTAGCGCTGTAGTTCCAAAATATTCGGCTCGGTGACGGAAACGATTGATGAATCAGGCCGGATGGGCGACTGGAAGTTCAGCGGACAGTTTCAGTAGCAGCTGTGCCGCGATAATGATAAGGGCATGAACGAAAAAGCCCCGGAGATGCAGACCGGGGCTTTTGCTTATTCTCTGGAAAAGAGGCCAGGAAGTGTGCCGAAATCAATCCGACCAATCTAAGGCATGTCTCTGCGTCCAGGAGCGCTTGGCGCCGTTCTCTTACTTCCGGAAGCGGACCACCAATCCCCCGCCTTGGGCAAGGCGCACGGAAATCATGCTCTTCGCCGTAACAGTCCGAGTCACGATCATGACCTCCGTGGGATGCCTGTCGGCGTCCGCGCCATCCTGATACATCTCCGCCCGATATTCACCCTCACCCAGGAACGAGAGCGGGATCTGTATCTCCCGGGCCGTCCAATTAGTCATCGCACCCAGATACCAATCATCTCCGCGCTTTCTGGCAATGACAACATACTCGCCGATCTGTCCGTCGATCGCCACGGTCTCGTCCCAACTGGCTGGAACAGCCCGAATGAAGTCCAGCCCGGGTTGATTGCGGTAGGCTCCCGGATCATCGCACACCATCTCGAGCGGGCTTTCGTACACCACGAACATCGCCAGCTGATGACAGCGCGTACCCATGACCATCGGGCGGTCATAGTTCGGCTTGAATTGTGCGGCAGTAGCATTACGAAATCCGCCAGGGGTGAAGTCCATAGGACCAACGAGCATGCGTGTGAAAGGAAGCGTGACGGTATGCTCCGGCGTGGCCAAGTACGTGACTTTGTTTTGCTCGTTGCCCAGGACACCTTCCTGAGTGAGGAGATGAGGATACGTACGCCGCGTGCCGGTCGGCTTGTAAGCGCCATGAAAGTAGACCATCAGCCGGTGCTCGGCCGCTTTCTTCAAGGTCTTATGATACCATTGTACCATTTCCTGATCGTCACGGTTCATGAAATCGATCTTGACGCCCGCGGCGCCCCATCGCTTGTACAGGGCAAAGGCGTCATCGCCCTGGCGATCGACGTTTTCCCAATGCGCCCAAAGGAAGATGCCAACCTGCTTCTTCCGCGCGTGCTCAAAGAGATCGGGCAAGCGAAGCTCAGGGACCGGTTTGGTGATGTCATACTTCTCCGGATGCTCGATGCAACCAGTTTCGTCACCGTACCAGGGCGGCTCTAATTCCAGGTACTCGATGTTGTTCTCCGCCGCAAAGTCGATATAGTACTTCTGGTTCTCAAAATCCAATTTACTTGCCACTCCGGGTTTGTCCGAAAAGAAATTCGGCCACCACGGAAAAATGGCCTTGCCCGGTTTGATCCAAGAAACGTCCTGGAGGGCACATGGGGAGTTGAGATTCTCGATGATGGTGGACTCGATCAGATCCGCCGGTTTTTCACCGATCATGATCACACGCCAGGGAGAAGGAAACGGAGCCCGGCCACGCACACATACGTTTCCATCGTTCAGCCGCGGCGCCAGAGCAACCTGAAGTGCTGTTCCTGGCATCCCCCGGAAGTACATACCCGCATAGTCGGTCAACTCTGCCTCGGTGATTGCCATGGTTACACCATCCGACCGCTGCAATGTGAGAGGCGGATAGACCAATCCGGTGTCCGGGATCGCGCTCAACATCGTCGGCAGGTACAGTCCTTCGTACGAAGAGCGGAACGTGTTGATCTGGAAAGCCCACGCCTTGAGGTCTTCAGCGAAGTGGAACTCAGTGTTCTCCTGAATGATGCCGAACGCCGTTACAGATGGTTGAACCGGAAGAACGTATCGAAACGCCGCGCCATCGTTGTAAGCGCGAAAGGCCAGCTCAAGTCTGCGATTGGGCTCCGCAGATTCCCGCAACGTGACGCGAAGCTCCCGGAAATAGTCACGCGCCAGCTTTGTCTTGCCTGCCACCACCGGATAGGTTTCGTCGTGTTCCGTGACGGAGGAATCGACCAGGGTGAAACCAGACGTCAGTGGGCGGCCCTTGTCCAGGGTTAAGCCGAGACGCGACCATGTCAGCAAGACCCCGCCCGAGCCGGATACCCGCCACTGGGGCACTCCTTCCTGATCGAGCCTGAAGTCGACGGATATATTACCGCGAGGGGAACTGAGATGAAGACTGGGTGAAACCTGGCAGAAGGCAGAAGGTGCCAGGAGCAACAGGAAAAGAGCAACTGAGCGCATCGGAGACCTCCTTGCTGGATGTGGTGAACGGGGCGGCCTTGTCGCGTGGGTGGAGCCTCGTGCTCCGGCATCGGCTCGCGGGATTCCTTCGTCAGGGAGAACAGCAGGAGCATCACCGCAAATGTGATGTACGCAACGGCGAACTGATACGGGATCTTCTGCAGGAAATTGTCGAGCGTCCACGGAAGATACATGATACCATCCGGCGACGCCGAGTGGATGATGCCGAAGAATGAGAACCCTGCAAGGATGAACAGGTAGACTGCAGATTTCTTCAGATGACGATCGATCAACTCTGCCAGGAACCCGCCCCATAGCATGGCAGTCACGATGAATCCATTTCCGAGCGCAACTGTGACGAGAAGCTCCGGCAGTGCCTTTCCGGATGCGGTCATGAGCTTCTGGAAATTTTCGATCGGCACAAAATCCGGATTACCCAGCTTGATTGAAAGCAGCCTGGCAACGGTTGGAAAGAATGCGAATGCCACCGCCGGGGCATGGCGCCGCGGGCAGGCCAGAAACGATTGACAGACGATATCAAGAGCGACGAAGATGAGGATTGGGGCAAGCACGGCACGGGGGATGAGCTCGACGAAAAATGAAACATACCCCAGAATACCTCCGAGCCCGATGAAGAGGCCCGTCAGTAGCGTGTAGCCGGCACGCGAGCCCATATGCTTGTAGGCCGGCTGGCCAATGTAGGGGGTGGATTGCGCCACACCACCGCACAATCCCGCGATCAGCGTCGCGACCGCCTCCGTAAGAAGAATGCTCCTTGTATTGTAGTCATCCCCCGCGACACGAGCGCTTTCGGTAACATTGATTCCACCGACGACCGTCAGCAAACCAAACGGAATCGCTATCGGAAGATACTTCAGTGCGCGTGTGAAGCCGTCGAGAAACCCAAGCGTCGGCGTCGGCAACCCGAAGTGAAGATCCATCGCGGGTGCGCCCGCATACGTCCCCCCCATCCAGCCTGTCGGGCCGAAGAGGTAGTAGATTGCCGTTCCGACGAAGATTGCAGCGAAGACACTGGGAAAGTTCTTCGGCAGCCGGATGCGTGCAACGAGCGTGTAGAGAATCAGTCCGAGCGAGATCATACCGACGATGGGCATGCCGAACACATCGACGAGCGGCGTCAGACCGATCAAGGCGAGGCCGATCCCTGCGAGCGAACCGAGCAAGCCCGCCTGCGGCACGACCCTCTGCACCCACTGACCGATAAAAGAAAAGATCACCTTGATGACGCCGATCATGACCATGGTCGCCATGCCGATGTACCAGGTCATCATTGCCGCGTCATACTCCGACATCCCTTCGGCTTTCAATCCGACGAATGCCGGACCGAGCACGACAAGCGCAATACCGATTGTCGAAGGTGTGTCAAGTCCGAGCGGCATGGCTGTAACAGTCGTGTTCCCGGTCTTTTTCGCGAGCCGAAACGCCATCCAGGTGTAGACGATGTCCCCGAAGAGAACTCCGAATGCCGTCCCCGGGAACATCCTTGTGTAGACGATTTCGGCCGGGAACTTGAAGACGAATACCAAGATGCCCGCAAGGAACGAGAGCACCGTCAGATTGTCGAACATGAGCCCGAAGAATCCGTTAAGGTCCCCCAGCGCGAACCATCGATAACGTTTTGAAGGTGCATTCATACCGTGATCCTTAGACTATTCATCGTTGTGCATGTATCAAATCCGAAATACTAAATGCGAAATCCGAAGGAAGTTCGAAATGCCGAAATACAAAACGTGTGTTGCAGAGGAGGTCTTGCTTTTGAGTTTCGTGTTTCGGATTTCGGAATTCGGGTTTCGTGCTTCACTATGGTCGCTGGTGACTTTCTGACTATCGGTATTCAAAGGCCTTAGCTTACAAACATTCCGGCTATCGACGCCGTCATCCAGGTTGCGATGGTACCTCCCAGTAGTGCGCGGAAACCGAGCTTTGCAATGTCGCTTCGCCTGTTTTCCGCGAGCGGACTGATGCCTCCAATCTGAATTGCGATCGAAGAGAAGTTCGCGAATCCACACAGTGCATATGTGGCAATGACGATTGCCTTCTCAGAAAGTTGATGAGCTCCAATGACATCCGCCATCTGCGAGTACGCGACAAACTCGTTCAGGACAAGCTTCAAGCCCATCAAGCTTCCGACATTGAGTGCATCTCCCCACGGGACACCGATCGCGAACGCAATGAACTGGAATACCAATCCGAACAAGAGTTCCATCGAGAGAGGCTTGCCAAACTGGGATTGGCACGCAGCGCTGAGCCCGGTCGCATCACCAAACAATCCAAGCAGGAAATTGATCAGAGCGATAAATGCAATGAAAGCGATGAGCATGCCGCCGACGTTCAGCGCAAGACGAACGCCGTCGGATGCACCCGATGCTGCTGCTTCGATGACATTGGAGTAGGTCTTCTCGATCTTCAGCTTCACCGTTCCCATCGTCAGGGGTTCTTCTGTCTCTGGAAAGAGCATCTTCGCGACGACAATCGTTGCCGGCGCAGCCATGATGACGGCAGCCAGAAGATGTCCGGCGAAATAGATTTGCGATGCATCAACACCCAATCCGTATGATTTCGCGTAGGCAACACCCAGCAGCGTGTAGTAGGCGATCATCACACCCCCGGCGATGTGTGCCATGCCGCTTGTCATGATCGTGTAGAGTTCAGACTGTGTCATTTTTGCAATGTACGGACGGATGACCAGCGGTGCCTCCGTCTGACCGATGAACGTGGCTGCCGCGACGCAGAGCGATTCTGCTCCGCTCGCCTTCATGAACTTCGCGATCACCCAAGCCATTCCCTGCACGAGACGTTGCATGATGCCCAGATGATACATGATCGCCATGAGCGATGCGAAGAAAATGATTGTCGGCAGAACCTGGAAGGCGAAGAAGAAGCCAAGACTCCCCTTCTCGCCCGCAGATGTTGCCAGCGATCCGAATACGAATTGTGCCCCGTTCAGCGCAAAAGCAAAGAGCCTGACGAACGCCTTGCTGATTGCATCGAAGATTTCTCGCCCGATGCTCGTCTTCAAGACGAAGAGGGCAAAGATGAACTGCAGCCCAAGCCCGACGATGACCAATCGCCAGTTTATCGAGCGTTTGTTCGCTGAGAAAAGAAAGGCAATGCCGGTGACAACAGCGAGACCGAGAAGCCCGCGTCCGACGGATAGGAAATCCATGATGCTCCTCTTGCTGTAGAATGTGAGTGACAAAACTGTTTGAAGCGAAGCCCTGAATGCCGGTGCAGATCGTGCAGGAAGCCGCCATGCTTCGGATGGCGGAAAAGGTATAAAGAATTCGAGAAAGATGGAAGTATTAGAGGAGATGAGTACAAAGTATGTGAGTAGAAAGCATATGAGTGAAAGGTATCTGGGTACAAGGGGGACCGGGGATCCTTCCCGGAAAGCCCTCAAGAGCAAAGGCACGCGAAGAGGCAGCAATACCTGATGTTATTAAACCTTGCTCCTCCCGAATCGTCTCAGTATTTTGAATGAGGGGCACAACCCTCTGGACTGATGGCTCTCCTACATAGAGAAACGGGTTTCAATATGATCCTTGTCCGGTCTTTTCTGGCATTCGTTCTGATGAGTTTCTTAGCTGTTATCGCGTCCTCTGACGGAAAGCGACTTGTACTTCCCCAGCTTCATCCGGGTAGAAACGACGTGGAATTCGATCACGATGGGCGGCGGCGAACAGCAGTGATCTTTATACCGAAGGCCAAACAGATCCCCGCGACGGGCTGGTCGCTGGTCATGATGCTTCACGGGGGAGGCGGGTCGGCGAACAACGTCATCGAGAGCACTGGGTGGGCGGAGCTGGGAGGAATGGAGGGGTTCGTCACGATCTTTCCAAACGGTACCCCCAAGAATGAGAAGCGACGGGAAAGCTTTGTCGGAAATCCGCAGACCTGGAATTCCGGGGGCAAGAAGAGCCTTGCTGCGGGGGAGTTGTCAGCAACTGCGAAGGAGATCGATGATGTGGGATTTCTTGGCGAGCTTATGGAACGCGTGCAACGAGAAATCGGAATTGACCCAAAGAGAATCTATGTCGCCGGGCATTCGAACGGCGCCGGGATGGCATATCGGTTGGGCTTCGAGAGATCAGACCTTGTGGCAGCGGTAGGGGTTTC
>JACVXU010000082.1 GCA_015661185.1 Bacteroidota bacterium
GCAAATACCACCCGGTTCTGCAAGGGGTTCAATCCTGGCTGCGATGTTGATCCCGTCTCCAAAAACGTCTTTCTCTTTGTAGATGATATCGCCGACGTGGAGGCCGATACGAAGCCTGATCGCGTTTTCTGCTGGCAAAGCTGTTCCGGGCAATGAAATCTATCCTCCTCTAGTGAGTTGTTTGATTGCCCAAACTTCTTGACTATTTTCTTCCGCCGGCCAGCAGTTCGGCCGAAGGCATCTTTCTCAATGCGCTCATTGCCCAGACGCCGATCGCTGGTCCAATCGAGAGAAAAGCAAACGCCCATGACCACCCGACGAGGTCAACAATAACGGGGATCAGCCAGATCGTGATCAACGTTAGTAAGAATCCGAGGCTGGTCTGCAGGGTCAGTGCAGTGCCGAGATACTCCGGTTCGCACAACTCGGTAATACACGCCGAGAACTGAGCCGAATCTGCTACAACGGCAAAGCCCCAGAGGAGGCAGAGAAGAACGAGTGCGACAGGATTTCCGCCGTACAGAAATCCAACGAGAAGCGCGCACGAACCGCTGACGACCATGGAGAGAATGGTAATCGCTGTGCGGCCGACGCGGTCTGCGAGATAACCGGCAAGAACGCTTCCGGCCCCGCCTGCGCCGATGACTACGAAGGATCCAACGCTTGCCCATGCCGGGTGAACCGATCTCGCCTGAAAACTTGAAAGAAGGAAGATCGGCACCCATGCCCACATCGCATACAACTCCCACATGTGACCGAGATAGCCAAGGTTCGCGAGGGCAATGTCCCGTTTGCGAAACGCCTCGCTCGCATATTTCCAGTTGAATTTCAGAAAGGGCGCACGAAAAGGACCTTCGCGCACGAAGAAGAGAGCGAAGATTCCGCCGAGCGAGGCAAATGCGGATGAGTAGTACAACACGGGTTGCCATGTGTCGAAGCTGCTCAGGGCGCTGATCAGGTGTGGGGCGGCAGATCCCAGCGTCAATGCACCGACAAGGAGGCCGATACCAAATCCCCGATCCTCTTTCGTCCAGGTGGCAATGATCTTCATCCCGACGGGATAAACTCCGGCAAGCATAAGACCGGTAGCAAAGCGAAGGAGCAATGTCAGGATCAGGCCGGGCGCGAGCCACGCAACGAGGGCAGTTGCGAGTGAAGCTAATATCGATGTTGTGGCGAAAAAACGGTGAGCGGGAAAATAATCGGCCAGATTAAAAAGAGATGACGCAAAAGCGCCAATAACAAATCCTGCCTGAACGGACATCGTCAGCCAGGCCTGGTCTGAACCGGTCAGATGCCAATCGGCCGTGAGCGCTGGTACGACCGCCGAAGCGGAGAACCACACCGACATCGCAAGGAATTCCGCCAGAGAGACGGCGACGAGCATGCGACGCTTGTTCTTGAGCGCTGGATTTGTCATCCTCTTCTCAGGTTTTTCCCTTCTTGATATAGCTGGCTACGGCCTGCTCCACCGAGTCGTGGAGTTCGAACACCTGGTCGAGATGCATCCCCGTTACAGTTTTCTGAACGTCGCCGCGGACCGCAGCCAGTTTCAGCGCGCCGTCTCTTCTTCCCACCGAAACCATCGCCGCGATAATGGCCCCGAGTCCTGCACTATCGATGAATTTCAGTTCTGCCAGGTCAAGGATGATGCTTGTGCAGTCGTCTTTGAGCAGTCCGAAGATCGCCCGTTCAAGGAGGGATGCGCCGGGTTTACCGACGAACGAGCCGTTCAGGCTGAGGATGCCGACGCTGCCGCGCCGCTCTTCATAGATGGTCATGGTGCCGCTTCTTTCTCGACAGGTCACGTACTGACCGGTCGACAGCTGATTGATTTTTACCTGAAGAGTTCCTACTCTTGTGTAGAAACCTTCACTTCTTTCCCTATGCCCTCAACCGTAAAAGAGAATGCTGTTCTCTTTCTCCTGAAACCTCCTGCCAGCCGCTATGTGCGCAGGCTGAAGAAAACGCTCGAACACGAGCCAACCTATCTTACAACCCACCGGGAAGATGTTGCGAACATCATCATTGGATTTCTTGCCGGCTCCGGCCTGCAATGGCACCGCGAAATCTTCGAGCGGGAATGGCCCGGAATTCTCAGTGATGCCCTCGCGCGTCTTTCTGCTACGAAGCGATAAACAGCAGGCTGCTGCCCGATCGGTTCGAGACCTCGATGACTTGATCTCCCGATTACCCGATGACTCAATTCTGAGAACTACTTCTTGAGCAGAGCAGTCCAGTTTACCGTTAACGTCGTTGGAGGCGAAATCTCGCTCGTGCCCAGCGAGTTCACAACGACCCTCTTGCCGTCCGGCGAGACGTCATAAGCGCCTGCATATTCTTTTGGATATGCGTGGAACAGGAGCCTGCTTTTTCCAACATCGACCCGTGAACCCCTTGCGGTAACTTCTGCGAGCACAACCGAACTCTGCGGGTCCATATAGAAGATGCTCAAGCCGTCGCGTGACCACCGTGGTCGTGTCCCACCGGAAGGCGAAATCTGCCATGGATCTCCCGATCCCGGAAAGGGGCGCACATATATTTCACTTCGTCCCGATTCATCGGAACAGTACGTCATCCAGTTCCCGTCGGGGGAGAAGTGCGGGTCCCACTCGTTGGCCCCGGTCCGAAGAAATGGTTTCGGTTTTTGGTCTTGGGCAATCGGCAATATCCAGATATCAGAACGCGTCTTCAAGTTCGTTGTCGTCACATACACGATGAATTGTCCGTCGGCGGACCAATCGAACGGTTGCTTATTCTCGCTCGATTCGAGGAGGAGCTCTTCCTGTCCAGTGCCCAACCGTTTCCTGTAGAGATCAAAGACCCCTTTCCGATTGGATGCGAAGACAAGCTGCGTCCCATCGCGTGACCAGACGGGCAGGCGATCCGGAGCGGTATTGTAGGTGAATCGTGTTCTGGTTTGCCCGGAAAGATCATAAATCCAAATATCGAGGTTGTTCGACAAGCGATCGTTCAGCGCGTATGCCAGTCGCTTGCCGTCGGGAGCGAAGCGAACATCCCAGCACTCCGCCTGATCGCCGACGTGCCCCTCCTCCTTTCCAGTCAGATCGAACATGATGAGTTGTGAGCCTGTCTGGGAGCTCCTGAATTGATAGGCAAGAAGGTTGGTATTGGAAACCGAGAAGGTTGCCGCACCATCTGCGGCGTTGATTTGTAGTCTTTCGACGAGCGATACAAGATCACCCTCGGTGGCAAGTTTCGCCGGGTCGAACGCCACAGCCATGAGTTTGCCCCCGAGTCCGCAGATCAAATAACCGTCTGCATATGCTGCGTTCGTGGTCGCATGGACGACGAATTTCCGTTCTTTACCGTCAAGCGAAGACACCGAGATGGCGTCTGCGTCTGCCCGCACACCGGTCGTTGTTGTCTGGGAGAGAAAGAGGAAATGCTGTCCGTCGGGAAGAAAGTACGGCCACCGATGGGATCTCTCTTGTTTGAGCGTGTCAAGTTGTGTCAGCACTACAGGTGTGCCACCCGATGCGGATACGCGGAAGATCGGCAAATGCGACGAGGGGGCAAAAACAATGCTCCCATCCTGATTCCATGATCCTCCAAGGCCTTCTCGTGCCTCGCATATGGTCACGACCGACCCTCCTTCGACATCGAGCCGTTTAAGTTTCCCTTCGGCGAAGAACCCAAGAGAACGGCTATCCGGAGACCAAAATGGATACGAAGCGTCTTCGGTTCCTGGCAGGGGGCGAACCTGCACATCGTCGATGGACCGTATCCAGAGAAGCCTTTTGCCATTTCCGTTTCTTCCGGAGAACACGAGGCGATGGCCGTTCGGAGAAAGCGTCAGTGGCCCTGTGGACGACAGGGTTCCGATCTCGGCAGGCAACATCAGTGTTTTGATGGCGAAGAGTTCGTTGGGAGATTGAAGAAGAAAATCCCGAATCGCGAAAAACGTAGTCGAACAAAAGAACACCGTTGCGGCGAGAACCCAAAACCGACGACGTTTGTTCAGCGTGGCAGCCGCGACGCGCTCCACCGCACGGCCGCTCGATGCAGTCGATGAGGCAGAGTCCGGGATTTCGCGCACCGCCGAGAAGGAGTGTCTCGCTTCAGAATCACGTTTGATACGTCTCAGATCGACCGCCAGATCCTTAACAGATTGGTAGCGCTCGTTTTGTTCCTTTTCCAGGCACTTGAGAACAACCTGCTCTACGCGGGTGTCGATATTTTTCACAACGTCCGAAATTGGTCTTGGGTTAACGTTGACGATTTCGTAGATGATCGCTGTTTCGTGCACACCGTTAAACGGCGATCGACCGGTGAAAAGTTCGTAGAGGATGATACCAAGCGAAAAGATATCCGTGCGATGGTCAGTTTCCAGGCCCTGCACCTGCTCCGGGGACATATAGCCAACCGTGCCGAGCAGGCTCCGCGCTGTGGTGAGACGGGTTGTTCCCCGGAGCTTGGCCAGACCGAAGTCCATGATCTGCACGATGCCATCCTTGCGAATCATGATGTTCTCCGGCTTGATGTCGCGATGCACGATGCCCCTCTCGTGCGCGGCTGCCAGGCCATCGGCGATCTGAATGCCGATGTCCAGTATCTGTTTCAATCCAACGGTTTGTTTCTTCTCCTGGAGCGTCACGCCTTCTACGAATTCCATGACGATGAACGTTTGGTTCTCGTGGTTCTGGATGTCATGAATCGTGCACACATTGGGATGGTTCAGTGCGGATGCTGCCTGAGCTTCCTGAATGAACCGTGCCTGGTCCTGTTCGGAAGCAGCAAGGTGGGGATGAAGAAACTTGAGCGCAACGGCCCTGTTGAGCTTGATGTCCTGGGCCTTGTAAACGACGCCCATCCCGCCTTCACCGAGCTTCTCGAGAATCCTGTAGTGGGAAATGGTTGAACCGATCATTCCGGTTTTATCTCCATTTGTTCTTCAAAGAAGTTCACAAATCGGGGAGTTTTAGGATCGGCCTCATTGGTGGTTTGTTCGTCCGATCATCTCGTCCCAGATGTCTTCGCCTTAAGGTCTTCAAACCACTCGAGAACGACTGTCAAATCAGACTGGCCTGCGAGTTGCGCCCGAAACGCCGTAACGACAAATTGTTGACCATTTGCCGCAATGTCGGTGACAGTAATGGTGGAAGGGAGCGTGGCAACCACTCGTTCTGCGGAGTAGTCGAACGGTGCTGTTCCCGTTATTTGAACGGACATGATCATGCCACTGCCCCTGCGACGCCTGTTCTGGGTACCGCTCGTCACGAAGAACAACTCTTTTCCGTCGCGGGTCCAGAAAGGAACCGCCCCACCCCCTGAAGATATCTGGAACTTCCCCTCGCCTCGAGGATACGGGACGACATAGACCTCATCGTTTCCCGATTCGTTGGAGCTGTAAGCCAGCCAACGTCCATCCGGCGAAAACCGCGGCGTTGCTTCGTTCGCGGCAGCATTCAGGAAAGGTCGCGGTGTCCGGTCCCCATCGAGCGGGAGCATCCAGATATCTCCGTTTTGCACAAACGCAATGGTTTTGCCATCCGGGGCATAGGACGATATCTCCGAAACACTTAGTCCGTTTGAAAGTCGCTCTTCGGCCCGGCTTCCGTCCCATGGCTTTCTGAAAATATCCACGACGGTACCTCTCTCGGCAGCATACACAACATACTTGCCATCCGGCGACCAGATCGGGAAACTTGAGTTCCCCCCTCCGAAAGTAAACCTCGTCAGGGTTTTGCGGAGTGTGTGGTAGATCCAGATGTCATCGTTTGCCGCCTGGATCGTCGTGGCCAACTTCTGACCGTCGGGTGAGAGTGAGGCCGTGAAGAACGCGTTGGCACTGTCGAGCAACGGTCTGACGTTACCGCGACGGTCGAACCATGAGAGCTCAACAACGCCAAAGAGGGCTGGGTCGGCTGGTGAAAACACGAATGCGCCAGTTGCGCTGAAGGTCAGGTACGCATCGCCGGACGCCGCATTCAGCCATCCTCCTTTTTCGAGCGCAACTGGCTGATCCTGGAGGGTGAGGGACGACGCGTCCATAGGAACGGCAAAGATATGAGTCAAGCCGTTGAGCAACGATGATCGCATCATCAAAGGTTGAAATGTTGTTCTGCTTTACCGTATAGATGATCGTGTTCCCGTCCGGAAGGAGCTGAGGAAACCTGTGACTGATCTCTCCGTTCGCCGAATCGAGCTTCGTGACGGGCTCCGGTTCTCCGCCGTTCGCCGAAACCCGAAAGATCCCCCTGTTCACATGTCCGAACAGGATCGAATGGTCATTCTCCCAGGTTATTCCTCGCGAGAGGCCCTGGATATTGCAGAGCTTCTGCGATGCGCCGCCTGAAACGGGGATTTTCATCAGAGTTCCGCCGATTTCGTATGCCAGCCACCGGCCGTCGGGGGAAAACGATGGATACAGCGCTCCACTGGTGCCCGCGAGGGGTTGGACCCCGAGCTTGTCCATTCTCCTGAGAAAGATCTGCGAACTCACTCCGGACCCGCCGGCATAGGCGAGCAGCTTTCCATCGGCAGTGATGTCGAGTGAAGATGTGGTGAGTATGAGTGAGTTCTCGGGGAGGTTTATGGAGAACCGCATGACGGGGCGCGACGTTTGTTCCGGTCGCCATGGGCTCCAGGCCAAGAGGGCCAGTGCGACACACAAGACGGCTGCGGTCGCGGGCCAGAGGTATTGGTGGAACGGAATGAACGAGCTGGCTTTCTCTGCGGTTTGATCTGGAGATGCGGAACTGTAGGTCCGCGCCGGCACGGATCGAGAAAGCCGTGATCTGCTCGACTCCCGCCTGTGTCGTTTCAGGTCGACGGCCACCTGCTTCGCCGATTGCGTTCGCTCGTTTGGGTCCTTTTCAAGGCATTCCAGTACGATCGCATCCAGTTCCGGTGTGATCTCCGGCTTGATCGACGACAGGGGAGGTGAGTCGACATTCACGATCTCATAGGCGATCGCAGTTTCGTGCACACCCTTGAACGGTGGCTGACCGGCGAGCATCTCATACAGTAGAACTCCAAGCGAAAAGATGTCAGATCGATGGTCGGTCTCCTGTCCCTGGACCTGCTCCGGGGACATGTAGCTGGCAGTCCCGACCGTTGAACCTTCCTTTGTAAGTCGCGATGCACCCCTGAGCTTTGCCAGCCCGAAATCCATGATCTGCACACGTCCATCCTTACGGAACATAATATTTTCAGGTTTGATGTCCCGATGGACGATACCTTTCTCGTGAGCTGCGGCGAGTCCTTCGGCAATCTGAACACCCACATCCAGAGCCTGCTTCGTCGACAGGGAGGACTTCTTCTCCTGGAGGGTTTGTCCGTCTACGAATTCCATCGCAATGAAATGTTTTCCACCCGATTGCTCGATGCCATAGATAGTACAGATGTTGGGATGGTTCAATGCAGCCGCGGCCTTTGCTTCCTGAACGAATCGTGCAAGTTCGTCAGATCCGGCCGCGACATGGTCTGGGAGGAACTTCAAAGCGACGACGCGGTCGAGAGTGGTGTCTTGGGCTTTGTAAACAACGCCCATGCCCCCCTCACCAAGTTTCCCAAGAATCTTATAGTGGGATATTATCTGGCCTATCATAGGAATTGTCTCATTTCTTCTTCACCAACAACTCCCAATTCAGGACAAGCGTCAACGGTGTTTGATTCTGTCTCTCAAACGGCACGTTAATCAGAAATTTCTTGCCATCGGAAGTGACGTCAAAGTCGCTGTTGGGCAGCTGGACAATCGAAGGAAATTCGAAGAGAGGATGGGCTTGGCTCACTTCGATCGAACCGTTTTTGACGGAGATGTCCGCAGCCATCATCTTGTTGTCGTGACTGAAATAGTATATCTCTTTCCCGTCGCCTCGCCATCGCGGAGAGTCGCCGCCAGAAACTGAAACTTGCCTTTGTTCACCCGACGAGCTGTTGCTCTTTGACGTTGCCTGCACGCCGGGTTCTTGAAATGATCGTATATAGACCTCCATCTGGCCCGACTCGTCGGAAACGTACACGATCCAGCGACCATCAGGGGAAAAACGGGCATCAACTTCGTTGAACTCAGTCTGCAGGAATGCAACGGGCTCATGATTTCCATTCAACGGCAACACCCACAGATCAATTTGTGTTTTCAAACCACCGTTTTCCTGATAGAGAAGGAACTTCCCGTCCTTCGACCAATCACATGGGTTCTTGTCGCGGTTCGACCGGAGTAAAAGAGTCTCTCCTCCCGTATGGCTTGTCGCCTTCTGATAAAGATTGAATTTACCCTCTGCATTGGAATCGAAGATCAGGCGGCTTCCATCAGGAGACCACACGGAATTGATTTCCAACGCAGCATTGAATGTGAACCGTGTTTTCTGTCGCCGCACAAAATCAGTAATCCAGATGTCGGCATTGTGAGATTGGGAATCCCATACGTAGCTGGAGACACGATTGCCGTCGGGTGATAGACGCGGATAATAGTACTCCGATAACTCACTTGCCACTCCTGTCGATTTGCCGGACCGATCGTAAAACATAAGTCGGGAACCGATCACCGCTTCTCCGGTCTGATACACCAGGACACCGTTCGAAGAACCCGTAAACATTCCCCGATTGGTCGATGGGTCATAGGTCACGTTTTCGGCAATCGTTATTGGTTCCCCATTCAGTTCAAGGGAGCTTTCATCAAATGGATGAGCTACCAGTGTTGTTCCCCGGACGTAGAGAATATGACCGGATGCGTAGACGGCATTTGAGATCGCAGGCACGAGAGTCTTATGAGTCTTTCCATCAAGCGAAGCAACGCGGATAAGTCCCCCCTCGCCCTGGCTGCCGCCCGTGACGCTCCGCGCCAAGTAGAGAAAATGCCCGCCATCGGGAAGGAATGATGGCCACCGATGTGAGTTTTCCTTCTGAAGAGAATCGAATTTGGTCAATACCGTTTCGGTTCCGCCTGCGGCCGAAACCACAGAAAGAGGATTGCCGGGTCCAGGAGTGAAGATGATGGTACCGTCTTTATTCCACGTTCCGCCGCGTGAATTTGCGGCGTTGCAAATGGTTATGGGGGCACCGCCGGACGCATCAATCTTCTTCAGCCTCGCCTGCGAGAAGAACCCGATAAACTGGTTGTCGGGTGACCAAAAAGGATGGAGGGCGCTTTCCGTGCCGGCCAATCGTTTAGGGACCAACGCATCAAGCGAACGCACATAAAGAAATCGTTTGCCGGCGGAATCGGCAGCCACAAACGCAAGTCGCTTCCCATCAGGGGAAAGGGCCGCTGGTCCGGCAATATTTCCGTAGAGGTAGAAATTCATTTTCTCCGGCGGCGCGATGACAGCTGTAATCAATGACCTGTCGTTTGATGAAGAAAAGGATTTGATTCCGAGCAAGAGAAGAAGGATGGTCAGAACCGAGGCTATGATCCATGGGAGAAGCGTTTTCCACTGTCGCGTCGGTTGTAAGTTGACTTCACTCTGATGAGAAGGAATCGTGAGTGATGGCCGCGCGGCGGTCATGCGGCTCGCCTTCTGACGGCTCGATGACCTCCGATAGCGCTTCAGGTCTACTGCCACCTGTCCGGCAGATTGAGTCCGCTCTTTCGGATCTTTCTCCAGGCATTCGAGGACAATCGCATCCAGTTCAGGGGGGATGTCCGGATTGACAGACGACATCGGAGGAGAATCAACATTCACAATCTCATATGCCATCGCGGTTTCATGAACACCTTTGAAGGGGAGAACTTTGGTCAGCATTTCGAAAAGGAGAACGCCGAGGGAGAAGATATCAGACCGGTGATCGATGTCCGCACCCTGGATTTGCTCGGGTGACATGTATCCTGCCGTGCCAACGGTGCTTCCTTCTTTCGTCAGCCTTGAGACTCCTCGAAGCTTCGCTAACCCGAAATCCATGATTTGCACGCGCCCATCTTTGTGCATCATGATGTTTTCAGGTTTAATGTCCCGATGAACGATCCCTTTTTCGTGCGCTGCGGCCAGCCCCTCAGCGATCTGGATGCCCGCATCCAGGGCCTGCTTGAAAGAGAGGGAGGACTTCTTCTCCTGAACAGTTTGTCCGTCCACGAACTCCATGGCAATAAAATGTTTCTTGCCCGCCGGAGCACCTGCGGAGGCGGGTCCATTTGCCGATTCGATGCCATAGATCGTACAGATGTTGGGATGGTTTAGAGCAGCTGCGGCCTTCGCTTCCTGAACAAATCGCTCAAGTTCTTCAGACCCGGCTGAGACATGGTCAGGGAGAAACTTGAGAGCGACGAGGCGGTCAAGTGTGGTATCCTGGGCCTTGTAGACAACGCCCATACCACCTTCGCCAAGCTTTTCAAGAATCTTGTAATGACTAATCGTTGAGCCGATCATTGGCATCTCACTATGCAGCTCCCGCCAGACAGCGGCGGCCTGCCCGCCTCGAGAGATTCACGATGGCAGGCGGGGATGCTCAAACTGCCAACGACTCGTTGGAAAACACTCCTGCCTGCCGAAGTGTTCGGCACGCAGGCAGGCGTCGGGAAGTTTGGCACTTCGCGGACTTGCCCCGACGCAGTCGGGGGCTTCTCAAGAATCTTGTGCCGTTTTTTGGCATCCCGACGTTTCGTGTCGGGATAGTGTGAAATCGTTTGACCGATCATGAGAATTGGTTAAGTGGTGAGTGGTTAATTTGTTCGATGATATGATGACCCAATGACCCGATGGTTCGATCTCGCTCTTATCTGTCCAACGTGCCCCGATTGTTTCGGTGTTTGCCCGCCATCTTTGTGGCGGGGCTTTTTGAGAATCTCATAATGTGCTACAGTTCCTCCAAGCATACCTCTGTCCTCACTGATCCAAGGTGATTCATTTCACCTTGAGCTCCCTATCCCAGTTTGTCACAAGCGTAATCGGTGAAGAGCTCTCCTCACCTCCCACCGAAACCGCGAGGAACTGCTGTCCATCTCGAGTGACATCATAGAGGTCTCTTCCAGCACCGGCGAACGGGCGGAACTGAAACAAGGGTTTCGCGGATCCCACGTCAATGGACGATGCACCCAGCTTAATCTCGGCCGTCATGATCTTGTCCATCGCCAGATAAGACAGTTCTCTGCAGTCACTGCTCCAATGGGGATATGTCCCGCCACCTGTTGAAACTTGCCACTTGCCGCCCGGGCCGGGAAACGGTCGTATGTAGATTTCGATCCTGCCGGATTCGTTGGATTGATACGCGATCCAACGACCATCCGGGGAAAATTTCGCCCTCCCCTCTGCGAATTCTGTCTGGAGAAAGAGGAACGGTTTGCGTTCTCCAGTCATCGGAAGAATCCAGATGTCCGTTTTCGTCTTCGGATCATCAGCAACGTAGGTAATGAATCTGCCATCTCGTGACCAGTCGCTGGCGATCTTGTCGCGATTCGATTCGAGCAGTGCTTCGTCGCCTCCAGCACCGCTTGAGGGTCGTCGATACAAGTTGGCAGGTCCTTTGCGCGCGGAACTGAAGACGATCGTATTCCCATCGGGTGACCAGATCGGCCATCGATCGGTTGCCTGATCAAAAGTGAATCGCGTCCAGACGGTGCGACCGATCTCGTACAGCCAGATATCCAGATTCCTGTTTTTCGAATCGTACTGAGAAACGGCAACTTTCTTCCCATCGGGGGAGAGGCGAAGATCATAACACAACAAGGTCTGGCCGATGGCGCCGACCTGTTTCCCGCGTCGGTCAAACCAGGGCAGCAGTACGCCTGCCGATCCAGCGCCTGTCTGATACGCGAGCACACCGTTGGTGGACGCGGAGAACGACGTTCTGCTCGTGAAGCTTTCGAAGTACACTCCCTCAGCGATCGGAAACGCTTCGCCGGTCGTCGTGAGGCTTGCCGCATCGAATGGCTGGGCCATCAGTGTTTGACTGCGGGCAAAGAGAAGATGACCACCGGCGTAGGCCGCACTCGAGCTGCCATGGAACAAAAGGTGCGGCTTGACTGTCGTATCCAGGGATGCCACATAGATCCCATCCATATCCGTGGTTGCACCCGACGTCGTGCGCGTGACATAGAGAAAATGGCGGCCATCCGGTAGAAAGAACGGCCAGCGATGGCTCTGTTCGCTCAGACTCGAGTCGAGGGTTGTGACGGCGGCCGGTTCTCCCCCTGCGGAGGAAACGCGGTAGATGGCAAACCTTCCTCCCGACGGACAAAACACAATTGTCCCATCGTGGCTCCATGATCCTCCACGTCCTCCTTCGGCATCGCAGATCACTTGAGAAGGCCCGCCCGATGCTTCGATCTTCTTGAGTTTTCCGCCGGCGAAAAACCCGATGGTGCGACTGTCCGACGACCAGAAGGGGAACGTAGCATCGTCAGTGCCATTCAGAGGCTGGCCTATGATGGCGTTGAGCGGCCGCACCCAAAGCAACGACCTGCCGGCAGAATCTTTCGCCACGAATGCCAACAAACGGCCGTCAGGAGAGAGAGCAATATGTCCGCCGAATGTTGTGGCAAAAACCGATTTATCCGGCGGCAAGATCGTCGAGCGAAATGTGCGGATTTCCGGCGTTCCCTCAAGAACGTGGACTATCGCCAGGGCGAAGAGCACCGCAACAATTCCTCCCCAGGCGAGCCGTTCTCCGGTGAGAAGATTCCTCACGGCAGATCGTTTCGAAGATTGAGCGTGTCCCTCTTCGCGTATGACACCCCCGGAAGTCTGAATGCCGGAAGGCCGGTATGCCTCACGCGTGATTGAGACTCGACTGACACGCGTTCGGCTGGATTCTCTCTTGAAGCGCCGCAATTCCTTCGCCACCTCGGCAACGGATTGGTACCGCTCCGTTTTCTCTTTCGCCAGACACTCCAGCACGATCGCATCAAGTTCGGGATCGATCTCCGGTTTGAGCGACGAGAGCGGGGCAGTGTCGACATTGACGATCTCGTAGATGATCGCCGTTTCGTGCACACCCCTGAACGGCGACTGTCCGGACAGCATTTCATACAGAATGACACCCAGCGAGAAAATATCTGTCCGATGGTCTGTCTCCTGTCCCTGCACCTGCTCGGGGGACATGTAGCCAACGGTGCCGACCATCGTTCCTTCTTTGGTGAGTCGGGATGCACCTCTCAATTTTGCAAGCCCGAAATCCATGATCTGGACAATCCCATCCTTGCGGACCATGATGTTCTCGGGCTTGATGTCCCGATGCACGATCCCTTTCTCATGTGCCGCTGCCAGTCCATCGGCGATTTGGACGCCGATGTCGACGGTCTGCTTTATGGAGAAGGATTGTTTGTTGTCCCGCAGCGTTTGGCCTTCCACCAGTTCCATGGCGATAAAGATCTGTTTGCCCGACAGAGCGTCAGCGGAGGCGGGCCCCTCATGCTCGTCGATACCGTAAATGGTGCAGATGTTCGGGTGACTCAGGGAAGCGGCAGCCTGGGCCTCCTGGAGGAAGCGTGCTTTGTCCTGTTCTGATGCCGAGAGGTGTGTCGGCAGGAACTTCAGGGCGACAGCGCGGTTGAGCTTCGTGTCCTGGGCTTTGTAGACCACACCCATTCCACCTTCACCCAGTTTTTCCAGGATATTGTAGTGAGAAACAGTAGTTCCAATCATGGTTATATCCTTTCCAATCTCTCTACCCGAAACTCCTGCCAACCAGGACGTGGTGATAGTCTACCGTAACGTCTTCACTCGTGGCCACCTTGCTTCCCGTTTCCTTCTCTCTCCTTATTCCCCAATTGTACAATCCTGAGAAGAAATGACGCTGCGATTCTAGGATGGCGTCGAATTGACCTCCATGCTCGTACTTCCGTGCCGCCTGTTCATTTTCCCATTCCGTCACGGAAATCAATTCATTCGGGCTGTCGGATGGAGCAGCCAGAAACGCGCGACGAAAACCATCGACAGAGCGAAGAACCGGAATGACTTTCTCCTCGTAATGTTTCTTGAACTCCTCAACCTTTCCTTCCCTGAATTTGAGCGAGACCATCCTCAGCAAGATCTCTCCTGTGGATTTGGAATCCTGATGAGAATCAACCTCAAATTTCCGCACTTCAGGATCTTTGGAAGATGAATATTCGATCTTCAGATCTTTCGTCAGCCGGATCTGCAATTCTGATGATTCGGAGAAATGGGGGCTCAGGATCCTGACCAGTTGCTCATATTCTCCGCTCTGCTCATACGCCCGGGCCTCAGCTTCCGAGGTCCAGAATGTCAGGGAGATGCACTCTTCTGGATTGTGCGTGCTTTGCAGGAGAGCAGCGTACCGGCACCCCTGAACCTTGGCGAAGGCCTCAAGGATCTGCTCCTGATAGAGAGCACGGAAGTATGGTACCTCGTTCTGCTTGACAAACATCTTGACTGTGCGCATGAACATGGCGAATCCTCCTGTGACTATTCGAAAATCCCCTTTTCAGCGATGAGCTTTTCGATCTCGCCGGGTTCAACGGGTGTGAGTCCGGTGAGCGGTTCACTGCTTTGCCGATCACGATCCATCACTTCTTCTTCACCTCAGCATCCCAATTGATGACAAGCGTAACCGGTCCGGAGGAGGTTTCACCAATAAGTGTGTTCACGAGAAACCGCTGCCCATCGGCCGTCACATCATAAGGATGATTTGTTGGCATCGCATGAATCTCAAACAGCGGCTGTACCGTTCCAACTTCGAAGGTTGCCCCGCTCCACCTGACCGGCGCCGAAAAGAGCTTGTTGTCATCACTGATGAAGAAAATCTCTTTCCCGTTCCTGCTCCATATCGGTTGTCGGCCACCCGCGGTTGAAACCTGCCACTTTCCTCCCGGCCCGGGGAAAGGCCGTACATAGATCTGGTTTTTGCCTGACTCGTCCGAGTTGTAGGTAATCCATCTTCCGTCCGGGGAGAAAGTACCGGCACCCTCGTTGAATTCCGTTTGCAGAAATGGAATTGCCTTCTTATCTCCCGAAAGCGTCAATATCCATAAGTCATTCCTTGTTCTCGGATTCCCGGTCGATGTAATGAGAAAGGATTTTCCATCGGGAGCCCAGTCATTGGGGAGCTTGTCAATGTCCGACTCGAAGAAAGGATCCTCGTTGCCTGCTCCACTGGCCGGTCGTTGATACAAATCCACACGCCCTTTCCGGTTCGAGTAAAACACAATAGTGTTACCGTCACGTGACCAGACGGGGCTTCGATCGACGCCGGGTTCAAACGTGAAGCGTGACCACACATCGCGTGCAAGTTCACAGACCCAGACATCAACATTTCGTGATTGGGCCTCGTAGAGGTCCACGGCGAGCCGTTTGCCGTCCGGGGACAGGCGGGGACTGTAGTAGATAGCTGGTCTGCCAAAGGTGCTCAACTGCTTTCCGCTTCGATCGTACCAGGCAAGGCGGGTTCCCCCCTGAGTGGAGCCGCTCTGGTACACGAGAATTCCATTGTCAGAAGCCGTAAAGGTAGCTCTGCCGAATGCCGGGTCGTATTGTACCTCCTGGGCGATTGGAAATGCGTCGCCCACCAATACCAGTTCGCTCGCGTCAAACTCTTGAGCCATCAGCGACTGCTCACGCATGAAGAGCAGATGCCCGGATGCGAATACCGCATTGGAACTCGCAGGAACAACGACGTTCTTCATCGTGGAATCTCTGAGCGAACCGAGGCGCACGGCATCCGCTTCCCCGGTGCCACCAGTCACGGTGCGCGCGAGATAGAAGAAGTGCACACCGTCAGGATGGAAGTGGGGCCATCGGTGACCGGTTTCGTGACGGACACTGTCAAGTTTGGTGACGGCCGTCGGTATTCCCCCGGCCGCGGCAACGCGAAGAAGAGAAGCATTCTGATGTGGTGCAAAAAGAACAGTACCATCTTGACCCCACGCCCCTCCCCGGCCCGCTGTTGCATCACAGATAGTTTGAGCTGGACCTCCGGATGCGTCAATCCTTTTCATTTTGTTGCCCGAGAAGAATCCGATGAAGCGACTATCGGGGGACCAGAAAGGATAGGAGGCTTCCTCTGTGCCGCCGAGAGGTCGGGCGACGAGGGAATTCAACGGCCTGACCCATAAGAGCGATTTGCCCGTTGTATCCCGTGCGACGAAAGCCACCATGTGACCGTCGGGAGAAACGTCGATGTGTCCGCCAAAGGTCGTCGAAAAAATGTTCTTCTCGGGGGGCATTATCATCGCGCGGTATGTTCGCGCTTCCGTTGTCGTCTCGCGCACATAGAGAAACGTCACGGTCAATCCACCAACGAGCAATACCAAAAACCCCGCCAGCCAAAAGATCCGTTCTTTTGAAAAGATTGTCCCGGGGACGCTCTGCTCATTTGGACCGGTAGCTTCGATTGCGGAAGGCTGAGACACGTTGCGAACTGTGGATACGCGACTGGCGCGTGTGCGGCTCGACTCCCGTTTGAATCGTCTCAGATCCTTGCCCACCTCGGCGACGGACTGATACCTCTCGGCTGGTTCCTTCTCAAGACATTCCAACACAATCGCATCAAGTTGAGGGTCGATATCCGGCTTGGCAGCCGAGAGAGGGACAGGGTCCACATTGACAATCTCATACGTGATCGCAGTCTCGTGAACTCCTTTGAATGGGGATTCACCTGCAAACAGCTCGTAGAGCACAACGCCCAGAGAAAAAATATCCGTGCGGTGATCCATGTCCTGCCCCTGCACTTGCTCGGGGGACATGTAGCCCGCCGTACCCACTGTGCTGCCTTCCTTTGTGAGTCGAGAAACGCCCTTGAGCTTTGCCAGCCCGAAGTCCATGATCTGCACACGCCCATCCTTGCGGATCATGATGTTATCAGGTTTGATGTCCCTGTGGACAACGCCTTTCTCATGCGCGGCGGCAAGTCCATCGGCTATTTGAATACCCATCTCAATGGCCTGCTTCAGTGGAATAACCTCGTGCAGGTCCTTAAGCGTCTTGCCTTCGACGTATTCCAGGACGATGAAGGCCTTCCCGTCTTCTTCCTCAACACCGTGAATCGTGCAGATGTTGGGATGCGTAAGGGAGGCCACAGCCTTTGCCTCCTGGAGAAAACGGGCTTTGTCATCACTCGATGCTGCGACATGATGAGGGAGGAATTTGAGGGCGACGGTGCGGTCAAGTTTGGTGTCCTGAGCCTTATACACCACACCCATACCGCCTTCGCCGAGCTTTTCCAGAATCTTGTAGTGAGAGATTGTCTGTCCGATCATTTCATCATCTCCTTGGTGGAGGTCCCGCCAAACAGCGGCGGGATCCTCAAAATCACAACTGCTCGCTTGAAAACGCTCGCAGGTGATTTTGGGACTTTGTAGACGACGCCCATTCCGCCTTCGCCTAGTTTCTCCAGGATTCTATAATGTGAGATAGTTGATCCTATCATAGAGTTATGTGCTCCGGGAAGGGGCTTCTGCCTTCGCTGACGCTTCGGCAGACGCGTCGGCGGACGGGTCCACCTTTGCCGACTTGCCCGCCGTCTTTGTGGCGGGGTTTCTCAAGAACCTTGTAATGCGAAATAGTTTGTCCAATCATGACAAGTAACGCCTTCGTTAAGTGGTTAATTGGTTCGATGGCACGATCGCTCGATGACCCGATCACCTGATGACACGAGACACCTTCTTACGTCTTCCGTCTGACACTCAGAGTTTTCTGTCTGCTTACGGTTCACTGTTTGCCGTCCACTACCTACCATCTCACTCCTTCACTTCTTCTTCACTTCCGCATCCCAGTTCGTCACCATGGTGATTGGCTGAACGCGGGCAGCGGGAGCCACCGTTACCAGAAACGACTTTGCATCCCCGGTCATATCGTGGAGGCCTGCCGGACCCCGTGCATCCAAATCAAACAACTCCTGCTCATTTCCAATCTCGAGCATGTTCCCCTTGGCAGAGATCCCGACCGACACGACCTTCCGGTTTGCCGCAACGTAGCAAATCTCTTTGCCGTCCCGCCGCCAGTAGCAGCCTCCGAGGGCCGCACCTGATCTTGAGATCTGCCGCTGAGCACCGGAGGTTGGGAAAGGGCGAATGTAGACCTCGGTTCGGCCTGATGCATCGGAGAAGTATGCAATCCATCGCCCATCCGGGGAGAACTTACCACCCCCCTCATTGAATTCAGTCTTCAGAAATTCGATAGGTGTGCGGTCGCCGAACAGCGGGAGAACAAAAAGATCCACTTTCGTTTTTGCGGCAACTACAGCCGAGAAGGCGATAAACCGCCCGTCAGAAGTCCAGTCACTCGCAGTTTTGCCGAAGTTCGACGAATACAAAACTTGTGCTGTATCGGTACCATTCGCATTTTTAATGTAGAGATCTGCGAACGCCCCCCTGACCCAACTGTAAACGATAGACATCCCGTCGGGCGACCACACCGGATTCATTTCGGTGCCAGAGTCGAACGTGAAGCGGGTGCTAATGCTCCGTCCGATGTCGTAGAGCCAAATGTCCGGAGTGCCTTTTCGGGATTCATCCTGTCCATAGGCGGTGATTTTCCCGTCCCTGGAGAGCTTCGCTCCCCCAACGAGAGTTCGGTCGAAATACGACTGCACCTCCCTGCCGGTCCGATCGATAATTGTCATCCTGGTATGCGATGTGAACTCGGTTTGATAAAGAAGGATACCGGTCTCCGATGCGGAGAACGAAGCCTTTATTCTCGGTGAGAAGTAGAGG
>JACVXU010000286.1 GCA_015661185.1 Bacteroidota bacterium
GACTGTTCCGATCGTCTTCTGGGGAACCGGAGGGGCTCCAAAGAATGTCGACCGACTTGTACATACGGTCGATATTGCTCCGACGATAGCAGTAAGACTCGGGTTAAAGGCGCCGAAAAACCTCGACGGCGTCCCGCTGAAAGAGGCGATCAAGTAGCATCGGAACGAGTGGGAGGGACGCGCTGAAGATTGACTTTCCGCGAATTCTTTGCTTGCTTGATCCGTCGTCGGATCATCAACTTGTCTTTCTGCCTTCGTGAAAGAACTCAGAATGAAGACAAAGACTCTCCTGTTGCTGCTCCTTATCGCGAGCGGCATTTCCGTTGCACAGAAACACTACTATAAAGGCAATACGCATACCCACTCGTATCCTCTCAGCGGCGATGCCACCACCACGTGGACCCCCGAGGTTGTGGTCGCAGCCTACAAAGCTGCAGGTTATGATTTCCTGGTCTTTACCAATCATGTTGCGTACTTCGACTTCAGCGCGCTCTCATCTCCCGACCTCACAGTCTTCAGCGGAGAGGAAGCAGGTATTTCGGGGAGCGGACGGTGGGGACATTTCACGGCGATGAAAATACAAAGCCAGATCGGTGGGCGCGACAAAACACACCAGCAGCTGCTCGATGAAATCGCGGCACAGGGCGGAATCGGTTTTCTCAATCATCCCCGCTGGTCAGTAATTCCCATAACCGCGCTGCAGGTGATCAATGATATGAAGCAGAATCTCCGGCACTTCGAGGTGTATAACGTCAACACAGACACGCCGACGAGATTCGATACATCCCTGTGGGACAGTGTGTTGACCACAGGAAGGCTTCTCTTTGGTGTCGCATCGGACGACGCACACAAAGAGAGCCACCTTGGCAAAGGATGGATCTGCGTTTATGCCTCCTCAAAGCATCCTGATACGCTGTTCAACGCAATTCGGAACGGCGAGTTCTACGCGAGCAACGGCATTGAGCTGGACACCATCGGCTATTCTCCGGAGAAACTCTATGTGCGGAGTCCCAACGGAACGAGAGTCACATTCATTGGAAGCTCAGGCAGGCAACTTGCGGTTGTCCATGCGAACGAAGCTGCGTACACCATAATGGAAAACGAAGGATACGTCCGCGCCGAGATCAGCAACAGTCTCAATCAGACTGCATGGACGCAGCCCTGGATGCTTCCGCAGACGACGGATGTCGGACAGAGCAAGTCCTCCGTTGGACCAGAAACACCGACGTTGTACCAAAATTTTCCCAACCCGTTTAATCCAAGTACAGCGATCAGCTATCAGCTATCAGCTTTCAGCTTTGTGAACCTCAGAGTATATGATGTTCTTGGGCGATCGGTTGCGACATTAGCCAATGCTGAGCAACATCCCGGTCGGTACCAGGTGACATTCGATGCAGGAAAGCTGACGAGCGGTGTCTATGTGTGCACCCTCTCGGCGCGATCGACTGCTGAAGTGTGGCAGGTATCCTCCGTCACGTCGAAGAGAATGTTGTTGATGAAATAGGTGCCACGCCGAGGAAGTCTAAATATCGGCAATTTCCGTTTGATGGTCCCTCGTGATTGTATCTCACACGGCGTCACCCGCTTGCCTTTCTCTCCGAACAGTTGTAGCTTTTTGATGTGGTATGTCCCGCCGTTATGCTTCCGCCGCCCTTTCGCACTCAAAAAGGTCTCTGAGAAACAGCCCGACTCAAAGAAAACAGCGAAAAACAAGCAATTTCAACATTTGTAGTTGCTATCTAAATATTTAGTTGCAACTATATTATTTACTTGCAACTTTAATTTCAAGACGATAACTTTAGTGAAGCAATCATCCCAAGATTGATTCGATCCGAAAGATGCGAAACCGACTCGACAGAAAGCTCCAACCCGATAAAATGATCGGCAGCACCCTGATTGAAGTAAAGACCGGAACAAACTCTGTGCGTGAGCTACAGATGTTGCTCGTGGAATTGACAGGGAGAATTGCGAGGAATCCGGAAGTGTATGCGTTTGCACTCTTGATAGACCCCAGGATAACGGAGAGGCGGCTATCGGAAGTGTGGCACGATTTCCTTTCCGTTGTTCGTCCGGAGCTGACCAATCGCCTGAGTATTGTCCGCGCAAAAGGAGGCAAGTACTTTGGCATATCAAAAGATCTCAGCAGTAACGAACAAGCCCTGCTGAGTGACTTCGTTCGCGAGAGTTCGTCGGCCCGCAAAGGAAAAGTCCGCAAAGGTGAAAGCTATTATGAAATCTTGAAAATCGTCACGCTCCTGTGGCTGCGCCGAGAAGGTCGCGTGAAGATCACTAATTTGAAAAAGATTGCTGGCTGCTCCTATCCATCTGTCGCGTCGGCCCTCAAACGCCTTGACGCTTACATTGTGCGACACTCCGATCGGAGTGCAGAGCTCTCCCGGTTCCCAAAAGACGAATGGGCAAGGCTTCTTGCAAATTCCGATTCTGCCCGGCTGACCAAATATTTTAAAGATGTCTCTGGGCAACCAAGATCGTCCGAGCAGCTCCTCAAGCGTTTCCAAAAAATGCAGCATCCCGGTATTGCTGTCGGCGGTGTCTTCGGCGCAAGGCAATACTATCCCGAACTTGATATCGTGGGGAGCCCCCGGCTCGATTTGTCCGTTCATTCATCAGCTGGCGCAGGCGACCTCAGTTTTCTCGAGAGCCTCGATCCCGCTTTGAAAGAAACACGAGATCGCCTGGCTGCTCCCCAGCTTGTCATACACTTTGTGCGTCGGGCTGATTCCCTCTTTCATCGAGATCCTGCAGGCGAGGTGTGGGCTGACGCGGTTGAATGTCTTCTTGATCTTCATGAGATGAGAATGGAATCGCAGGCACGTGATTTCCTGGAGTTTCTCATCCGTAACGGAGCTGGAACAGTATGAGGCTTGTTTCCCCCAAGAAAGTGCTGGAGCAAGTCGCTGCGGCAGTTCCTGTTCAATGCCAGGCGAACATCATCGTTGCCGGCAGTCTTGCAGCTGGCTTCTTGTTGCTGAAAGACGAAGCCTCGTATTCTGTACGCACAAAGGATATCGATTGCCTGCTCTCACCCCGTATCAAAGCAGTCGAATCAGGGAGGGCAGTGGTGAAGGCACTCCTTGATGCAGGATGGGTGCCCCGTGATGAAGGCGAGCATACAAAGCCAGGCACAGCTTCCACACCAGACGATCAATTGCCAGGTATTTGGCTGTATCCGCCTGGACATAAGGATTGGTTCATCGAGCTGCTCTCAGTTCCCTCTCTCGGGCAGGGACCTGGCGGACAATGGACCCGCATCGAATTGCCGTCGGGGCATTTTGGCCTCCCGAGTTTTCGATTTCTTTCACTTCTCGAGTTTTGGCCGGTCAAGACTGAATTCGGCATTTACTGTGCGCGGACCGAAATGATGGTACTCGCGAACTTGTTGGAACATCCCAGAATCAAACCTGACCTGATGTCGGGCCTCATTGAAAACCGAAGGATCAAACGAAGCAACAAGGACCTTGGTCGTGTGCTGGCCACCGCAGTTCTTGCATCGCCGGAAAAGGCTGAAACGTGGGCTCATACCTGGGAAGAGGCTCTCCATAGCTGTTTCCCGAACGAGTGGGCAACGCTGGCGGCTTCGGTGGGATCGGGATTAAGGGAATTGCTGCAAAGCGGCAATGATGTGGAAGAGGCCCTTCACACCTGCAATTACGGACTTCTTGTCTCTATGCCGAAGTCGATAGAGGAAATAACCGTGATCGGACAACGGGTATTACGGGATGCGATCGAACCGCTGGAGGAAAAAGGAAGAGGGTCGAGTTGAATTCGCTCTCAAGTTCCTCCACGTCTGAAAGTGCAGACGCTTCAGGTCCTTAAGAATCAAAGAGTTGACTTTGAAATGAGAATGATTCCGACTGCGCGCAGTTGACAAGACCCGGCACTCTCGCTTCGCGTGGAAACACCGAAGGCGAAACCTCCATGCATCTTTGTTCAAATCAGCCGGCCTGCCATTTCGATTGAAAACGGCACGTTATTCGTGTAGATTGGCAGTGACCTGATCGCTTGGAACGTAGATTAATCAACAATATTATTCTCTTAAGTTCGCTTCGTCACAAACGAAACAATGAAGAATATCTTTGAAGAATATGTCCAGTCCATCTCGTCGAAATTCTCCCACCAGGAAACTAGTGAGATGGGATACCGCGCCGACTTCGAGAATTTGCT
>JACVXU010000083.1 GCA_015661185.1 Bacteroidota bacterium
CTGACAAGATATGTCAGTCCAACACAATTAGAAAGTGAGACCTTTTTGTTTTCAATTTACCGCAAAGCACCACAAGAACTGAAAGAATTCAAATCTTTTCCTTCGTGGCTTGGTGCCTTTGTGGCAAATAGTGGGTTTTCGTCTGTGTCTCTAGGTTCGTGCCCTGCTAGACTTCCAGATCCTATTGAACTCGAAGATAGCGATCCCATAAGCGACAGCAACATTCAATGACTGCTTGATGCCGAATTGCGGGATTTCGAGAGCCAGGTCGCATTCAGCTAGAGCTTCTTTGGAGACTCCTGTGATTTCATTGCCGATGACCAGGCAAAGGGGAAAATCAGCGGGCCGGATGCTGTAATATGGGACGACATGATCGGTGATTTCAAGGCAACACGCCTTGAGTCCAATCTTCTTGAGGGAACGGATCGCTTCTCTGGGCTCTTTCACATATTCCCAAGGGACGCTTTGTGTAGCCCCCAAGGCCGTCTTGTCGATCTCCTTTCGAGGTGGAATGGGTGTGAACCCTGTCAGGATGAGCCTTTCGACCAGGACGCCGTCTGATGTGCGAAAGATGGAACCCACGTTATAGAGGCTCCGCACGCTGTCCACGACGACGGTAACCGGAAGGCGATCGACAGTTGCCAAAGATTCCATGCTGATCCTTTTTGAGGCAATCTCTGCGTGAGTGAGTTTTCTCATCACGATAAGATAGTTGAAATTCATCGGAATTCGAAGAAAAACCTGACCTAGAGAGAACAAGTTCAGAATCTGAAAATGAGATCCGCGAGTTGATAAGCAATGATATTTTACGTAACTTTCATATCCAATTTATCCAATCTTGCGAAAGATCGTCATAGCAATAGATGGCCCGGCAGCATCGGGAAAAAGCACGACTGCTCGGCTAGTGGCCGATCGGTTGGGGTATTTACATATTGACACTGGCGCAATGTACCGGGCTGTGACGCTTCGAGTGCTCGAAGAGAAGATCCCGCTTATGGACAGTGCCCGCATCGGAGCGCTCGCTGAAGGTATAAGGATTAGGCTCGAGCGGTCAGATGGAGGTAACAGGGTCTACGTCGATGACCGGGATGTGACGAGGGAGATCCGATCAGCGCAAGTAACACAAAGTGTGAGCGCTGTCAGTAGCTATCAAGGAGTACGTGACGTCCTCGTCCGTGAACAGCGACAAATGGCCGAAGCTGGCGGCGTAGTGCTTGAGGGAAGAGATATTGCCACTGTCGTTTTGCCCGAGGCTGATCTTAAGATCTTTATGATAGCGCGAATTGACGAGAGAGTCAGACGGCGCAAGAGCGAACTCGAGGCTGAAGGCGTCACCGTGGATAGTGAGAAGCTCCAGCAAGAAATCCTGGAGCGGGATCGATTGGATTCGACACGGGAGGCAAGTCCTTTGAGGAAAGCCCCCGGATCGCTCGAAGTCGACACGTCTTCGATGAGTATTGAACAACAGGTTCAGATCGTCGTTGACAAAGCGAAGGATATTGTGGGAGTGTGAGGCGATTGAACGTAACCATCGATAAATTCTCCGGCTTCTGCTGGGGAGTTGTACGAACGATTGACATTGCGGAGCAGGAGTTGGCTGAAGGGGAAGAGCTCTACTCTCTCGGTGACATCATTCACAACCCAGTAGAGATTCAGCGCCTCGGTGACAAAGGTCTGAAGACGGTCACGACAGCAGGGCTTGAGAAGTTGAAGGGAAAGAAAGTCCTCATTCGTGCTCACGGAGAGCCGCCTTCGACCTTCAAGCGTGCTGAAGAACTTGGACTCACCATCATCGATGCCACCTGCCCCGTTGTAACGAAAGTGCAGGAGAGGATTCGACGCTTCTACACAGACGGCTATCAGGTCGTGATCTTTGGCAAGAAGGATCATGCCGAAGTCATCGGGCTTGTGGGGCAGACGAATGGTGAAGCGATTGTTCTAAAATCGACAGACGAGATCGAAAAGATCGCGTTTGATCGGAAGACGGTTCTCTTTTCGCAAACCACGATGGACAAGGCGACGTTCTATCGTTTGAAGGAGGAGCTGCAAAAACGTGTGAAGGAACTCGTTGTCGGTTCGATTGAAGACGAAGCTATCGAGTTCCACGCAAAAGATACGATCTGCGGTCAGGTATCCGGTCGTGACAAGAAGATCAGGGAATTCGCCGCTTCCAACGACATCGTGATTTTCGTCGCTGGTCGGACAAGTTCAAACGGCAAGGTGCTGTATGATATTGCCAAGGAAGCTAATCCGAAAACGTTCTTCGTTGAGACCGTTTCCGAACTTTCGACTTCCTGGTTCCATGGAGTCACGAATGTAGGCATCACCGGAGCGACATCAACACCGCAGTGGTTGATGGAAAAAGTGAAGCAGGAAATCGAATTGAAATGTGACTCACAAGCAACGAATGTTGAACAAGCACAATACAGTCATCCTTAACTCATAAATCACCTCAACTAAACATATAAGCCTGTTCGCTCAATGAGGATGTGCTGATGACTGGCATCTGAGATGGGACGAAGGGCTCATTACCTGTCGCTTGGGTAAGATTTCTTTGGAGGTTTAATGCTGGAAGCGTTAGAAAGCAACAAGAGTATCGAAGAGCGCGAATATTCCGACGCTGAATTTCAGGAACTCTCGAAGCTGTACGAAACAACGATGACCTCGATCAGCGAAGGTCAGATCGTTAAAGGTCGGGTCGTTCACATCGGGGATTCATACGTTGCCGTGGACATCGGATTCAAATCCGAAGGCGCTGTCCCGGTTTCGGAGTTTCCGAATATCAAAGAACTGAAGATTGGCGAAGAGGTTGAAGTCTTCCTTGAGAGTGTTGAGAACAAGGATGGCCAATTGATCCTCTCGCGAAAACGGGCAGATTTCATGCGTGTCTGGGAGCGTGTCGTGAAATCATTCGACACCGGTGAAGTGCTCAAGGGGCGCTGCATGCGCAGGACGAAAGGCGGCATCGTCGTGGATCTGCTAGGGATCGATGCGTTTCTACCCGGATCTCAGATTGACGTCCGACCTGTGAGGGATTTTGACGCATTCATCGGCAAGGAAATGGACTTCCGCGTAGTGAAAGTCAATCATCCATCGGAAAATGTCGTTGTGAGTCACAAAGTCCTCGTTGAGGAGGAACTCGCCGGTCAACGAAAGACCATCCTCGAGGGCCTCGAAAAGGGTCAAATCCTCGAAGGCCATGCCAAGGCAATCACGGACTTCGGTGTGTTTGTGGATCTCGGAGGCGTTGATGGCCTGGTGCATATTACGGATCTCTCATGGGGCCGGATTAGCCATCCGTCTGAGGTAGTGAAACTTGATCAGACTGTGAACGTTGTTGTTCTTGACTTTGATCAGGAAAAGAAGAGAATCTCCCTTGGCATGAAGCAATTGCTGCCGCATCCTTGGGTGAACATCGAGGTGAAGTACCCGGTCGGCACGAAGGTGCCAGGGAAGGTCGTATCATTGACGGACTATGGCGCATTCGTCGAGATCGAAAAGGGGATAGAGGGACTCATCCATATTTCGGAGATGAGCTGGACGCAGCATATCAAGCACCCCTCGCAGATGGTGTCGATGGGGCAAATTGTGAACGCACAGATCCTGTCGCTCGACAAAGATGGGAAAAAGATCTCCCTCGGGATGAAGCAGTTGGAACCAGATCCCTGGCTTACGCTCCTGCAGAAATATCCTGTCGGCTCGAAGCATACGGGCGTTGTTCGAAACCTCACAAACTTTGGTGTGTTTGTTGAGTTAGAGGAGGGTGTCGACGGTTTGGTGCACATTTCCGATCTGTCCTGGACAAAGAAGATCCGCCATCCGGGCGAAGTCGTGAAGAAGGGAGACAAGATCGAAGTTGTGATCCTGGGGATTGATGTGGATCAGCGTCGGATTTCCCTTGGTCATAAGCAGATCCAGGACAATCCGTGGGAGGCATTTGAGACGACATACAAGGTCGGAACGCCTGTGGAGGGGAAGATCGTTCGAATCATCGAAAAGGGCGTCATCGTGGAGCTCCCGCTCGGTGTCGATGGCTTTGTGCCGCTTTCCCAGCTTTCTCAGACACCCGTAAAGAACATCAGCGAATCATTCCACGTTGATGATGTTCTCCCTTTGGAAGTAATCGAATTCGACAAGGACAACAAGAAGATCGTCCTGTCTGTCATCGAATACTTGCGCGGCAAGGAGCAGATGATCGTAGATGATTATGTCTCCGCACATAAGCTGTCTCCTATGACGTTGAAGGACATCATGACGTCTTCGGGTCTGTCGGCTGAACACGGAGTGACCGAGTCATCGAACGTTTAATGAGGATCACGCATCATGGGAAGAGTTGCCCGGTCTCGTCGGGCAACTCTTTTTCATATCTATGAGAAAAATGGCGGTCCATACCCTCGGCTGCAAGCTGAATTTTGCCGAATCCTCGACAATAGCACGTCAATTCCGCGACCAAGGATACGAGGTCGTTGGGATTGATGAACCAGCGGACGTCTGCGTCATAAACACTTGCAGTGTGACTGAACGTGCGGACCGCGAATGCCGGCAAATTGTTCGGCGTGCTCTTCGGCATTCCCCAGGGGCCTACATCATTGTAGCCGGGTGCTATGCTCAATTACGGCCAGAGCAGATAGCAGCGATCCCAGGCGTCGACCTTGTCCTGGGCACGAACGAGAAATACGACATTTTTCAACACACCAGGGATTTCATCAAATCAGAATGTGCCAGGACCTTCGTATCTCCAATCGAGAACGCTGATACATTCCTGCCGGCCTCCTCTGTAGGCTCCATGGATCGAACACGGGTCTTTTTGAAGGTTCAAGATGGATGTGATTATTCCTGTGCTTTCTGTACAATTCCGTTGGCTAGAGGTGCAAGCAGGAGCACACCTATCCCATCCCTTGTCTCGCAGGCACTGATGGCCGTCAGCGAGGGATACCAGGAGGTAGTGCTTACCGGAGTAAATGTTGGTGACTACGGGACGAAGATAGGATCCAGTCTCCCGGAGCTTCTAAGGGAACTCGTGAAGGTGGATGGGCTAGCGAGGATACGAATTAGCTCGATTGAACCCAATCTTCTTACTGATGAGTTGGTTTCGCTCTGGGCATCTAACTCTAAAATATGTAAGCACTTTCACATCCCGCTCCAAAGTGGAAACGATAGCGTTTTGCGTGGAATGCGAAGGCGCTACCTGACCGATCTCTATGCCGATCGCATAACTGAGATTAGAGCCCTCTTGCCCGAAGCAGGAATCGGGGCAGACGTCATAGCGGGTTTTCCGGGCGAAACGGACGAATTGTTCAATGAGACCTATCGCTACCTGGTTGATTTGCCCCTTTCCTACCTGCATGTTTTTACTTATTCTGAAAGGCCGAACACTGGAGCGCTTTCGATTCCAGGCACAGTCGAACCTCGGATACGCTTCCAGCGAAGTGAACAGCTTCGGAATCTGAGCGTAAAGAAACGCCGGACATTCCACAGCGCTCTCGTGGGTTCCACCAGGGCCGTTTTGTTTGAGGACAAGTCTGAAACTGGTCACTGGGTAGGGTTGACAGGGGAATATGTGCGTGTCAAGGCTCTATCCGACCTGAGTCTATCCAATCGCATAGCTTCGGTGACCATCACAAATATCGAGGAGGAATACTGCATCGGGCAATTAATTGATACCTCTGATCACGGAACTCACTCAAATATTCCAACTTTTTCCGAGGTATCACTATGCGCCTAAGACTCCTATACCGAACCGCTGTCGGCATCTTGCTCGTTACGAGTGTTTCCCTGGCTCAATTTACCTTGAAGCCATCCATTCAAGCCCTGGGGAGGTCTACCCCGGCTCTCGCGGCTGGTCCTTTACTCCTTGAAGGACAGTCTCGAACCGAAAAGAAATCGGTTATCGTCGCAATTGGATACTCCTTGATTTTACCGGGTTTAGGTGATCTTTATGCCAGTAATTTCCGAACTGGTCGCTACTTCATGGGTGCGGACGTCGCCCTCTGGATTACCTATGGTGGATATCGCTCGTACGGTCGCTGGCTGAAACAGGACGCACAAACATTCGCTTCGCAACATGCTGATGTCAACTTCGAGGGGAAGGGAGATCAATTTTCAGTTGATCTGGGTAATTTCAACAGTGTTTTCGACTACAATGAAGCCAAGCTGAGGAATCGCCAGTTCGATCTCTTATACGATCCCAACTCAAATTTCGCGTGGCAGTGGGCATCAGATGGAGATAGAGCGCACTACAAGGATTTGCGCATAAGGGGTGACGGAGTCCTCCGTAATTCGCAATTCATCGTAGGTGCGATGATCTTGAATCGGATCATTTCCGCCATTTCCGCAGCAAGATCCGTTTCTGAATACAACAGCAGCGTCCCGTCGCTGGGATCCTGGCAACTCAGCACTGGCGGCGCTGGTGGTGTAATTACCACACAGGCTCTGGAGCTGACGCTGACGAGAGAGTTCTAATCTCGCTTCAGTCGTCGGCCTGATCCCGCTTGACAAGCGGGATTTTGTTTTTACGGCTCATGGAAAACATTAAGCTACTTCTTGAGTACGACGGAACAAACTATGTGGGTTGGCAAGTCCAGCCCAACGGACCTTCCGTCCAGGCGGAGCTTGAAAAGGCTCTTGGCCAGATATTGCAGCAGCCTGCGGTGACGGTAGCGGCGGGGCGAACCGATGCCGGAGTACACGCTAGAGGGCAAGTAGTCTCGTTCAAAATCTTGAAATCAGTACAGCTGCCTCAACTGCTGAAGAGTCTGAATGCACTATTGCCTGCGGATATAGTTGTCATATCCATCGAGAGTGTTCCCAGCGATTTTCACGCACGATATAGCGCATTGTACAGGGTTTATCGATACTATCTCTCTTTCCGGCCCACTGCGATCCAACGTAACTACAGCTGGTATGTGGGCGGCTATGACATCGATCGAAAACTGCTCGATGCTTGTGCCAGTTCAGTCATCGGCGAGTGGGATTTCTCCTCCTTTTGCAAGAGAGACACGAATGTAGATCACTTCAGATGCACAGTTGGGAAGTCGGAGTGGACTCAGAATGCCCCGGGTATTGTTTATGAAATCCGCTCTAACCGCTTTCTTTACGGTATGGTGCGGGCTCTGGTCGGGACTATGGTTGAGGTCGCAAGAGGTCACCGGGAGTACAAGGAATTCGCCGAGATTCTGATTGCCAAGGACAGAGAGCGAGCTGGAATGGCTGCACCAGCCAGAGGACTTTTCTTGGAGGAGGTTGTTTACTAGAGTGGTATTGGCGGGGAGCGACCAGCCAAGAGACCATCTTTTCGTTCTGAGCTTTCTCGTTTTAGGGGTTTTTGCGTTACTTTGCAGGCCATCACGATTTCTCTGAAAGCAAAGCCACTGAACTCGGTCTGCAGATAGACCAGGAAAGCAAGAAAAACCGTAAGGACAAACTTCAATAAACCATCTGCACCAGGCAAAGGGCACCTCGGCGACAATGATTCGCGAAGCCATACAGAAACTTGCGTCCGAGCAGGATCTTTCCCGCGACGAAGCATTCCAGACAATGAACGAAATCATGTCTGGAGCCGCTTCCGAAGCTCAGATCTCCGCCTTCTTGATGGGGATGCGGCTGAAGGGAGAGACCATACCCGAAATCGCCGGATGTGCTCAGTCGATGAGAGAGAAATCGACTCCCATCGGGAGTAAGCGTGCAGAGATCATCGACACATGTGGAACTGGGGGGGACAGTTCCGGAACATTCAACATCTCCACCAGCGCAGCGATCATAGCAAGTGCGGCAGGCGCGATCGTTGCGAAGCATGGAAATCGGGCGGTTTCAAGTCAGTCAGGAAGCGCAGATGTGCTTCGAGCTCTGGGAATAAGCGTGGACATCTCCCCCGAGAGGGTATCGCAAATTCTGGACGAGGTCGGTATCACCTTCCTGTTCGCTCCACAGCTTCACGCCGCCATGAAGTTCGCTGCACCTGTGAGAAGAGACATGGGGATTAGGACAATCTTCAACATTCTGGGGCCGCTGACGAATCCGGCCGGTGCGCGCAGACAACTTCTGGGAGTTTATAGTCCTTCGTTGACGGAGGTGCTCGCAGGTGTGCTCCGGGAGCTCGGGTCTCAGCATGCACTTGTTGTTCATGGTGAAGGTGGACTTGACGAATTCTCGACACTCGGGTGGACAAAAGTAAGCGAGCTCCGGAATGGGGAAATATCGACGTACGAAGTGCACGCGGAATCATTCGGTTTCCGCCCTCCTTCGATTTCAGAATTAAAGGGGGGGGACTCTGAGCTCAACGCGCAGATTATTATGCAGATCCTGGATGGACGGGACGGACCTCATCGGGACATCGCCGTCTTCAATGCTGCAGCTGCCATCATTGTCGCGGGGTTGGCAGGGGACTTGACTGAAGGGATCCGGCGGGCTCAAGAAGCAGTTATGAGTGGCGCTGCGATGAGGAAAATCAAGCAGTGGAAAGAGGCATCGAAAAGCTGAAATCTGACATGAATTCAAACCGAAACATATTGAGAGATCTGTTGGTACGGTGGGGCCTTGTGAAGACGAGGCTCTCGGAAGAAGATCTGAAAGAAGTTCTCGAGGCAAGCACGATCAGCGGCGCGATTGACACGGCTGAGCACGAGCTTATTAAGAGCATACTCGAGTTCACCGACACGACAGTCAAGGAGATCATGGTCCCCCGGCCCGACATCGTTGCGCTTGACATATCGATGCCCCGCGATGTCCTGGTCCGCAAGGTGATCGATGAGGGATACTCCCGGCTTCCTGTCTACCGCGAAAGTATTGACAACATCATAGGTATCATCTACAGCAAGGATTTGTTGAGCTTGCTCGAACACAGAGATCTTATTCTTCTGCAGGACATTATTCGTCCGGTGTTCTTTGTCCCCGAGTCGAAAAAAATCAGCCAGTTGCTCCGTGAGTTTCAGCAGAAGAAGGCGCACCTGGCTATCGTGACTGATGAGAATGGAGGCACCGAGGGGATCATTACGATGGAGGACATCATGGAGGAGATTGTCGGAGAGATCCATGACGAATATGACGAGGTCAGCAAGGCGATCGAACCTGCCAAGGATGGTTCTGTGATCGTTGATGCTCGGTTGAGCGTCAGCGATTTCAACCGACAGTTTATCACAGATTTGCCTGAAGCGCCAGAATATGAAACTCTTGCCGGGTTCATGCAAAAAGTACTCGGGCGCCTGCCGGATATTGGCGAGAGTATTGCCTTCCAGGAATTCCAGTTCACAATTCTCTCGAAGACCGCCCGCCGGATCAGGCAGGTGCGGGTTGTGCAGTTTCCAGAAGGAAAGTCTGGCGAAGAGTTGCAGGCGTGACGATTCTCGAGACAATCCTGGGAGACAAACGGAAAGAGGTCGCAGCGGCGAAGAAGGTCATCTCGAAAGATCAGATTATCGCAAGAGCGATCGCGAGTGGGGCTCCGCGGCCTTTCAAGCGGGCTCTCAACCGAGTGCCTTTCGCTCTGATTGCCGAGGTTAAAAGAGCATCCCCGTCAAAAGGAACGCTTGTTGAACATTTCGATCACACGAAGATCGCTGTTGAATTCCGGGCTGGAGGAGCGCACGCACTCTCTGTCCTAACTGACACGAAGTACTTCGGTGGAGATCAATCGTACATTCAGCAGGTGAAGGAAGTCGTCGACCTTCCGATTCTTCGGAAGGACTTCATTGTTGATGAATACCAAGTGTACGAATCACGTGCGCTGGGAGCGGACGCAATTCTGCTTATAGTCCGGGCGCTCACAGTGAGTGAGCTAAGGCTACTTCATGAATGTGCTGGCTCTCTCGCGATGGCAGTCCTCGTCGAAACACACACTGAAAAGGAGATCGAGATCGCAAATTCCATTGGCGCTGAAATCATCGGTGTCAATAATCGAGACCTCTCCACATTCGAAGTGAACATCAGCACCTCCTTGACTCTTTTCCCGTTCATTCGGTCCGATGCGCTGGCCGTTAGCGAGAGCGGCATCAGCAGTGCTGCTGACGTACTGGCGGTTCGTCAAGCGGGCTTTCGCGCCGCACTGATCGGGGAAGGGGTAGTCACGCGTGCTGATAGGGCGGCAGCAGTCCGGGAACTCATACCGAGGTAGCATGCAGCAAGATCTCTTCGTCAAAATCTGTGGCATCACGAACATGGAAGATGCTCAGCATGCAATCAAGTGCGGAGCGGACGCCATCGGCTTCGTCTTCTTTGAGGAAAGTCCGCGGTTCATTTCCCACAGGCGGGCGGCTGAAATCGTGAGAAGCCTGCCGAAGCACACATCCAAGATAGGTGTGTTCGTAAACGCCGATTTGAAGTTCGTTCGCGACATTGTCAACCATGTGAACCTGAGTGCTGTTCAACTCCTGGGCAATGTCGGCCCGGATGACTTGGTCGATTTCGAGACGAGCGTCATCAAGGTGTTTCGAGTAGGCAAAGACTATGATGTTGAGGTCATGAAGAACTACATCGTTGATGCCTTCCTCCTCGATGCCCTGAGCGAAGGCACCTATGGGGGAACAGGAAAGACGTTTGATTGGAACATCGCAATCAAAGCAAAAGAGTATGGACGCATCATTCTATCAGGTGGTCTGACTCCGGAAAATGTGGAGGATGCCGTGCGTTTCGTTCGGCCGTATGGAGTCGATGTGAGCAGCGGTGTGGAGGCAAAGCCCGGAAAGAAGGACCAGGGAAAGGTTCGGGATTTCATCATGCGCGCAAAGAGCATTCCGGTTTCCTATCGTGACGATGAACAACTCTAAGAAATATATCGGGACGCTGCCCGACCACCTCGGGCACTTTGGTGCCTACGGGGGTCGATATATTCCAGAGACGCTTATTCCGGCAGCCGAAGAGCTGACGAGCAAGTATCTTGAACTAAAGGATGACGCAACGTTTCAGGATGAGGTGAATTACTATCTGAAGTATTTCGTGGGACGACCGACTCCGCTCCTCTATGCCGAACGTCTTACAGAACACTGTGGCGGCCCGAAGATCTACCTGAAGCGTGAGGACCTGTGCCATACAGGAGCGCACAAGGTCAATAATACTGTCGGGCAAATACTCATCGCACGACGGTTGGGGAAGAAACGTATCATCGCTGAGACCGGTGCGGGTCAGCACGGTGTTGCCGTCGCGACCGTGTGCGCTCGATTTGGATTGGAATGTGTCGTGTACATGGGTGAAGAAGACATTGAGCGGCAGGCACCGAATGTAGCACGTATGAAACTTCTGGGGGGTGAGGTCCGTGCAGTGCGAAGCGGAAGCCGCACGCTCAAAGATGCAACGAGTGAGGCAATTCGGGACTGGGTGGCAAACGTAGAGAACACGTTCTACATCATCGGTTCTGTGGTCGGTATGCATCCATATCCGATGATGGTGCGCGATTTCCAGAGTGTCATTGGAAGGGAGGCCCGCGAACAGATTCTCTCAGCGGAAGGCCGGCTCCCGTCGTCGATCATCGCTTGCGTCGGGGGCGGCAGTAATGCGATGGGGATTTTCTATCCTTTCCTCGACGATGCAGACAAGGTCAGGATGATTGGGGTTGAAGCAGCCGGCTTGGGGCTCTCGAGCGGGAAGCATGCAGCACCCTTATCAGCTGGCTCACCGGGTGTGCTGCATGGGGCGATGCAGTACTTGCTTCAGGATGATCAGGGACAGGTGAAGATTGCTCATTCCATCTCAGCCGGGCTCGATTATCCCGGCGTCGGTCCGGAGCATTCATATCTCAAGGATCAGGGGCTGGTTCAATACTCTTCGGTCACAGATGACGAGGCGCTGAACGGCTTCCATATGCTTTCACGCTTGGAAGGGATTCTCCCAGCGCTTGAATCGGCTCATGCCATCGCTTATGTTCTCAAGACAGCTTCGAGTCAATCAAAAAGTGACGTCGTTATCGTCAATCTTTCAGGGAGGGGGGACAAGGATCTTGCAACTGTTATGAAGGCCTTCGGCTTGTAGTGGTGTTCCCAGCGAGGACCTCTTCAAAGATACCAAGCACCTCCCGCGCTTTTTCGGCCGCATCAAAGCGTTTCACTCGCTCCAGTCCTGCCTTCGCTAGTCTTATCCTCAAAGAGTCATCCGTGAGCAATCTCTGAAGTTGCGCTGTGATTTCGTCCACATCGTAGGGGTTGACAAGGACTCCCGCATCCCCAATTGCCTCTGGTAATGAGGAAGCATTCGAGCTGATGACAGGTGTACCACAAGCCATTGCCTCGAGCGGAGGAGCTCCGAATCCCTCATAGATAGAGATGTATGCAAAAAGGGAGGCGAGGCTGTAGAGACTTGGCAGGGTTTGCTGGTCCACGTAACCAATCATTCGTATTCGATCCCCCATCCCCAATGCCTCAATCTCCCTGATGATCTCCGTGGAAAACCAGCCCGCAGCACCCGCCAGGACAAGCGAATACCGATCACGGATGTCTTTCGAAAGAAGCGAATATGCCTTTGCAAGACGGGTCACGTTTTTACGCGGTTCTAGGGTGCCGACGTACAGAATAAACTCGTCTGAAAGATGATGCTTTGTTCGAACGTCTTCCAGAGCGACGGGATCAAGGATG
>JACVXU010000287.1 GCA_015661185.1 Bacteroidota bacterium
CAGGAGCATCAGCAGCACACCACGCCGCGCTGGACATCGGACCATCGGGCTATCAGACCATCGGGCTATCGGGAGATCAGGTCATCCGGTGATCGGTTCATCACACGAATTATCCATCAATTCACCAAACACCCAATTTCCCATTTACACAATTTCACAATTACCCAATTCAATACATCACTTCGTAGGTCTGCATCGGTCTGCTCATCCCCTTCACAGAAACGACATCGAGTGTTTTCGTGCGCACCGATTTTGTCTTCAAGAGTCTCCATGAAGATTCAGAAATGATAATCTGTCCGGCCTGAGCGATGGAGCAAAGCCGTGCACCGAGGTTCATGTTGTTTCCAAGAACAGTGTGGTCCATCCTCTCCTCGCTGCCAACGTTGCCCACAATCGCCATACCTGTATTGATGCCGATGCCGACACGAATGTCCTCGGCATTCGCCTTATTCAATTCGGCAATTTCCCGTTGTATCTCCACAGCGCAGAGCACAGCCTGGTCGACCATGTCCTCCCCTTCGAATATCGCGATCACCTCATCGCCGACGTACTTGTCGACGATTCCCTTGTGCTTCGTCACGATGGCGGTTTGCTTGCTGAGGTACTTGTTCAGGAGGTCGATAACGACCTCGGGCTCGACACGTTCCGAAAAAGAGGTGAACCCGCGGATATCCGAGAAGAAGACGGTAACGTTTTTTCGCTCTCCACCGAGCCGGACCTCCCCCCCTTCCTTGCGGATCATTTGCACTGTCGATGATGAAACGAACTTTGCCATGAGGAACCGCTCTTTCAATCCGAGGACCATCTCGTTGAATGAACGGGCCAGCTGGCCGATCTCGTCAGACGATTTCAATTCGAGCTGGAATTCATAGTTCCCTGCGCGTATTGCTTCCGTGCCGACAACCAGCGTCCGCAACGGTGCCGTGATCTCTTTCGCCAGGAAAAAAGCACCGACGATGGCAAGCACCAGCGCAATCAATCCGACCAGAACAATCACGTTCTCAATCTTCCGGAAAGCCGCGAGGGCCTGGTCGACAGAGACCGCCATGACATACACCACATCGCTTTCCATCGAGGCCCGCGAAAAGGCGCAGAGAAAGCGCTCACCGTTGAGTTTGATCTCCTGCTGAATGGTCTTCCCCTCACCCATGGCCGCGTCAAGTTCTTCCCGCTTCACGAGGTAGGACCGTAGGAGATCGACCTGTCCGATGTCGGAATGGGTCGACGCAACAACGCGGTTCCCAAGCAAGAACGAGATGTCGCTTTGTGTATCCTCTTTGAGGAGCGCCGCTTCTTCCTGCGTGATGCGCTTGCCGAGCGTGAGCGTCCCGATCAGGTATTGCTGATAGATCGGAACTGTGACAGTCTGATAGAGCTTCTCGTCGATGGTCCAGATGGAGATGTCGTTTGTGGAAGGGGTATGTCCTTCCAGCGCCTTCCGGACAAACGGCAGCGTTGAAATCGTGTCCCCTGATTTTTCGGGGCGATCAAGTCGAAACGTGACCTGTCCCTTTTGATTTGTGAGCGTAAACACGTCCACCTCCGCAAGTTTTGCCGGACTGTCATAAGGGGAGAGGGCGTAGTTTCTGATCGTCTCAGGGTCTTTCGTCAGAATCGTTGCCTTCAGAACCGGGAACTCTGCGATGAACTGACTCGACTGCACCAGGCGCTCATTGCGCAACGCCAGGAACCGCTTAAAGGTATGGTAGGTGTTTGTGAAATCCTGCTGGAGCTTTGAATTCGTAAGGCTTTGAATCTCCATGTTGACAATAAAGAGAACGGATCCGCTCACGAGGACGACGAGCATGATCGTGAGGACGAGGAGACGATTGCGGAGAGAAGGGGCGAAGAGGTTTCGCAGGAATTTCATAGCTCGAGAGTACGGCTACTCCAGAACAAGATTGGTTTTCATAGTCGCTCCGGCTGTGATCGTGATTTTCTGATCCGGAGCGGAAAGGCGCTCGTGCCAAACCTTCAGCGTGTAGGATCCGGGAGGCACGTGATCGATCTTGAATGTCCCGTCGTCTTCCGGCTGAACAAAGAATGGGCTATCAAGCACAAGCACGAAGGCCGTCATCTGTGAATGGATATCGCAAAAGACCTGAATGACGCCAGGCTTGTCGAATTGAATCGGAACGGCTTGACCAGTGGGCCGTCGTCCAATATTGAATTTCTTCGGTGCAGAGAGGGAAAACACGTTGTGGTAGATCTTGTCGTGATTGACGAAGTCCACCATCGTTCCCTTCTGGATTGCAAGCACGTGTGGCACGAACATCGCATTGGACTGATCGATTGTTGCCTTCGCATCCCGGGCAGGCGGCAATGACTTGAGATTCTCCCCCTCGAGGTACACGACCACACTCCTCCGTTCATTCATTGCTTCCGTCGGACTCTGAGGTGTCTTCGCGGCACTTCCGCTTCTATACCTCGCACCCCGCTCGATTCTGACAACCTGCGACGTTGCCCGCAGCTCGACCTTTCCAGCGACCACACCCGTTTGATCCTGCACGTGTGCGGTGCGCGCATCGGCACCGACGCTCCCTGTCTGCTGACGCAAAAAACTTTCCGAAGGAAGCAGCACTGCGCTCAAGACGAACAAGAATCCAGTGAACCAGTCCATTATCTTCTCAGCCTCATCAGAATGTTATAACGAGAGCACACGCTGCTACATCGAGATTCGGTTTGGGATCTATATCCAGGTCGGTTTTCTCGTAACCAAGCTTGATCAACACAGAGTGATCGGGCTTATATCCCAGTCCTATTGCATACCGGCTGGCACCCCGGTCCCACGGGATGGAGCGCCCGTATGTGGACGAGCGAGTATCGGGGTCCTTGATATCACTGAAGGTCAGTTTGTCATATCGCATAGCAAGATAGAGCCCCGGGTAAAAAGGAGCTTCCAATTTCAGATCAACAAGCAGCTCGTTGCTGTCCAGATTCAGCGAGAGCCCGTACGGGATTCCGTTGGTGTACGTGTAGTCACCTTGAAGAACGATGTAGGGGGAATCGAATCGATTGAAGATGTACTCGGCATTCAGTTCATAATAGAGGTAGCTGAGCAGGAGGTCAAGGCCGTACGTCGACTGTTTGAACGAGTTGAGAGAAGCGATCTTTGAGTCAAAGTACTGGTTTGTCCGTGTTGGCTGAAGAAATGATCCTTCAGCATACGAAGCCCCGATCGTTCCCCAGATTGCCAGATGGAGTGCAGCCCGGCCATGAAATGAAAGGTCTTTATCGAGATTGTAATCCCCGACGGATGACGAAAGCGGCGAATTCATAACAGCGGCATCATATTCCAGAAGTCCGTCGAACAATGAACCGAAAGCCTCAGCTCCGACAAAGTATCCGCCCGTGTACATTGCCGTGAGACGGTCACCGTACTGCTTCGATGCATCCGCGCGCCCAGCCGAATCAAGATAGCCGGTCACAGGAGAGGCGTTGAGTTGGTAGGCGTAGAAACATGGCTGGCCAATGAGCGGATTGTCGGTGGCGAGTTGTCGTTTGGAAAACCTTCCGAACGGCGTGAGGATTTTACCGGCGGAAATGGAGAGCGCGTTGCCGAGAAGATTGTCGAACGAAACGTAGGCGAGATGAACCTCCAGCCCTTTAAGCTCGAACGACTTCGGGGGAGTGTTCGAAAGCATCGTCGTGACAGAGATGTTCCTGTTCAACTCGGCTTCCATGAAAAGCTGGAATTGACCGACATTGAGCTGAACATGATCGTTTGGCTGGCCGTTCAGGACGGCTCGACTGTCAGCGCCCCCCTTCCGGACTTCAAAATCATAGATCCCCCACCAACGAATCTGTGCCGACACGGTCAGCGAACAGGAGAAGAGGAACACCACAAGAAGCCGTTTTCTCTTCAAACCCGGGCTCTCCTTTTCTACCTCCCCGAAAAGTACACCGGTGCTGACTGAAGAACAACGAATCAACGATAACGAAAATTGGTGTCATTTTCAAGAAAGGAGGGAAGCCGGTAGTGTCCTTTTTTGATCGAAGTTCTTAAACGCGGAGGCGCGGAGCACGCAGAGGATCGCAGAGGTTTCACAATATCGGAGTTTCTCCGCGTTTCTCTGCGGACTCTGCGGTAAATTGAAAACAAAAAGGTCTCACTTTCTAATTGTGTTGGACTGACATATCTTGTCAGTGCATTCATCCAACC
>JACVXU010000288.1 GCA_015661185.1 Bacteroidota bacterium
CAGAAAACTCACGCAATATGAGCAAACATGCCGAAGATATGGCCATAAAAGGGAGACAATATTTCGATACATGGGAGAAAGAGTTATTAGACATCATAAATTCAGAATTGCGCTCAACGGGAGAGGAACGGAGCAGGGAACTAATCAAGACCTTTAGCCGTATCACAAACCTGGCACAAGAAGTCCAGATTACGTATCAACCTTTCATTGTTGATCTGACAGATATAAAAACAGCACTTGGCAATGACCTTACCACAACAGGACTTGTATCAATAAAACCCTATATTACAAAGGCAAACGAAAATGCAAAAATAGTCATGGTAAAACTTCAAGAACTAGCCGATGAGGTTGATCGTGTCACAAATGCCTTATCATCCAGAGTGGGACTATGATACTGCTATACAGAAAAACTTGCCAAAAAGAGAAGATATTACACAGTAAACATTCATGAGCCGAAGGCTCACAAAAGGGCATGAAAAGAATAGCATAGGTAGAGTAGGGAACTGGCGTAGTGGTTTAGGTTTGGGGCCTATCCCCATTTCCATGAGGACGTATCTGTTTGTGTCCCTTTCGTCTGACAGTGCCTCACGAGCCTAACCATGCTCTACTTCCAACTCCCTCTCAGCAAAGCGGGTTGATTCTGGCGATACCATACTTAATTATTGACTCAGTGTTGAAAAACGGCTAAGATTCCCCTATGGCTAGGATTGCTCAGCAGCTTCGTATTAAATTTAAGGGTAGGTAGTAATCTATGACAACTAATTTTCAAGGTAATTTCTCGGCTACTGCAATTGGCAGTCTTCCACATACAGATGCAGAAGTGGCTTGTGAGATCATGTTCAAGTCACTCCCGGATATTCCCTGCTGGCCGCAGTTACCCAAAATCAGCACTAAAGAAGAAATGTGTATTCAATATACGGAAGGACTTCCCTGCCTTAAAATTCATGCGGATGGAAAAACTGTGAGCATCGACGTTTCAAGTGACACATCCGGCGCTTTGGCTGGTTTTTACGAAGACTATTTAAAAAATGACCCCGACCTGTTTCAGATAAGCCCTGCATGCTCAGCAGGATTTTACGCAATGATTGATCGGCTCAACAAGTCACCTCAAAAATCTTTTCGTGCGTCAAGCCGAGACCCAGTCCCGACGGGCGCACCATAGAGGACGAGTTACCCGAAATATGAATCATGGGACAATGACCGGCCCGGGCCAGGGTCACGCACGACTTCGAACTGTCGAAAATTGCGTACAAGAGACTGATGAACGCGTTCCGTTCAAGGCTGTCCACCAACGCCTGGTTCGCACGCAAGAGGAGATCCCGCGGAGAGACCGCAACGCGACTCAACGCCTGAAAAATTCCCTTCACTTCAGCCATGTAGAAAGCGGCCGAGACACCTTTCCCAGAAACGTCTCCGACCACCACACCGAGTCTGTCGGGACCAAGGGCCATAAAATCATAATAATCTCCCCCAACTTCAAGTGATGGTTCAGAGACAGCCGCGACATCAAGCGAGGGGTAACTCGGAATCCTCTGCGGGAGCAGCCGCTTCTGCATCTGTTGAGCCACCATCATCTCCTGCTGAAAACGTTCCCGTTCGAGCGATTTCGCAATCAGCTTGGAATTCTCAATTGCGATCGTGACATGATCAGCGAAGGTCGTGAGGACATCGATGTCGTCCTGGTCGAACCCGTACTGAAATTCTTTCGTGGCGTGCAAAAACCCGATCAGCTCCTGGTGCGATGCCAGGGGAACGCAGATGAGGGATCCCACGGCCACATCGAGTTTCTTGATGTGCTTCGTCCTGCGGTCGTTGCTGACGTCATCGATCACCAACGGGCGCTTTGAATCGATAACGAACTGGCGTAACGAGAGGTTGCTGTTGACGGCTATGGATTCTATCTGCTGACGGGTGATGTTCTTGAGCGAGACCACCTCCACCAGCACCTCCCCCTGCTCATTCCGCCCCTTGATGAGCTCGAGCCATGCGCTCTTCGCTCCCACGACCTCCAGCGTCATCCCAGTGACGCTGTCGACGAGGTCGGAGAAGTCAAAGACCTGCGTGACAAGCCGGCTCAGGTTGTGCAGCGATGTTAGCTCCGATTGCTTCCGTTCATAGACCTCAGCTGTCGGCATATGAAAGAGGGTGCTCACGAATGCCATCCCAAAATAAATAACTCCGAAAATCGCATTCAACCGGATAAAACTCTGAAGAGCCGGATGATAGGCAATGAGCGCACGCTCGAGGACCGACTGGTTGGTGATCAGGTTGATGCCAATAAACGTGAGGAAAAGAAGGGACGCATAAACAATTGAATACATCTTCTCGCGACGGGAGAGATAGACGACCCAGTTCTGCTTGAAGGAGTTGACAACGATCAGAATAACTGCTACCGCAAACAGCAGAGGCCCAATCAGCAGGCCTTCTCCCGGCAAGAGCGGCATGGCGGCCACACTCGCTACCAAGAGGCAAACGATGTACGCGATGAAATTCCTTTTTGTCCATTTCTTTCGCTTGTAGTAGACCAGATCCCGGATGGTCAACAGTGCCATGATCGAAAACAATCCGAGTGCTACAGCGGTAAGAGAGAACAGAAGAGTCGCAAGAGCGTTTCCTGAGTCCTGAGCGCCTCCTTGAGGCACCCAATCCGGCCTTGCATTAGCGGCAATAATGATGAGGACGAGAACGAAGAGTGAATACGCTAGAAGCTTGCCGAGATTCTTGGGAACTGCGAGAGGCTTCGCGCCCCTTATGCCCTGAAGATAGAGGAAGAGGAAGAAGAAGGAGACGAACACTGCCACTTCCCGAACGGTCAGCCAGGTCCCCTGCCCGAGGCTTACTGCTAGCCGGACGACATCAATGAGGTACACCCCCAGCAAGAGGAGCAACGCACCGGCGACAAGCAAAATCTTTTTCAAGCGAGACATGCAGAGACCAGGATTTCACTCCTCGTTGACATGGAGATGAAAAGCCACTTCCTATACTTCGTCAAATGGAAGGAAAAGTTGCAGAACTCTGGACACCGTGGGCAAGGACAAACAAACTGCCACAAAGGCACTAAGGCACGAAGATCAAGAAATGAAAAAGTGGACTTCTCATACACATGGGTGTTTTCATTGCGTTCCTATCCCGCTTTTCGAGATCTCCCGCTCTTTGGGATCCCGCCTTATGGAAATGATTTTGTCGCGGGAAAAGCGGGACCACTGAACGGGACTCGCCCCGAAGAACTAAGAAGGCAGGCGGAGCGGCAATGCTCTTCGACCGGTTCTCTATGCAGTTGCTTCAGCGATCCAGCGATCGATCTCACGTGCAACGCCGGACGTCGGGTAGTCCTTTTTCACCTTCTTGAAGAGTTCAGCGGCCTTCTCCTTGTTACCGGCGAGCAGGTAGTTCTGTGCAGCGTGAAACATGTTTTCCGGGACATTCACATCCTTGGCCGATTTGAAAGCTGCTTTCTCGAACGTGGACGCAGCTTTGTCGTACTGACCTTTTGCCTCGTAGCATGCTCCTGCTCCAGCCAACGACGAAGCGGCGATCAAATCATCCTTGACATCGACGTCAAGGAAATATTCCAGCGCCTTATCGTAGTTCCCCTGGGCAAAGTAGGAATTCGCGAGGTAGAACCCGGCGAGCTCTCCCGACTTGGTGCTTCCGTAGTCATCAACAATCGACTGGAGGCCCCGCACGTTTTCCTGCAGGTTTCCGGCAATCGCAATATCGTACTTCCCCTGGTCATAGTAGCTGAGGATTTTCCCGAGCTCCGCTGTCGCCTTCTGGTTGTTCGAGCTCACATTGTTCGTATACGCGACGATGACGATCGCAAGAACGACAATTCCTGTCAACGCGCCGTTGACGATCTTCTTGTTGTTCTGATACCACGTTGACGCCTCGAAATATGAGGTAATGAGCCGATCCTCTTTGATCTCTCTCTTTGTGATTTTCTTCTTTGGCTTAAGCATTCATCATTCCTATGATTATTGTGTGATAGATTCGGTTAACCCTGTGCGCCCGAGGCGATTCGAACGCCTGGCCTACAGCTCCGGAGGCTGTCGCTCTATCCAGCTGAGCTACGGGCGCGGGTGATGCGGATCCCGTTTCGCTTCGCTCAACGGGATTCTCAAAATGGCAGCTGCTCGCAGAAACCGCTCGCAGGCCA
>JACVXU010000289.1 GCA_015661185.1 Bacteroidota bacterium
GCGGTTGGAATCGGGAAAATACCATGGCTCATCGACCCTGATATGGCCATGCTGTCGATCGCCCTGATGGCAACATGGAAGAATGTGGGCATCTACATCATTCTGTTTCTTGTTGGCCTTCAGGACGTTCCCCGCGAACTGTATGAGTCTGCCAGCATCGACGGTGCTACGCGGGCCCGTCAGTTCTTCCGCATCACGCTACCGATGCTTCGGCCGACCTTCGTTGTCGTTGTTGTGCTTTCAACGATTGGAGGGTTTTCGCTGTTCGTCGAGCCGTATGTGTTGACCGGCGGCGGTCCGATGGAAAGCACGCTCTCCGCGGTGCTCTATATCTACAACCAGGCATTCTATTTCAACCACATGGGATATGCCGCGACGCTCGGGTTTGTTTTCGCCCTGATAATCCTCGGGGTTGTGTTGCTGCAGCGTAAGGTCATTGAGACGGAGTCGACGACGTGAAGCGTACTGTCAAATACGTTATTCTTGGACTCGGCGCAGTCATCTTCGCATATCCGTTTCTCTGGATGTTCGCCTCATCGCTGAAGCCGGAGGCAGAAATCGGCGGGTTCGGATTGTGGTCGCCGCATTTCACACTCTCCAACTATGCGCAGGTCTTCGAGCGCATACCTCTTGGAAGGGCCTTCCTCAACAGTATCATCGTTTCCCTGTCTGCGACTATTTCCGTGGTTGTGTTCGGATCGATGGTGGGCTATGCGCTCGCGCGTCTTCGGTTTATCGGTCGTGGCACACTCTACGCTATCGTCGTGTTCACGATGACGTTGCCATTTCAGATTACGTTGATTCCGCAATATATCTTGATGGTCAAGCTTGGGATCACCGATACCTATCTTGCGCTGGTCGCACCGACGTTGATGACTGCTTTCAGCATTATTCTCTTCCGTCAGTTCTTCCTTTATGTCCCTCAGGCCTTGATTGATGCCGCGCGTATCGATGGATGCTCGGAGATACGGATTCTCTTTCGAGTGATTTGGCCGCTCTCCCGACCGGTTGTGATTACCGTGTCACTTCTCACGTTTATGTCGAGCTGGAATGAGGTTCTGTGGCCTTTGATCGTGGTGCGCAATCGCTCATTGATGACGATGCCACAACTCGTTACCCTCTTCACGATCGGGGGCGAGGCGGAGTCTTTGCTGGGATTGCAGCTGGCGGCTGCGACACTCCTCGCTCTACCCATCATCATCGCCTACTCGTTCTTCCAGAGATATTTTGTCGAGAGCATGGCGTCCGCGGGGATAAAAGGGTAGAAGGAGTCTGAAATCGTATTCCAATGGAGAAACATCCGGTGAAGCGTTGGATAATCGTTCTTCTCGCGTGGAGTGCAGTCGTGTCTGTGCTTCAGGCGCAATCTGCGCGTTCAGAGGGCGATCCGCTGATGTTTTACTTCGATGGCCGGAGAGGCCAAGTTGAAGTAGGGGGGAGGTATGTGGGCTTCGAATTTCATCACAGCCGGCCGGTTCCTTCGCGTATCAGTTTCTTCTACCCGGTTGCCAACAGCATCGATGTAAGCACGGACTACTGGAAGCGAGACAACTCGCTCCCCTGGGCAATCGGCTTCCGGATTGGTGACGGTCAGGTTGAGTGGATCCACCGTCAATCATGGTCGTATATCCTCAGTCCGCATAAAGTAACATTTCTGAAAAAGACCGACAGCCTGCAGTGGGCTATCACATATGAGTCCTGTTTCAATGAGCCGGCGGCTGTCGTATCAATCGTGGTGATGAATAGCAGCAGGCATCCTCTGACGATCGAGCTCTATACACAATTGTTGATGAGTTTGCGAACGTGCCAGACCTACGCGCGGAGGGACACATCGCTCATGGCGTTCAACCCGGGTACGCAGACGCTTTCTTCCCGGTTCAACTACGTGGAGACCGATAGCGCAGCAGTGTTTGTGCAGAACGTTGGGGAGCCGCCGAACGAATGGATGTCGGATGCGACGATCGTTGGGGCAACAGACAGCGGCGGCTCGCGATGGCCCTTGATTCTGTATTCGGCATCGGGGAAGACATCCACACAAAGAACGCGTGGTCGCGGCGTAGCAGCGTTCGCGTATCGGAAGACACTCGAACCGTTAGATACGCTGAAGATTGTTCAGATTGTCGGAAGTTGCAGGGGGAGGGAGATCGCAGAATGTGCTTCACGACTCCGTTTACAGTGGGATGATGAGATTCTGGCTTATGATGAGTATATCCGGACGAAAGCACAAAAGGAAGCTTACTTTGTCACTGGAAACGGAGAGATCGACCGGTCAGCTGTTTGGGCTCGTGCTTTGATTGCAGCGAACGCCCACCACTTGCGCGGGAGAATCGTTCCGATGCCCTGCCCGGCAGAGTACAATTTCTTCTTCACGCATGATCTCTTGCTGACGAATCTGGGTGCAGTGAATTTTGACCTTCCCCGCGTAAAGGAAAATCTGCTCTATCTTGTTTCGCTGTCGAAGGATAGCGTCATCCCGCACGCATACTACTGGCGCGACGACGGATTCAAGACGGAATACTGTGAGCCGGAGAACTGGAATCATCTCTGGTTCATACTGGTCGCCGGAAGCTATCTCAGACATTCACTCGACGATTCGACCGGTCTGCTGATCTACCCAGGTCTCAGAAAAAGCGTTCATGCATTGCTGACACGACTCCATACCGATGGTCTCATGTATGCCTACCGTCCCGATTGGTGGGACATCGGTCATATCGAAGGATCGCGGGCGTATCTCACTGCGCTGACAGTCCGCGCCTTGAGAGAATATCTTTTCATCTCTTCCTTCCTTCACAAAACCAGTGCGGAACTTCTGGAGTATGAGCGGACAGCCGATGCGATGCAGCGCGCCCTTGTCGAGCGCCTGTGGGATCGCAAGGATGAATACTTGACAAATTTCAATGAGGGAGCAAAGGACTACCATTTCTACGCAGGGTCATTGATCGCTCCTGTGTATGATCTGCTGGATCAGGCGCGCGCACAGAAACTCGTGGCGACGGCTGGGCGACATTTGGTTGACCAGCGCATCGGGACACGCATCGCAGTCCCGGTTGATTTCGCCACTGACTCTGTCATCCACTCCTTCAAGTTTGCCGGCGCAGAGGCTGGCCCGCCCTATTCCTATGCGAACGGCGGTGTGTGGCCACATGGCAATGCGTGGTTTGCACTGGCTTTGAAGAGTGTCAACAAGCTGGACGAATCTTTCAGTTTCGTCCAGCGCACAATGACAATAGATGGAATTGCCCGGAGCCCGAACGGATTGCCGGCGATGTATGAATACCGCAGCTCTGATCCAGGCTCTCCGGAATTCGGGACGATCGACAAACCTTCATTTCTCTGGGCGGGGGGAATGTATCTGCAAGTTCTCTACCGCCTTCTCGCAACCGACGAGAACGAATGGAACATTGGTATCAGAGACGCTCTGCCGTCACAATGCGACTCGGTATCCTGTTCCTTTTCATTTGGTGGTCTCAAGGAGCTCAAAGTCCGCCGTTTCCCAAATGGATACTGTGCACTGACGGCCGACGGCGAGGCAGTCCCCTCTCGCATCCTGCCGTTGGATCTCCGTTCAAAACGCCGTTGGGAACTTACGGGTAACACCTTTCGCACCCCTGTTTTGACCAGTGCGAGCGCGATCGTTCATTCTGTGGTGTATGACCACGAGAAAAAGCAGATCCGTTGTGACGTTTCGTCTTTCAAGGGGCATCGGACACGGCTCGTGATGGAAAGTGAGAGCCCGCCCGTGCGTATCACGGTAGATGGAACGCTCGCTCGATGGTCGGATGCTCCATCGAAGCAATCTTCACCGCGCAGAATCGGCGTAGAGTTCCAAGGTTCGGAACAACGACAACACATCATAGCTCAATTCTGACGGACCATGAAAGTCGCACTCTTCGAGGAACCTCATCAACTCAACATCACACACAAAGACCTCCGCAAGCTGAAAGGCGATGAAGTTCTGGTCAAAGTTACTGCTTGCGGCGTTTGTGGCACCGATTTGCATATCGTCGAAGGAATTTCGCGCTCCTCTCCGCCGGTGGTCTTGGGGCATGAATATGCCGGTATTGTGGCCGACGCTGGCAAGGAGTCTATTGGTTTCACCGTCGGAGATCATGTCGCAGTCGATCCGAACATCGCCTGCGGA
>JACVXU010000084.1 GCA_015661185.1 Bacteroidota bacterium
TTCCGGTAGACGTTCACGAACGTGTCTTGCCACGTTTCATTCGCCTTCTCGGAATCTCTGCAGACTTTATAGGCGAAACTGTAAACGAGTGATTCGTATTGCTTCACGAGTTGCGTAAACGCCCGTTCGTCGCCTTTTTGGGCTTTGCGGATGAGTTCGTGTTCTGAAAGATGTGATGTCATAAACAGGAAGAGATGAGAAAAAGATCACTGTCTGTGTAATCCAAGCCGTAATCACAAATCCGAATTCCTAAACAAACTCGAAGCAAAGAAGCCAAAATCCGAAATGTTGAAGCAAGGACATGTTTGATCTTTTGAAATTCGTGCTTCTGGCTTCCTTCGAGTTTCGAGATTGGTGCTTCGGATTTCCTGCAGAGCTACCTTATTTTAACTCCTGAAATGTCCCCGTGCGCTTGTTCTTGCGCACGTTGTCCCAGCGGAAATACTTTCCGTTCATCGCGATGTAAACTCCGTGCGGCAGTGTTTGCACGAAGGCAAGAGCGCTGCCGAGGTTGAAGAGGCCGTCTGAGCTTCCGAACTTGTACGGAATCATTGCGCCCGTCAAAACAACTGTCTTGTCCTTGATTGTCGCTCCCAGGACTTTTGCCGTCACGTCCATCGTGTCGGTTCCGTGCGTGATCACGACCTTATCCTCTTTTGCCTTCAGGCAATGATCCAATATGATCTGGCGGTCCTGGTCCGTCAAATCCAGGCTATCGACCATCATCAGCGTCCGCACGTCGACCTTGAGCTTGCACCTTCCCAGGATCAACATCTCATTCAGGTGAGTGTCCTTGAAAAAGAGTTTCCCGTCGAGTTCGTTGTATTCCTTGTCAAACGTCCCGCCCGTGACAAATACTCTGGTCCCCATATTCCCTCATCATGGTGCCGCGATAGATACGTCCATCTCCCTAAGTGCACTGCTGAAGCAAATTTAGCGATTTCGCACCACAATAGCCAAGCTGGACCGCATTCTGGTGATTGCGTCTTGGCAGCGTATTGGCGATTTTATTGTAGTCTTGCTCCACGAGTGAACAAACTGAGGGGGCCCGTTAAACCCGCAATGCACCGTGGATGTCTATATCGTAGTTTGAAACCAGGTCAGGTAGTTCAACGGCATCACCATGTTCAAGGAAACGAACAATTTCGTGATTGATGAAAGGAGCATCCTATGAAAAAGAAAATATTGGCGACGATGGTCCTGACGCTGCTTCTGGCAGTGACGGCTTTTTCTCAAACCCCGCCGAATCCCGGTGATCAGAAGTCGAAAGAGGCGCTCAAGGAACTGTTTCAACAAGTCCGGGATTGGGCACAAACCAATATCATTCCCAGAATGAAAGATTGGAAGATAACGCTGGACAATTCGATGACGTCGGATGATCTTCAGGCGCTGAACAAACTCCGGGACCAGGCAGCACAGATCAAGGTGGATGGAAAAAAGCTTGCCGCTGCCTTGAAGAAGGCATGGCAGAACGACAATCTCGCCAACGTCAAGAGGTACAGAGGGAAGATCAAGGAACTCGGTGAGCAACGGGAGGAACTGCTCAAAGATCTCAAACCGCTCGCTCTCGAATACAAGGCGACTCTGGTGGAGATCGGCAAGGAAGCAAAGCCGTACGGCAAGGAGTGGAAAGAGGGAATCAAGAAAGTCGTCACGGATTGGCATGAGAAACACAAGGATGACCTGAGCAGAGCACACAAGAAGGCATTTGCCAAGGGAGTCGCGCGTTTGAAGATGCTTGCCGGCGTGGACGAGACTCTGAAGGCGAAGATCGCCGTTGCCCGTTTTATGCTTTGGGACGGGAAGGATCTGCCTGAAGTCGGCCAATTGATGGACGACGAAAGTGCCAATCCCGACGCAACGATGAACCAAACGCCGGAAGGGTACTCGCTGGAGTCGAACTATCCCAATCCATTCAATCCATCAACGAAGATTTCCTTTACGATCCCTGAGGCGCGCCACGTTTCGCTCGTCGTCTACGATGCGCTTGGCAGGGAGGTGGCGACGCTCGTCGATTCAAAGCTCGGCGCCGGCACTCACACCGCGTCGTTCGATGGGCACAATCTCGCCAGCGGTGTATACATCTATAGAATCCGTGTCGGTGATGCTTCGACAGGCTCAGCGCAGAGTTTTGTCCAGGAAAAGAAGATGCAGCTCGTCAAGTGAGATGAAGCAATCAGCGTTCAGAGTTCAGTGGTCAGCGTGTAGCCCCCGGAAGGGGGCTTTTTTTTGGCGTGACTCACTCCAATCTGAACTTCATCACTCATTTTCGTATATTAAACCCTTAAATTTCTTCCACCAATTACTTCAATATGGCAGAATTTCACAACTCGATTGCTCATTTACTCCACTACTTAGTACTCCCTTACTCCCATCCTCACTCTTGATCACATATCGCTCCAGTACGGCGGTCGGGTTCTGTTTGACGACCTGGCTTGTATGATCGGCCCGCACGACCGCATCGGCCTCGTAGGCTCAAACGGTACAGGGAAGACGACAATCCTCAAGATTATCACAGGGCTCGTGCAGGCGGATTCAGGCATCATAAGCAAGGCGAGATTCGTCACGGTGGGATACCTGCCGCAGGAAGGGGTCGCAGTTTCGGGTCGCACACTCTATAAAGAGGCGGAATCGGCATTCGAAGATGTGCTTGAGGTCCAGCGCGAGCTGGAAGAGGCACAGTCGAACCTCGAAAGTCTGAACCCGGAATCGGAAGAGTATGCCGAAACGCTCGAGATCTACGGCGAACTCCAGCATAAACTGGAAGACCTGGACGCTTTCCGCATGAAATCGAAAGTCGAACGGGTGCTGATGGGGCTGGGGTTTTTCGTCAGCGACCTTGAACGCATGACCGAGGAGTTCAGCGGCGGCTGGCAAATGCGCATCGAGCTGGCGAAGCTCCTTCTGCGTGAGCCCTCGATATTGCTTCTCGACGAACCGACAAACCATCTCGATCTGGAAACGCTCCAGTGGCTCGAGGAATACCTCAGAAACTACAACGGCGCCGTCGTCCTGGTATCGCACGACCGGGTGTTTCTCGACAGCCTCTGTTCACGGACAATCGCGCTCAGCCTTGGGAAGATGGAGCAGTATGCCGGGAATTACTCATACTATGAGCAGGAGTATGCCAAGCGCAGGGAGCTCAAGGTCCAGTCTTTCAAGAACCAGCAGCAGCGCATCAAGGAGACGCAGGAATTCATCGATCGCTTTCGCTACAAAGCGACAAAGGCCCGCCAGGTTCAAAGCCGCATCAAGCAACTGGAGAAAACGGAGATCATAGAAATTGAACCTGAGGAGAGTGGAATCAGATTCGACTTTCCCCAGCCGCCGGCAAGCGGGCGCATCGTGATGGAGCTGAAAGACCTCTCAAAGAGTTATGGCGCTGTCGAAGTTTTTGAGAATCTCGACTACAAGATCGAACGCGGTGACCGGATCGCCGTCGTCGGCGCAAATGGCGCAGGCAAATCGACCCTCTCCAGGATCCTTGCCGGCGCGGAGTCGTTCAATGCGGGCCAGCGCATCGTCGGGCACAACGTCACTCTCTCCTACTTCGCACAGCATCAGGCGGAAGAATTGGATCCGTCCAAGGAAGTCCTCGATACGATCGAGGAAATTGCAGAAGGGGAGATCAGGAAGAAACTGCGATCGCTGCTCGGATCGTTCCTGTTCCACGATGACGACGTCTTCAAGAAGGTATCTGTTCTCTCCGGCGGAGAGAAAAGCCGTCTGGCGCTGGCAAAAATGCTGCTGAAGCCGGCGAACTTTCTTATCCTCGATGAGCCGACGAACCATCTCGATATGAAATCGAAAAAGGTCTTGCAGGAAGCGCTTTCGCGGTATGATGGATCGTTCCTGATTGTTTCGCACGATCGTGCCTTTCTCGAACCGATTGTCAACAAAGTCATCGAAGCCGGGAAAGGAACGGTCCGAACGTACATCGGCAGCATCTCAGACTACCTGGCGAAAAAACGGGAAGAGAAGGAGTCGGCATCCCGTTCCATCAAGACCGTGGAGCAACAATCGGCGGCTGCGCCAGAGCAGAGCGACAAGGAGCGGAAACGGATCGAGGCGGAGCGCCGCCAGCAACTCTCCGTGAAGCTTCGTCCGCTCAAGCAGAAGGTCGAAGCCCTCGAACGGGAAATCGGGAAGCTTGAATCGCGACACAAGGAAATTGAAGCCGCGATGCTTGATCCAGACCTCTACAAGAACGGCGCCGAAGCCAAGAAGATCGCGGCCGAGCGGAAAGAAGTGGAACAGCATCTTGCCCGGGCGTTTGATCAATGGGATACAGTTCAAACAGAAATGGACCATGTGCGTAACGAGAGTTGAACAACTCCGGTATCAGATTCTTCGCTCCACCCGACTGAAAGGCATTCGGGACTCCCTCAGAATGATCTGCCTTTGCCCTTCGCACCTGATGATTCTCATTTGTGAGACAGCAACGCTTTCCGGCCTCCATCACCATGCAGCTTTTCATTTTCTTTCATAGATTGCACTCGCCCGTGAGTTGCCCCGTGCGTTCCGCGGAAACTGCCCGCTCAATTATTCATCCATAATCTTGATAGGACTGAAACGCTATGTCCGCACCGTACCCACGCACTATTCCGCGCCTCTTTGAGGATAGTGTCCAGAAGTTCTCTCAAAAAATCATGATGTGGGAGAAAAAAGTAGATGCCTACAAAGGGTCTACGTATCGTGAGATTCAGGAATCCGTCCATCAATGTGCTGCAGGATTGATAAGCCTGGGTTTGGAAAAGGGAGACCGCCTCGGGCTCATCTCCGAAGGGCGCAACGACTGGGTCATTGCGGAGCTGGGGATCCTTTACGCCGGGGGGATCAACGTCCCGCTCTCGGTCAAGCTCGAGGAGCGCTCGGACCTGAAGTTTCGCCTCGCCCACTCGGGCTGCAGAATGGTCGTCGTCTCTGGCAACCAGGCTCACAAGGTGATGAAGATGAGGGTCGACCTGCCGGAGCTGGAAAAGATCATCCTCCTTGATCCGCAGGGACAGTTGGCTGAAGATGAGATCGGTTTTCCCGAATTGCTCGGGCGTGGAAAAGAATACCTGAAGCGGCACCGATCGGATTTCGAAAGACGGTGGCAGTCCATTCAGGAACATGACGCTGCCACGATCAGCTACACATCGGGGACGACAGCAGACCCGAAGGGAGTCACTCTGACACACCGGAATTACACGGCGAATGTCAAACAGTGCTCGGAACACCTGCCGCAGCCGGATTGGTACTGCTCGCTGATCATCATACCGTGGGACCACTCGTTTGGTCACACCGCGGGTATCTATCTGCTGACGAGTATCGGGGCAAGTATGGCTTCCATACAGTCGGCGAAAACTGCCCTGGAGACGCTCAGAAACATCCCAACGAACATCAAAGAAATCAAGCCGACATTTCTGCTGAGTGTACCGGCGCTGGCAAAGAATTTCAGGAAGAATATTGAGAAGGGGATCAGCGAGAAGGGAAAGTTGGTCTGGAATCTGTACCGGAAAGGACTGGAGATCGCGTACGCTCACTACGGTGATGGCTACAATGGCGGGAGGGATGTCGGCAAGCCGAAACATCCGTTGTACACTCTTTGCGAAACGCTCATCTTCAGGAAGATCCGTGCAGGCTTTGGCGGTCGGCTCGATTACTTCATCGGCGGGGCGGCACACCTCGACGTCGAGCTGCAGCGGTTCTTCAACGCCATTGGTCTCCCCATGTATCAAGGCTATGGTTTGAGCGAGGCCGCACCCGTGGTATCCTGCGATACTCCGACGAAGCACAAATTCGGCTCCTCCGGCACGGTGGTCCCCCGTGTCGACATCAAGATTTGTGACGATCAAGGAAATGCTCTGCCTGTCGGACAGAAAGGGGAAATCGTCGTACGAGGTGAGAACATGATGGCAGGGTACTGGAAGAATGAGCGCGCCACGCGTGAAACAATCCGCGATGGGTGGCTATTCACGGGTGACATCGGTTACCTGGATAAGGATGGATTCCTCTTTGTTCTTGGTCGTGAAAAGAGTGTTCTCATCGGTCACGACGGCGAGAAGTACAGTCCGGAAGGAATCGAAGAGACCATCGTGGCTCACTCGCCGTTCATTGAACAGGTGATGCTCTACAACAACCAATCAGCATATACCGTCGGTCTCCTTGTCCCAAATAAGGACGCAGTGCTGGCATACCTCAAGCATCACCATCTCTCGTGTCATGCCGACGAGGGGCAAACGGCGGCGCTGCGTCTTCTCCAATCGGAGATTGACCGGTATCGGGAGGGGAATAAGAGCGCGGGAATGTTCCCGGAGCGCTGGTTGCCTGCAGCGATAGCAGTTTTGGGCGAAGGATTTAATGAGCAAAATCGTTTGATGAACAGTACGATGAAGATTGTGCGGGGACGCATCGCGGAGTTCTACAAGAGCCGCATCGACTATGCACTCACCCCCGAAGGGAAAGACTTCTGCAATCATCAGAACAAGAATATCGTGAAGCGGTTCGAAGAAGGAAACAAGTAAGACGGAAGACGTACACCCTGAGCGAGGGAGCGCAACTTGGAACTTTGAACCTTTAACTCAAAACTCTGAACTCCAAACTCTAAACACATTCCCTGCAATCGCTTTTTCTGAAGCCCAACGGAATCGGAGGTGATTGCCATGATAACCGCAAAACACGAAGAGTGTCTCAGCTTTGTCTCCGAGATACTCGGCGTCCTCAAATCGACCCACCAGCACGAGAAGGTTCTCCATCTTATCGTTGACCGGCTTGTCCGGATGTACCACTGCCAGACGTGTGCCGTAGTATTGGTTGACCCGGCCACAGAATACCTCAACATCGCTCTTGGGCATGGTCTCTCGCACACGTTTTCGAAAGCATTCCGCCGAAAGCTCGCGACAGGGGCAATCGGTCGATTGCTGTGGACCGGAACACCCATCGTCATTCAAAACAGCGCAACGGACGACAACCTAACGGAAGAAGTCCGGCTCGAGAATCCGTTTGGCTCTGCTGTGTGCCTTCAAATCTCAGCGAACCACCGAAGTCTTGGCTACCTGCACGTTGACGCCACGCTGAGGGAGGCGTTCACATCGGCGGATATTCCAATATTGCAGAGCTTTGCCGACTTTGCCGCCGTGGCTCTTCACAAGTCGCAACTCTTCGACGACAATCTTCGTCTGGACAGAGTCGATCACGAAACGATGCTCGAGAAATATGCACCATTCCTGGAAAAAGTCCATGAAGGGATCGAGCGGTCCAAAGCACTCAATGAGAGCTTTGCCCTCATGATCCTCGATGTAGACAATTTCAAACACATTGCGTCGACGTATGGCTATGACTCGTCGAGGGAGATGCTGCGGCAGATCGCAGCGCTCATCAAAAACCGATTAAGGAATATCGACGCGGCAGGGCGGCATGGCTTCGATGAATTCATTGTTCTGAGAGCGAACTCAGATCTCGTTGATGGGGTCTTGTTCGCCGATGAGCTGAGGGATGTGATCAATCGGACGTCGTTCACCGGCCACGGAATCCAGACATCTGTGAGCGTCGGCGTTGCCGTGTATCCCCAGCACGCCGCGACAATTGATACATTGCTGGTTTCTTTGAAAGTGGCGTTGTTTGATGCGCAGCGGGCTGGAAGGAACAAGGTCTCGTTCGCGGGAAAAGATATCGCTCCTGAACGCAAAGAATCATTACATGAGTAGAGCGCGAATCTAGATATCCGGCACGGCTGCACAGTAACCGGGTTCGATCCTCGTGCCTCGGATTTCTTCAGGATGTAGCTGTCCGAATTCCGGACTTTGCATCAGGTTGCTCGTCGTTTTCTCTCCTGAGCATGCTACCTATGCATGCCCATGTACATCCCACCGAAATACGGTATCAACCATATCAGCCAGACGATCAGGCTGAATCGATGAAAGCCTGATCGGGCATTCTCGCTTCCCTTCAAGCTTACGTATGTAGCCCACAACGCGTGCGCGAACATAAGCCAAAGGGCGATCTGCCCGGTCAACGTGTGAGGGGCGGTCAGATCGAAAGGCCCTTCGGCCATTTGATGCATCGTCCAGGTGCCCGAGACGTCGAACAGAAAACCGGTCCAGAACGCGACAACATGCCACGGTTTGAGGTAGCGTGCAAGTCGTTCGGACCAGACGCCCAGAGAATAGAACACGAGTGCGAGCGTGATGAGGATGGATGCGACTAGCAATGGCGCCGGCATTTGTCCATTTACCTTTGATTTGTCCCTGTCATCATATCGGTAACGGTCTTGCACGCGAATCCGCGCTTGCGCAGCCGGGCAATGATTTCCGGCAGCGTGAAAAACACCGATGCAGTGACGAGAGCGAGCAGCCAGCGCATCAAGCGTATGTACATGATCGGGGTTCCGTGATGTATGAGCAGACCTCTACCACCCCCCCATAGATTGGGGATGACTGGGCACATTATTGGAGTCCTACGTAATCAAATTGATGAAAACCGTGATGATCAGTGCGTTCGTGAAGTCGATGAGGAACGCTCCTACCAATGGTGCCGAGGTCATCGACGACTCGCTGTTCGATCTTCAACTTGAGACCTTGTGCGCCGTTGCAAATAAATGCTGCGGTGATCATCGCGCCGATATAGGCAGGCAATGTGAAATACTGGTTCAACCAGGCGCTCAGCAGCGATCCGATCCACATTGCGACAAGCATGATCGCGATGATCTTGAGAAGTCGAAATGCAGTCGGTGGCTCGCCCAGCGGCTCCTTATCCACTTCGTGCTCGAGGTTCATGTACTGCGCAGTCGCTTTCCTAACCTCCGGTGTCACGGATGATGATAGGTGCGGCGGATTCCATCGCTTGATGAGGGCTGTCGTGATTGGTCCGGCGATGAGCCCTCCGGAGACGACTCCAAATGTGGCGGCAGCCATCGCCAGAGTGAAGCCGCCTGAGAATTGGTGCGATTCCTCCAAGAGCTTTCCGAACGCTGCGCCGGTCCCATGTCCGCCGGTCAATGTGATGGGTCCTGCGATGAGGCCAAGATAGGGGTGAACACCCAGGATCCTTGAGAGTACGACGCCCAGGCCTCCCTGAAGAATGGCAAGGATCGTCGCCAAGGTGAAGAAGAGTAGAACCTGCGGGCCGCCGATTTTGAGCAGTTTGAGGTTCGCCCCGAGTCCAATTGTGGTGAAAAACGCGATCATAAGGGGCGCTTGCAGACTCGTGTCGAATTGAAACACGACCCAACCAAGCAACCTCAAGACCAGCGCCACTGAAGCAAACAACAGGCCTCCGACAACTGCGGCCGGGATGCTGTATTTCTCGAGAACAGGGATCGATCGCCGGATACCATAGCCAATGAACAACACAACCGCTGCCAATGCCAGCGTCTGTATCATATCGAGTTTGAAGACGATCGGGTCCATGTTCCTCACGATAGGAGAGATGGAGAGAAAGAAAATCCTGGAGTTTTGAACAGGTGATTATAGTAAATATTTTCGGGAAAACCACCACATTTGAAGGATTCTGCAGCGAGGGTTCTTAGATGGACGCGGCCGGCAAAAGGATCTATCGCGGCGCCAGGGTTTGAGAGCGACGATTCGTGATGAGGGGACCCGGCGGACTCACTCAGAAGGTAATAAAACGTAAGCGGGTGAGCATGCGTTGCTCACCCGCTTTGACTCTCGACATGAAGACCCGGTTGAAGAGCTCAGCGCCTTTCTGCGATCTGCGTCGGGGCACTCTCGGAAGGAATAAACGCAAACGTTCCTTCCGAAACATAGAGGTTGTAGTACCAGGCGCAGTGGATTTGCACCTTCCTGTTGTCGTCAAATCTCACAGCTTGTTTCACGGCGTACACTCCCCGCTGGTCACCGATTTTGCACAAGGCCCAAGACGCTGCGACCCGGCAGCGCTCATCTGTGCAAGACCTCAAGACCTTCATCAATGGGATGACAGCATCCTGAGCTTCTAGTTCTCCAAGCATGTAGGCGGCGCTTCGCCTCAGACCGTCATTGGTGTTCTGGTCGCTCAGCGCTTGAAGCAAATTCTGTACTACACGATCGTATTTGACTTCCCCGAGCTCCTTTCGTATGTCACCTGCCGTGGCTGGCAAGGCCAGAATGATTGCGAGTGCAATCACGCCGAATATCATTCCGCTTTTCTTCATGTCATCCTCCGATACAATGGTTGTAGGTGGATTGCCCGAGAGTCATGGATCCAGGTACTTTCAGTTTCCTATACGCCGGGCGGCGAGGAGAGATGTGAAAATTCCTCGAAAGGTATCAAAAATGGTGTGAATGGTATCCGGAATGGGATGAGAGGTGCTTATTGAGGGGAACTATGGTTCAGCTGCCGTCGTCTTATAGTAGTTTGAACAATTGGCGAGACTTGGTCCGGATTGCTCGTTATGCGACGGGAGATCGCGGAAGGAAAACAAGGAAAACGATTCAAGGGAAGAGGATGCCCTGGAATGTTGGCGCATCGCCAACCTACGCGCACTTCGGCGGACGAGTCAGCGGGCAGGCGCTTGGGATTGCTCGACGTGACGAATTTTTGTTTTTCCGGATCCTGCTAGTGCGTGTCTGTGGTCTTTTGCGGGAGTGGCTCCCTGCTGGAGGCGAGGACTTTCTCTGATTGCTGGATGTCCTGTTTGCGCGTGTAGCTTTCATCCGTCACCTTCGGAACGCCGACCATCGTTTTGCTGGCATACGCCAGGGTCTCGAGTTCCTCGCGAACGGTTCGGATGAACTTCTCCAGGTTCTCCTTCCCCGCGGGAGGAAGGAGCGGTCGTAGCGAACTTTCACTCTCGTCGGTCACAAAAGCCATCTTTGCTAGTGTCATCTGAACGATCTCGGCGAACGAAGACATCGAGTTTCTCAATAATTCAAGGAATGCGAGATACCGTTCTCGCTCGCGCAGGTTAATATCGGGCTGCTCCTTTTCTTTTTTGAACAGGTACCGCTCGTACACGCCGCTCACGAGGATCGGAAAGTGAGTCCGGTCAAAATGATCCTTGCGGACGTAGTCGTACGCACCGAGCTTCATAGCCTCGACGGCAATATTTTCCGATCCGGCGCCGGTCAGCATGATAACGGGAGTTGTGGACTTCTGCTCGTGCAACCATTGCAGCACGTTGAGTCCCGTCATTCCCGGCATCTTATGGTCGAGGATCACGACATCATAGCGAGTTCTCTTGAGAGCTTCGACAGCTTCGTCCCCTGATTCGCACGGGTAGACTTCGAACCGGTTTGTCGCTTCCAGGACGGTTGTGAGGACTACCAGAAATGATTCTTCGTCTTCGGCGACGAGGACTCGGATTTTGTCATTCTCATTCATCTTAACCTCTTAGATTCTCAAGCCTGATGGTATTGTCCAGTTGAACAACAAAAATCTACATGAAATATAGTGAAGATTCCACATCTTCGCTGGTGTCTGCTCTCACGAACTCTATCTTCTTTGCCAGTAATAGATTAACAGCGTTTACGTTGAAAAAGTTCTTCATCCGGGAAACCCCGCTCGTGCGATTCTCGGACAACGAGGATCCTTAGGCTTGACAATCGGGTAGAAGCTGATGCGACGAAATCGAGATGACAGATACCGCATCAAGAGACTGGCGAAGACTCACCGGCGAGAAACAGACTACCGTTCCCGTTCAGTTTTTTCTTGTGACGTTGTGGATGGGATACTCACGGGTTTCTCGCCAAGGCGGGTTTTCTTCAGTCCTGCTATCCGATCAGACAATTCTTTCGAGAGATTGACCATCGCGGTGCTCGCCCTTGAAAACGTTTCGCACTCGCTTCTGATTTCCTGAAACAGGTGTACCAGGTGTCGTTTGGACTCGGGGCTGATGCCTGCGATCAATGAACGTTCGCCATCCTGCGTCAACGAGGAAATCTTCTTCTGCGTCGTGTCGGTGATCCAGCCAACGGCGGCGAGAGACGTTTCCAGAGATTCAAGAGAAACGAGCTCTCTTGCGAGTTCGTCCGATCTGCTTTCCCGTTGTTCCTTTTCTTTCTTGAAGAGGTACCGCTCGTAGACGCTGTGCACGAGGATGGGGAAATGGTCCCGGTCGAAATGGTCCTTCCGCATGTAATCGTACGCCCCGAGCTTCATCGCTTCGACAGCGATGTTTTCCGAGCCAGCGCCTGTCAACATGATGGAAGGGGTATCGAGTTTCTGTTCGTGCATCCATTGAAGGACATTCAGACCCGTCATCCCCAGCATGCGATGGTCGAGAATGACGACGTCATACTTCGACCTCTTGAGGGCCTCCACAGCCTCATCCCCTGACTCGCAAGCATGCACAATATACCGATTCGTCAGGTCAAGGCCGGCGGTCAGCACTCTGAGGAAGGATTCTTCATCCTCTGCGATGAGAATGCGCAATTTGTCGTGTTCACTCATAGAAGTTCCGCGGAATCAACCTTGAGGCTTGCAGGCAATTGTACTCAGCTCACGCCACGGAAATGAACGCTATTCTCCGGTTTGGCGACGTATCCGCCGTCACAT
>JACVXU010000290.1 GCA_015661185.1 Bacteroidota bacterium
CGATGGCAAAGTCAAATCAGCTCGACTAGTGCGAGGCGGGGCTCAATACAGGAACGAGATAGAATCTATGAAGAAACAAGTAGGCTTGTGGATCGATCATAAGAAGGCTGTGATTTTCAGTCTGGCAGATGGTGGGGCTGCAATAAAACGAATATCATCAGATTTGAACACCAAGGTACGGGTCCCCGGAGGCGCGCAAAAGGAACCGGTCACGAGCAGTGAGGATAATCGTTTAACGGGCCATTTGAACAATTATTACGATGAAGTACTCTCATATATTCGTGATGCTGAATCTATTTTAATATTCGGGCCAGGCGAGGCAAAGCTCGAGCTCAAAAAAAGGCTTGAAAAAATGAAACTCCATGGAAGCATCGTTGGCATTGAAACAGTCGATAAGATGACAGACAACCAGATCGTTACAAAAGTGCGGCACCGATTTCTGAAATAGGATCTGACAATTTGGGACGTTCTCTCCATAGGAACTTGCATGACAAATACTGAGGACAGACAACACCATTCCCTCCTGCAACGAATTGCACGTCGGGCGATGATGGAGCGAGTGCTTCTTCCGGATCTTTCCGTCCAGGTGATATCCGAGCTTAACGGAATTCACCGCGCTGCCACAAACGTTAAAGAGTCGACGCGTGATTTCAGGAATCTTGCATGGTGCTCCATCGATAACGATGATTCGCGCGATCTGGATCACCTTACCGTTGCCGAGGTCATGCCTGAGGGGGCCGTGGAGATCCTTATCGCCGTTGCCAAAGAGACGACATCATGAAATCAACCTTCATTGGATGTATTCTGCTTTGTCTTGCAGGAATATTCACCACCCATGCACAGTTGAGAACTTCGGTACTCATTCAGTCGACGCTCGAGGATGAGAGAATCGACATCTCTGTCGACAAGTCTGTCTACTTTCCGGGTGACACGGTTCGTTTGGTCATCCAACGAAACGATAGCGCGACAACAGCAACCGTTACTCCGATGCTGCCTATCGAAGGAACCACGCTCAAGTCAGTTGGACGACGAACATATCTTGCTGTTATTCCTCAGACCGTGACACCTGGATTATATCCGGTCAGCCTTAGAGTAACGGACTCCGAGGGGCGACGATTTCGGTATGAAACGGATTGTGTTGTCACGGTGGAAGAATACCAGGATATCGAACAACTCAGCAGATATGTCAGCATTATTCCGACAGCCGGCAGCGATAATATTCGGACGGCAGTTACACTGGATCGCGAGCAACTTCGCAATCTTGAGGTGCACTTTCTACGCGATAGTATCCGGAATCGCATGGGACCCCAGTTCGTTAGAATAACAACAACGGTACTGTTGCGGGATGGCATAGGCGTTCCATCATACGAACGACGTGTGGTTACATATCGAAGCCATGGCGATCGCAACAAAGATCGCGCGATGTTCATTCAGTATCGCAACGCCTACGGTCCGTTCGCCAACATCCGTCCGGAAGAACTTGAACGCGTGCTGGTGCCGGTCGATTCACTGCCTGATTGGGCAATACTTGGTATCCATATCGAACCCGATTACTCGATTAAAATCGGCGCGGTGGATCGTTCTAACACCATAACACAATATTTTCGGGTGAGAGGTCCAACTATCGAAGCGGGATTCTCACTCGCCATCCCCCGGGTCCTGTACGATACACGAGCGGATGATCCGCTTGATTATGGCAACTTCAGCGCGATGGTACGGTTCTATTCTGTTGATTTGAAAACAGGAAATCGATTTCCTGTCAGCGCGGGGATAGGAGTTTTTGGTGTGAATTCACCAGCTGATGTTGGAATCGGTCGGGGCGGCTTTGCCTTGTCGGCGTTTCTGGATCTGGCGGAGATGCTGCGAATAGTCAATATCAGTTTTACCAAAAAAGTAAATATCGGTCTGGAAGTGGCCCCGTTCTTGCCCATTGGCAAAAGGGGGCGATTGTTACTTGTCGCGCAAGCGGCTTTTTCATTTTGACGGATAGGTGTAATGGCATAGCCATAGAAAATAATCACGTCGTATTCCCGGGGCAACTGTAGACCGGAAGCATGCAGAAGACAATGAGATAAGAAGCCATGAGACATTTATACAAACATACGGAAAGAGGTTTTGAAAAACTTACCTCTCTTGCCACGTCTATACTTGGCAACTCCATCACATTTATCATTGCCTTGTTGACGGTAATATTCTGGCTCAGCAACGAGCGGTTTTACACTCAGGATATTCATGCCTGCATTGGAGATGTCATTCTCTCAGTTACGTTTTTATTTCTCTTTATTATTCAAAGATCATTCACCCATTTCTCCGCTGGACTTCACCTAAAGGTGAATGAACTTGTATCGTCACACAAGGCGGCAAGAAATGCGGTGATGAATGCAGAACAAAAGACGGAAGACGAGATAACCGAACTATCAAAAGAATATGCTGACCTGGCTGAGCAGACAAAAGAATTGAAAGAAGGACGATCGTGAGCCCGTGTCCCTCCGCTCTTTCAAAGTCTTCCCGTCACAATTGCGTGACCTTACAGTCCTCAACCTTCGGACGTAAGGCGGTACTGAGAAAGAACTAATAATCAGAGAAGCTGGTTGAGGAACATAGCGCGTAGATCGTAGCGATTGATATCGAATAGGATGGATGACGATGGGTGAGCCATGGATCTAGACGTGTACAAAAACGAACATCACCTACTGCCTCCGGCAGATTGGGCGGGAGAAATTGAGAAATTGCAGGAAGGCCTTCGCGTTGAGCGTGACCGAACCCTGCGTACGCTGGCAGATTTCAAGAACTATCGTCGCCGCATCGAGCGTGATGGCAGTAAGCTTGCCGAGGAAGGAAAGCGCGGGATTATCCTTCCGCTCTTAGACATCATCGACGATATGGAGAAAGCGATGCTGTGGGCAAGCGACGCAGAGCAACCCGTTGCGAAGGGAGTGCGGATCATCCACCAAAAATGTCTTACGCTTTTGGAAACACACGGAGTTCTCCCTTTCGACAGTGTCGGTACTCCATTCAACCCTAACCTGCATGAAGCGGTGGCGATGGCGAACACCAAAGGCAGGGAACCGGGAACCGTTGTTGATGAGCTGCGTCGCGGCTACCTCTGGAACAATGAATTACTGCGCCCTGCGCAAGTAAGGGTTGCAGGAAAACATACGGAGGCAAACCAAGTCGGTAGCGGGTTGTGAGTAAAGAAGAAAAGGTCTGTATGACTGATCAGAATAGTTCTCATCGCGGAATGCTCCTGCTCGTTATTCCGGCAGCGCTCGTGATCATCATCTATGGTATCAATCAGGCACAGTCGGTTGTTGCATTGTTCCTTGTCTCTGTGTTCCTCGCTCTCCTCGGAACGCCGCCGGTTCTCTGGTTAGAACGGAAACGCGTTCCTTCTTTTCTCGCAGTGATGATCGTGATGGCAGGCATGATTGCTCTTCTCTTTATTATCGGTGGAGTCGTAGGCGCATCCCTCAGCACGTTTTCCGATGCTTTGCCTTTCTCTGAAACGCCTGCAAGAATAAGTCTTGGCGCTCAAGCCCCTGTTGGCAAGCAAGCATATCGTGGTCACTGACAAGGCCTTGCTTGAATACCTCAATCCGGGTCCGGTGATAGACCTAGCTGTCGGCTTGCTCGCAGGTCTGGGCGTAGCGCTTTCCAACATCGTCCTGATCCTGCTCACGGTGATCTTCATACTGCTTGAAGCCTCAAGCTTCCCCGTCAAACTCCGAGCTGTGTTCGGCAATTCTCGCCAGGCCTTTCCACAGTTCACAAGATTCGTACGCGATATCGAACGCTATATGGTCATCAAGACTCTCATGAGTCTGGCCACGGGAATTCTGATAGGGATATGGCTGCACATCCTCGGCGTAGATTTTCCCATTCTCTGGGGTTTTCTGGCCTTTCTGCTCAACTATATACCGAATGTAGGCTCCATGATGGCCGCCATTCCAGCGGTTCTACTTGCCCTCATCCAATTTGGGATAGGCACGGCCACGATTGCAGCAGGCGGATATTTGGCGGTTAACTTCATACTCGGCGATTCGCACTAATCTGCGCACGAAAAGGATTAATCCCTCTATCATCCTTTAGATCTATTTCGTTTGATAAGTCTGGTTGCTATCTAACCTTAATGT
>JACVXU010000085.1:0-12500 GCA_015661185.1 Bacteroidota bacterium
TTCGAGGGCGGTCCCAAAAAGTGTTGCCGAGTTAGCGCGGTCGATGCGCGTGTTCAGGTATTGCCCAACCTCGGCATTCCCTTTCGAGAAGACGACCATCTTATTTGTATCAGTTCGCCCGCAGAGGTCGTTCGGTGACTTCGTGCTTTCCCCCTCGACGAGGATCTCGACAACCTGGCCGACCATTTCCTGATTCTTCCGCAGGGAGATCTCCCGCTGAAGGTCAATGATCTGGTTCAAGCGCTCGAGTTTCACGTCCTCAGGCACATCATCTCCCATGTGCCATGATTTTGTGTTTTCCCGGGGCGAATACTTGAACGTAAACGCTCCGTCGAACTCCACCTCTCGAATCACGTCGAGAGTCAGGCGGTGATCGTCGTCGGTTTCGGTCGGGAAACCGGCGATGAAATCGGTTGAGAGACTCACAGTGGGAATGCTTCCCCTGATTTTGCGCACAAGAGAACGGTAGTGCTCGCGGCTGTATGAACGATTCATCAACTCAAGGATACGATTGGATCCGGACTGAACGGGGAGATGGATGTAGTTGCAGATGTTCTCGTTTTCAGCGATCGTTTGGATGAGTTTCTCCGACATATCCTGAGGATGAGATGTTGTGAAGCGCACCCTCATCGTACTGTCGATTTGTGCTGCAGCGAAATCATGTCGCTCGTCATGGTACGAGTTCACATTCTGTCCAAGGAGAGTGACCTCCTTGAATCCTTGTGCTGCAAGGTGTTCCACTTCACGGACGATACTCTCGAGCGAACGGCTCCGCTCGCGCCCGCGGGTGAAGGGAACGACACAAAACGTGCAAAACTTGTCGCATCCCCGCATCACGGATATCCAGGCCTTGATACCATCTGTGCGGAGGGGGAGTATGTCATCGTAGTTCTCGACCCGGGAGAGGCGAACGGCAATTCCGCGTTCACCCGTAAGAGCTCCCTCGATCAACTCCGGCAGCCTGCGGTATTCATCCGGTCCGACAACGAGATCAACGTGGCTTTCCGACTCCATGAGGTCTTTCCGAAGCCGCTCTGCCATGCACCCCAACACACCAATAAGCATGCCGGGATTCTCTTTCTTGTACCTCTTGAAATCCCCAAGTCGGCCAAAAACACGTTGCTCGGCGTTCTCACGGACAGCGCATGTGTTGACGAACACGACATCGGCCGCGCGCAGGTTGGTGGTCTGGCCATAACCCGCTTCGGTCAGAATGCTTAGGACTACCTCGGTGTCCGCCAAATTCATTTGGCAGCCATATGTTTCGATGTACACTTGTCGCTGATTCACGATTTCCACGGATTTCAGGTTGGCTGACAAAGATAGTGAAAGAATGACAGACAATCAAACGGGAGAAACCTCATTAATTTCTTTTAATCTCAACAAAATCAAGCGTGGAAGCGGTTATCACCGCCTCTCGCCTTGACAAATAGTCAGTCCGGGCAACAACGAACTGCCAATTGATTGACCGATAAACGTACGGTATATTCTAGCGAATCGAACGGTATAGGCGATTGGAAGACTAGGCGATGTCACTCGGACAGTCGATTCTGATGCCGGATCTGATGTCCTCTTCGAATTGAATATCTCCAGCAAAGGAAGTTCCCTCATGACTCCATTTCTGCAGCAAATTAAAACGAAGTCGAAGCAACTGAAAAGGCACATCGTGCTTCCCGATGCAACAGACGAGCGTGCCATCAAAGCAGCAAGAATCTGTGTCGATGAAGGCTCTGCAATCATCTCGCTCGTTGGCAACGAGAACGAGATCAGATCGAAAGCTGCCCAACTCGGTACAAATCTCGACGGTGTACACGTCGTTGACCCGGAGAAATCAGAGAAGCTCGAACAATACACAAACATCTACTTCGACCTGCGGAAAGCGAAGGGCATGACCCGTGAACAAGCACAGGCCACAATGAAGCGACCACTGTTCTTCGGCGCGATGATGGTTAGGGAGGGCGTTGCACACGGGAGCGTTGCAGGGTCCCTTTCTACTACCGGCGACGTGCTCCGCGCTGGTATTCAGGTGATCGGTGTTGCTGAAGGGATCAGCATCGTCTCAAGCTTCTTCCTCATGGTCTTTCCTCAGAGGGTTTACACGTTTGCCGACTGCGCGGTGGTACCGGACCCCAACGTTGAGCAACTTGCTGATATCGCTATCGCCTCTGCAGAGAACCATCGCAAACTGACCGGCGAAGAGCCGAAAGTAGCGATGCTTTCGTTCTCGACAAAGGGAAGTGCCGAGCATCCCTTTGTGCTGAAGGTTCAACAAGCGACCGAGATCGTGAGAAAGAAAAGGCCCCAGCTCGAGGTTGATGGAGAACTTCAGGTCGATGCCGCGATCGTTCCATCGGTTGGTGAACGCAAGTCACCGGGCAGTACTGTCGCCGGCAAGGCGAATGTACTGATTTTCCCGAATCTCGACGCGGGCAATATCGCCTACAAGATTGCACAACGGTTGGGAGGCGCTGAGGCAGTTGGACCAGTCGTCCAGGGCCTCAAAAAGCCGGCCTTCGATCTTTCCCGCGGCTGCAGTGTTGATGATATTGTGAACGTCGTTGCAATCAATGCGGTCATGGGTGCGGCATAGGAATCTTTACCGGCAAATCGATGCCATCTGAACGCAGTTGGCTCTCTACCTTGCCCGGACCTTCGTGGATTTACACGCCCGAATTTGTTCCGAATGCTACAGTTCTATGAGACTTACAGCGCCAACGAAAAAGTGTCACCATTGGTGACACAATTGCCGTGGACCAACCACCTGCTTATCATGGGACAGTGCAAAGTTGCATGAGTTCTATCAGCTTAGTCTTACCGTGAACAATGCTCGCACCATGCAAAAACGTGTGAAGAAGAAATCAAGTGGAAACCGGAAATGAGTGCACTACTGAGCATGCGAATGCTACCGATCAGGTACTGTGATTTTTCAAGACCAACAGTTGCGGCTACCGTCACTTTTCTGTATTATCGTTCGTGCTTGTCTCCATAGCCCAAACACTGATCACCATTCTGATTCCCTAACGCATATGAAAGAAAGACGTTCTACCCGGGCAAAGCTCAAAGCGGCATCGCCGTTCAAACCCTTACCCATCGAAAAACTCCGATGGCATTGTGACCCCAAGTCGCTCAAGGTTCGAACGAGCGCCGAAATCAAGCCCACGAGGGAGATTATTGGCCAGGAACGGGCTCTGCGGTCATTGCGCGTTGGGCTGGCCATGAACCATTTCGGCTATAACATTTTCGTCACGGGGATTTCCGGCACGGGACGAACCACTACGATCAAGCGCCTCCTCCACGCTTTCGAAGGTAAAAAAGTTGAGCTCCGTGACCACTGCTACGTCTACAACTTCAAGCATCCCGACATACCTATAGCCATTTCTTTACCGGCAGGACAGGGAAGAAGCCTGAAGGAAGACATGGGGAACCTGATCCGCGATCTTCTGCGCAATTTGCCGGCACTGTATGAAAGCCAGCGGTTCCAGCAGGCGAGGAAACAGGTCGTTTCGCATTTCCAGGAGCGACAAAAAAGCGTGTTGCTGGATTTTGAGAAGAAAGTGAAGGAAAAGGGCTTTGAGTTGGTGCAGGTTCAGGTTGGGACCATGATGCGTCCTGATATCGTCCCTGTCGTTGGAGAGAAAGCATCGAACTTCGACGAAGTGGATTCTTTGGTACAAAAAGGGGAGGTCTCGCGAGAGCAGTACGAGGCTCTGCGGGAAACCCAGGCCGTGCTCGAAAAACAAATGGCAACGGTGTTTCGTGAACTGCGTAACATTGAAAAAAAAGTCCAGCAATCTCTCGCCGAAGTCGAAGATCGTGTCGTGATGCCTCTGGTGGACGAAAGCATTGAAATCCTGAAGACAACGTACGAGAACAAGAAAGTCCGTTCCTATCTCGAAGACGTGCGGGGGAACATCAAAGAGAATCTCGGCCGTTTCCAGAAACCGCAGCAATCGCCCCCCCCTGAAGGTCAGGAAGAAGAGGAGGAAAAGGACGATTTCCACGAATACCTCGTAAACCTCCTCGTGGATAACTCCGATACGGATCACGTCCCTATTATCATTGAGACGAACCCGAGGTACAAGAACCTCTTCGGCACGGTCGAGCGAATCATGGAAAGCGGAGGTGTCTGGAGGACTGATTTTACTCAAATCAAATCCGGATCTTTGCTCCAGGCTGATGGTGGGTATCTTATTCTCAATGCCCTTGACAGTCTCCTCGAGCCGGGAGTCTGGCAGGACTTGAAGCGTACGCTCCGCACGGGGAAAGCAGAAATCCTGGCGAATGAACCGCTCTACGGGTTTGCCCCGACGGGCATGAAACCGGAACCGATTGAACTCAACATCAAAGTAATTATGATCGGCGATGCTGAGGTCTATCAGTTTCTCTATCAGCGGGATGACGATTTCAAGAAGATCTTCAAGATCCGTGCTGATTTCGATTATGAAATGACGAGAGACAAGAGTGCTGTCGGACAATATCTGCGGTTCGTGAAAATGGTGTGTGATGACGAAAAACTGAAGGCGTTCGACAGGGAAGCTCTGGCGGCGCTGGTGGAATTCGGTGTTCGTCTCGCCGGGAGTCAGAAGAAACTCTCCACCCGCTTTAACATTCTGGCCGATGTCGTTCGGGAGGCAAACTACTGGGCTGGGGAAGAGATGGCGCAGATTGTGCGGACACAGCACGTGCACAAGGCGATTGAAGAACGGATCTATCGTGTGAAGCTCGTCGAGGAAAAACTGCAAGAGATGATGATCGACGGCGTCATCATGATCGGCACGGAAGGATCTGTTGTCGGACAAGTCAATGGCTTGTCAATTTATGACACGGGCGAACATGCTTTCGGTAAACCTTCACGCATCACCGCGAACACTTCCCTTGGACGGGCAGGCGTCATCAACATCGAGCGTGAGTCGGAGCTGAGCGGACCAACCCACAACAAGGGATTCGCAATTCTCAGTGGCTATCTTCGGAGTAAGTTTGCTCAGAGCAAGCCGCTGATTATGAGCGCAAGCGTCACCTTCGAACAGTCCTACGGCGGGATCGATGGAGATAGCGCTTCGTCGACAGAGATCTATGCAATCCTGTCGAGTCTTGCTGAAGTCCCCCTTCGTCAGGATATAGCAGTCACGGGATCTGTCAATCAGAAGGGAGAGATTCAGCCGATCGGAGGAGTCAACCTCAAGATCGAAGGGTTCTTCGATGTTTGCAGGGAGCGTGGCTTGACCGGAACACAAGGTGTGTTGATTCCGGAGAAAAATGTTCCCGACCTCATGCTCCGTGAAGATATCCTGGAAGCGGTCAAAAAAGGGAAATTCCGCATCTATGCCGTTACGTCAATCGATCAGGGGATCGAAATCCTCACTGGCTTGAAAGCCGGCAATCGTCGTGGGGATGGATCATTTTCCCCCCGGACCGTGTTCCGTCTTGTCGATGATAAGCTCCAGTACTATGCTGAACAATGGAAGAAGTTTGAAGCGGGACATGACTATGAACTGAAGAAGGAGAACAGATGAAAACGCTCGCTATCGTTGTGGTGATTCTCTTAACAGCCATGGCTGTTGGGGCGCAGGAGAAGGGATATTCACGGCCAGACGGCACCACGGACCAGGTATCGACCGAACAAACAGTGAAACGATCAGACTACCGTTCGCGGGGAAATCTGACGCTGGGCTCGATGCTCGCATACGGCAGCTTTTCGGTAGGGGGCGAAGATCGGTTCGGCCCGATTGTTATCGTTCAATACAGCCCCCGCCGGTACTCGAAACCTGCATTCGATTTCTTTGCCGGTGTTCTAATTCAGACTGGAACCTCGGGAGCTGTTGACGGTCAAGACTATGTCCCCCTCGCTTCTTATCATGTTCCGTACTACTCACCGTATTCGGACTACCGGAATGACAACTACTACAGGATGCCTCATTTCAGCATAGGACTGGCTTTTCTCGGAGCCGACGTAACGTTCTATATGCTCGATGGAGAAGTGCGGCCGTACGTAGGTTTCGGCGGGTCCCTGGCTTTCTGGACCTACTCGAACCGGCTCAACGGCACGCTCGCTCCGGACGCCAAAGCCGGCCTGAGCGTAAATCTGAGCAATTCACTGTCCGGTTTTGCAGAAGTTCGTCGAATGTTCGGTGTTCCCAATTTCCTGGGCATAGCCACGCCGAAATTTGACGGCCTCACATCTGCAGCAATCGGCTTCTCGTTTGCACCCCGCCTCCGATAGAATCAGCACTTCTGCAATATCGCTTGAGAAAATAAGTCGCCCACCAAGAATGCCTCCGCGGAACTGACCTTTCCACGGAACGCGTATTCTCTTTCCCAGTGATCAAGACTTGATGTTTTTGTAGCGATTGTAGATCGGAAGAGTTTTCTTCCAGAATCCGATCTTGTTTGTCCAGGGGAACACCTGTGTTCGCCGGATTTCGAGGAAGTCTTCATAGAAGTTGATGGGACCGGAGTCTGCTGCCACAGCATACTTGTATCCTGCTTCATCGACGAGGTTCTTCACAGTCTGAGAAAGAGCCCCATACGGATAGGCAAACGAAAGGACGCTGGATCCGAGAAGCTGTTCGAGTGAATCCTTGGAGTGGCGGACTTCCCTGTGAGCTTCTTCCGCTGAGATCACCGGCAATCTTGGATGCGTGACGGTGTGCGATCCAATCTCTATTCCAGACCGATGAAGTTCCTGAAGCTGTGAAACCGACATCAATGGCGCCGGCTGTTCATCCTGATCCCAGAAGTTCGTCCTGCGATCCTTATCAGCTACGGCGAAGATGACTGCCCGAAACCCGAAATTCCGGAGCAACGGAAAAACCATTGTGTAGTTATCGACGTAACCGTCGTCAAAGGTGAGGATGATGGGCCGGCGGGGTAGTCGAGCTTCGCCTCGCACGAATCGGTCGTAGTCGCGGAAGGTTATGGTTTCGAATCCCCGGCGCTGAAGAGAGGCAAGCTGATAGGCAAACTGCTTTGCCGATACCCAGATGCCATGGGAAGAATCTGCCGGCGGATTCTCAAGAACACGGTGGTACATCAGAACCGGAATAGAACCCGATGAATGGGCTCGCGCAAACGCTCGCTCGTATATTCGTTGGATCTTCGCTACGACGGTCTTTACGTCGTAGCGCTCGAAAGAGAGCCGGGCGAGGGCTTCACGTTCGTTTTCCGTTGGCGGGTGTTTGAGGATTTGGAGCATATCTTCTGCGATCCGTTTCGGATCTGACGGGACTGAAAGTCCTGTATCCCCGAAGTTCGTCTTCGTTGCATCCTCGAATGATGCAGGCGTGATGGGTCCGACGTAGTTGGACTCTCCGAATGCAATGACCGGTTTGCGCAAGACCAATGACTCGGGCACGACTCTGCCAGAACCGATGATGAGATCTGCCCGCACCATATGGTGTGCGATGTCTTGCTGAAAGCCGCAGAGTTCGATGACAGGGTTTTCAAATTGAGCGTTGAGTTTCGAAACCAACTGCGGAATATCGTCGGGTGTGATCATCCCGCCGATCGACTGAAATTTGAATTTTCTCTGCCCGATAAGAAGGGGGAGGACTGTAGTGATGAGGAGGCGTACAACGTCCCCCTTGGGTCCTGTCAGGCGGCCCACGAAGAGGACGAGACTCTCGTCGGCAAGGGCCGAAGCTCTGGGTGGGGTGGCGGAAGTTCTTTCGGCCTGCCATCGGTCAAGAGGGATGCAATTGGGGATAACGACAATATCTGCAGGATTGAACCCCAAGTCCTGAATCAGATGCTCCTTCAGCGCCGATGACACTGCAATAATGTCCTTGCCGTAGATGCTGAACGCCTTGCTCGACGTGTGGATGTGCTGCCTGCCATGCACTGTTGAGACGAATGGAGTCGAGGTGAGCTGCGTTGCAAACAAGGAGACCCAGCTCGCCGCGCGCGAATGGGCATGCACAATGTCAATCGAGTGCTGTCGTATCAACCGCACGAGGGCCGCGACATTCCTGATCCGGCGAGAATAAGATCGGTTGCCAATCGGAAGCGAGATGTACGTTGCCTGCGTCGGTAACGTAAATGTGTCCGATGCGACCATTGCGGAATTGCCATCGGCCATCTGCGCATCGATGAGGGACGCAGCGTAGGCTTCGGCTCCGGTGACTTCAAACTGTGAAAGGACGTGTAGGATATTCATAAGCGTGTGGAAGCGAGAGGAAATTAGGAACAAACGGCGGGAATATCAAGGAAGTAACGGAAAAGCGTCTCTGCCCCTCCTGACGGATCTCCCCACAAAAACGGAAGGCGAGGATCTAATCCTCGCCTTCCTATCTCGTTAAGAATTCCCGGCGTGCTGCCCTGGCTCGGGCTAACGAGCCGCTCATCGTCTCTGACAGCGAAAGCCAACCCGGGAGCAAGACCCTGAGGAAGCCCCGACTGGCAATCATAGATCGTGAAGTATCCTACGACAGGCCGAGTGCCGGCAGTGCAAACACAGAAAAGAGGATCCACACAATCATCAGGCCCAACCCAACTCCCACGCCGGTTCCAACAGATTTCCCCGAGTATTTCGCCATCCCGAGGCCCGCAACAACCAACTGCCAGATCAAGAAGAAGTTGATCGACGAAAGGAGGCGGTGGGTCATATCCTTCGGATTGAAGCTGCCCAACACTGCGAGTGCGCCGCTCGGCGACGCATACATGGAACTGAATGCCATCGCGAGAAGCATTGTAACAATGATACCAAGCACTCCGATCCATTGTGTGGCTCCCCACAATTCGAGGTATTTGCCATATCCCCCCACAGCTTTGAGGCCGAATTTCCCTATGAGCCAGAAGATCAATCCTGCCACAAAAAACGTGATAACGATCATAAAGATGGCGCCGACAATTCCGAACGCGATCATCATTCCGCCAGCTTTTTCCATTTGCTCCACCGTCTGGTCGGCACGATCCTGCGGGATCTTCCCGGCAGCCACTTGCTCTTGCATTCGCTCACGCTGCGAATCAATCACCTGGTTCTTCATGGTTTCATCGGAGAAGATCATCCACACAAAACACGAGGAGAAAAGCATGACCACGATCAATGGAACGACCCAGACGCTCGCACGTGTTGGCGAGGTGCGGATGCCTTCGAATGCTTCGGAAGGAGATGCAAAAACATTCATGATGATATCGCCAAAGGATATGGTTGGCGTAGACGGGGCTTGTTCTTCCATGGTTTCCTCCAATTTGTGAGAGTGTGCTCCAGTGCACTCAAAGGTAATCTACAAAAGTGTATAATCCAATCGCAAAGTAGGTGTGTGGGCCCTGCGTTGACATTCCATAATGAAAGAGATATATTGCCCCCGCAGACAACCTGCATCCCACAAGTGCAAGCCGCAAAGGTGCTTGCGCCCTCTTGTGCCTGCCAATGGGGGAAAACCGTGAACACAGGTCCTTCTATTTAGATAAAGATATCATGGCTGACCTTGAGGAACAACGAAGAAAAGTAGAGGAGCTGAAGCGAAAAATCCTCGACCAGAAAAGAGCTGCTTCGAGTCAGAAAACAGCCGAGGAAAGCGCGCGGCTTGATGCCGAAGTCGAAACGAAAAGGAAAGCAGAAGACGAGGCCAAACGCGCTGAAGAAGATGCGAAGCTTCGTGCGGAGGAAGAAGCCAAACGTCAGGACGAAGAAGCCCGGCGCCGTGTGGAGCTGGAATCCAAGCGACGGGAAGAGGAAGATGCGCGGCGAAAAGCTCAGGAAGAGACGATGAAGAAAGCCGAGGAGGAGGCAAAGAGGAAAGGCGAGGAAGCTGCCAGGTTACGGGAGGAGAATGAGCGGAAAAAGGCGCTTCTGGAAGCGCAGCGTCAGGCAGAGTTGGTGGCCAAGAAAAAAGCCGAAGAGGAAGCGCGCCGCAAACTGGAGGAATTAGAACGGGAGCGTCGAGACGAGGAGGAAAGAAAGCGGCAGGAGGATGCAAGGCGGCGGGCAGAAGATCTGAAGAAGAAAGCTGAAGAGGAACGGAGGAAAGCGGAAGAGGAACGGAGGAAAGCGGAAGAAGAGCAAAAAAAAGGGGCAGAAGAGGCGAAGAGGGCGGCGGAAGAACAGGCGCTAGAAGCCGCTAGGAAGCCATCAGAAGCCAACATCGAATCATGCCGGATCTACTCCCAGGTTCTGAAGCTGGCATGGCGCGATGCCAAGCTCGGCAATGATGAACGAGACATTCTCGCTTTACTGCGCGAACAGTTCGGTCTTACTCAAAAGGAACATGAGTCACTGCAGCAAGAGGTACAGATAGAAATCTACCTTCAGGCGATCACCGACGTCTGGCAGGACGGAGTTATCACACCACAGGATTCTGAGCTGCTTGAGCAGCTACGCGATCAGTTCAAAATTTCCGCGGAGGAACATCTGCGACTTGAAAAGCAGATTCGGAGAGAAATCCTCAAGCAGAAGGCTTAGCAGTTTTATACTGGTACGCCATAGCCTCGAGCGCAAGGATGCGTTTCTCGATGGGCGGGTGTGTACCAAACAGCTCCGCAACAACTCCCTCTTTTGAATTCAAATGCCTTCCCATCGGATCGACGATGCACAGATGGGCCGAACCGCGCTTGACGGATTCCGTCGGAGCGGAAGCCCCCTCGATTTTCCGCAGTGCGCTGGCGAGGCCCAGGGGATTCCGGGTAAGTTCTGCCCCCGAAGCATCAGCAAGATACTCTCGCTTCCGCGAAACGAGCATTGCCATGACCTGCGCTATCAAGGGCGCCAGAATGATGCTAATGAGCCACAGGACCATAAAGACCCCGCCGAGTGCTCCACCACTTCGTGATTTGCTCCCGCGTCCGGCAAGTCCGCCAAACCGGACACCCCTCCGGGCGGAATCAGAAAGAAGAACGATAGATCCGACGAACGCAGCGACCACGGTCATCAGGCGAATGTCGTAGTTCCTGACGTGGCTCATCTCGTGGGCGATGACGCTTTGAAGTTCTTCCCGGTTGAGTGAGTCCAGTAATCCTTGGGTGACAGCGACGTAACTGTGCTCGGGGTCCTTTCCTGTTGCAAAAGCATTGGGATCCGGATCGGGAACGACGAATACCGCGGGTTTCGGCATACCCGAAGCAATGGACATTTCCTCAACCACATTGATCAGTTGCAGATGAGAGGGGTTGGCTGGGTCAGCGGGAACTGCGCCCGTGGATTGCAGCACTGATTTCGCTCCGGACTGAAGGCTTCCAATTGCCATCGCCGTACCTATCACCACCGCGACAATTGTTCCTACCGGCAGAGGCATGTCGTCTGCATAAAGACCGAGGAAGTAGTAATCGAATCCGAATCCGATGAAAGCGAGGAAAAAAACGAATCCAACCATGACGAACACCGTCAGTCTCTTGTTATAAGCTTGTTGCTCATAGATGTTGCGATCGAGTTTCACCGGGTCAGACCTGTCAGTTTGGTGTTGGGCGTGCCTATGGGATGTTCGGCCTGATGCGGTAAGCCATTGCATCGAGCTTTTTGATGCGCTTCAGTAAGGGCAGATGTGTTCCGAATAATTCAGCATCGCGTACTTGCTGCTCACAGATATTGCGAGCGGCCGCCACTCCCATGTCCTACTTCTTGTTCAGCGAGAGGTCTACGGTAGGTACTTGCCGTTCTGCGTCACTCTTGATTTCGAAGAGCTCAGCTGTTTTGAAATTGAACATCGAGGCAATGGTGTTGGCCGGGAAGACTTGCTGTGCAATGTTGAACTTCGTTGCGATGTCGTTGTAAAACTGTCGGGCGAACGATATTTTGTTCTCCGTGCTGGTGAGTTCTTCCTGCAGTTGCTTCACGTTCTCGTTGGATCGGAGGGTTGGATAATTCTCGACGAGTGCAAAGAGTTTCGTGAGAGCGGAGCTCAGCACGTCTTCCTTTGCTGCTGCATCGGCGACCCCCTTTGCGGAGACCGCGGCGGTACGGGCCTGAATCACCTTCTCCAGAGTTTCCTGCTCGAACTGCATTTGTCCGCGGACCGTGTTGACGAGGTTGGGAATCAAATCGTGTCGTCTTTTCAATTGCACGTCGATTTGTTTCCACCCGTTGGTTACCAGATTTCGAAGTGTGATGAGCGAGTTGTATTTTGCGATTACCCAAACAACAAGTAGCAGGACGGCTGCCACAAAGAAATAGAATATGATCATGGTTAAGAGTCTCCTTTCGCTTCTTTACGATCGCAAATTAGACCATTTCGATTTGAATATCAATGAGCATGTGTTCATGACTGAAGGAGGGCGGAAGAGCCCACGAATTTTGTCCAAAAACTGAGGTTTTCCTCGCTCCTGGTAGCTGAGCAAGGAAAAGAGGGGCTCGAACTCTCAGGGGGAAATACGAAACAAAGTGAAAAAAGGTATTGACTTTCCAGTTAGAGCTTGGTATATTACAGGCCCCATAAGAGATGGGATGGCGATGAAAGTCGCCTGGTTTCTTTGATTGTGATGTCCCCAAATGCCCATTGAACATGGGCATTTTTATCGTCTGACCACAGTGTGGTAGCGGGGGAAAATGTTCTTTGAAAAGTGTGTGTAGC
>JACVXU010000291.1 GCA_015661185.1 Bacteroidota bacterium
CATCGTGCGGGATGCCGCAACGGACTCCAACTGCGTCCGCTCAGCTTGTTCGAGAACTAACGGTTGTTTGGGGCGTCCGGTTTGCATGGGTTCCCTCCAGTATAGGTGATGAACCCAAGATACGAAAGCCCTATGATATAGTAAAGCTATTTATGACACAGGACACTAGCGATTTTTGATCGAAGAAGGAGCGATGGAGGGTCGTGTCCGAACAGGCTTCATAGGGCGAAGCTGGTAAGGCGCGGTGAATATCCAACATCGATCAACGAACATCGAACTCAGAAGGAGGAAGCGCCCGAAGCAGGCGCTACTTAACGAACAGCATCCTCTTCCGCGCGGAAAATGATCCTGCGTTCATCAAGTAGATGTATGCCCCGCTGGCGAGCCCCGGCGTAGCCGAAAACTGAACGGCGTGATGCCCGGCATTCTGTCGTTCGTTGATGAGTGTCGTAATCTCCCGGCCGAGCATGTCAAAAACTTTCAGTGTGACCTCGGCTTCGCCGGACAGATCGTACGATATCATTGTGGAGGGATTGAAAGGATTTGGAAAGTTTTCGTAAAGACGGTATTCCGCGGGAAGTCCGGCAACCTCTTCGGCCGACACCGCTACGCCTGGTTTGATGATCGGAAGCTGCTGAAAACTTCGGAGAAGAACCGCATTCAACTCGTCCGTCCCTGCGCCAAACCACTGGTTCAGGATCGAGGCATAGGCCGATCGGAAATCATATTGCATCTTCAGGTTGCTGCTGGTCAAATCCGTCAGACTCGGATTATTGCCGAGCACTGCACTTGAGACGCCGGCACCAAATAGAAACATGGGGGCAGCGGTTCCGTGGTCGGTCCCCCTGCTCGCATTCGACTGCACACGGCGACCGAATTCCGAGAATGTCATGCCGATCACCCGCTGGTCAACACCGAGGAACTTGAGATCGGCCTGGAACGCCGCGATCGCATCGGAAAGCCGCTTGAGAAGATTCGCATGAGTTCCGATGGTTGGATCGGTTGCATCGACCTGCGATGAATGGTTGTCGAAACCTCCCATGCTCACGATGTACATCCTCGTCTTCATCCCGCCTGCAATCAAACGAGCGACAATCTTCAGCTGGTCGGCGAGCGAGTTGCTCGTCGGATAGGTCGATTGCTGCTTCACCTTGTCGGCGGCAGCCTTGACTTGTGTGGCGTACTGAATCGACTGGGCGGCAACGATGCGTATGAACTCCAGTTCACGCCCGGCCGGTGTGGTCGGCGCGGTGTCCTGACCGCCTGTCGGGGCTCCCGCCACAAGTTGGTAGAACGTGTTGGGGTCCTGGATGGAGATACCCAACGATCGCCCCGGGCCTTCGAGCGCCGGAGATGTTACAGCACCGATCTGCATCGCGGGCGGATCGGGCATAATAGAATTTGGATAGCCGGTTGGGAAACCCGGGAATTCCATGTTGAGATATCGTCCCGCCCAACCATCATTGAGGTACTCGTTCGAGTTCGCTGCAGTTAGCCAAATATCCGTAGCACGGAAATGCGATAGGTTCGGGTTCGGATACGAAACACCCTGCACAACGAGGAGTTTGCCCTCCTGGTACAGCGTTCGCATGCCGGTCATTGCCGGATGCAGACCGGTTGCAGTTGTCAGTGGAAGAACAGACGCGGACGGGATGGCGATATTCCCCCGGAGGCTGTTGTAGGCAGACATTTGATCGAGCGGAATAACGGTGTTGATGCCGTCATTCCCGCCGGAGAGCTGGATGAGGACCAGCACACGGTCGGTTTCCCTCACCGCGCCCACAATTGCCTCGAGAAACGGCGAGCGACCATACGCCCGCAGAGGAAACCCGTTGAGCAGGAATGGCAGAGACGTTACAGGAACAAATCCTCGCAAGAATTTTCTGCGGTCCATGGCACTTCTCCGAAACCGTGAGAATGTTTTCTGAATCTACGACAGCTGGTATTCGGGCATCCGGAACATGAATTTCAGAAGCGGATCGAGCAACTTCAACACATTGTTCCTGTTCGTGGTTGTTTGACCGCCGGACGCCCAATATGTGCTCCACAGCGTTGTCCACTCATATTCAGCGCCTATCTTCAGACCCATGACGTTGTAGAGAAGATAATCTTTTTGGGTCTTCGTCAACGGGATTGGATAGAGTGCGGCCGCCAGATCATCGATAAGGAGGTATAGGTCGGCCGGATCGCTCATGGTTTTCGCGAACGTTATCCGGTCGAACGTAAGCCCGCCGAGGCCCGTGAAGAGGAGATCGGTGAATTGACCGCGCATGGGGAGTGTCGTGGTGCTGATCCAGACCTCGTGAAAATCGGGGACCTGATAGTATGCTTCCCACCCTGCCACATTGGGCGGATCAAGAATGTTCATCTGCATGTTCGAGGCTCGCCCCCTGAGGTCATTGAACGGCCTATAGTACGCAATATCGGTCAGTGCCGGAGTGCTGATACCTGCCTGACGGACTGCGCCGACGACAAAATCGACAGGGTTCTTGATCAGACAGCCAATGGTATTGTCATCGTAGAAATGCGCGCTGCGGAACAACGCTTCGAGCACCGGAAGGATTTCGTAATTGTTCGAGGCCATAATCGTAGCGAGCGGCGCAATGACGTTCTTCTCCACCGTGCCATCGATTTCGTAATAGACGAACCACCGGTACAGCTTTCGGCACATGTATTTCGCCACCTTGCCGATGCCGTCGGTGTCAGTCTGGGCGAAGATCAATGCCAACAAGTCGTCAAGCTCCTTCGCTCCGTCGGCACCGGTTTTGCCCTGAATCACGGCATTGCCATAGGCGGCTGAAAACTGCTTGTTCGTGGTATCGTGTCTTGTCGAGGTGAAGGTGTAGTCGATCACCGCGCTCTGCGTACTGCGGTAGCCAACGTCCGCAAAACCTGTGAGCACCTTTGCGGCGGCCTGAACATCCTGTTCCGTATAATTCGTGTAGTTCCCCTGGGCGATTTCGGGGCCCTTGCCGATCGTAAAAAGCTCCTGGAGCTCCCTCGCATAGTTTTCATTCGCACGACCGACGATATTCGTGTTGCTGTTGAGGTATCGGAGCATTGCCGGATCGAGCGTCACCAGTTTCACGAGCTGCTTGAAGTTACCAAGTGCGTTCCGCCGGAACAGATCGAGCTGTTTGTACATGAAGCGCGAGTCCTGGACATCGACGTATTCCGACGCAAAATGATTGTGCCAGAACAGGACCATTTTCTCGCGAAGGGACATCCCCTGCTTCGTCATAAGCCCTAACCACCACGCTTTGAGATAAGCGCCGAACGATCCCTCGTAGGTGGCATCATATGCTGAATTTACCCATGTCTGTCCCGCCTGAAGCGGTGGCGTTGGACCGACTGGAGGAGCCGGAATCGGCTGCGCGCTGAACAAGGCGGCGAGTGTGGCATCAAGCGTCTGAGAAGCGGCTTGCTGAATCTCCGCCCGGGTCGGGCCGAACATGGTTCGACGCAGAAGATGAGCTGCGGTCTTCGAGTTCCACTCCGCCGCAGAGATTGTCTCCAGCCCTTTCGTCGAGCGAATGAGTCTCCTTTTATCCGCGCTCGGCTTCGTCGCCGCGCCTGATGCCGGTTCAACCGCCGGAGTACCGGCTCCATGGTCAATCGGATTCACTACGGGAGTCCCTGCTATGCCAGAAAGGAACGCACGTCGTTTCATGCTCTCATTGCTCTCGAAAATGAATGAATGCCGGCCTGGAAGAAAATAGTCAGGTCACACTGATGAGATGTTGCCAGCGGTCACACAAGAAACTGATTGTTAGGCGTTATTGTAGAAGGAAGGTTTAACAGCGCATCAAATCGTTGACAGTATCAAATGATTGGATGCTCGTCGTGCAAGGAGAGAGCAGAACAGTGGAGGATGCCGATGGTCGCACCCTCCACAATCTGCGAGGCATTATCGCCTAGTTCTGCCCGAGAAGTGCTTCTATCCGCTCCACGACTAAATGGTCAGTCGGTTTTGTTCTTGATGGAAACATCGCGACAAGTTCGCCGTTTTGGTCGACCAAATATTTCTGAAAGTTCCATTTTACTTCGCCCGGGAACGGGGAGTCCTT
>JACVXU010000292.1 GCA_015661185.1 Bacteroidota bacterium
AAAGGTTGTCAACTACTTCCAGGTGGCAGACAACGATGACCTGGCGAAGTACAGGGAATTTGGTCCATGGAACACCAGCGTTGCGCAAGCATATGGCCCGTCAAGCAGATTTTCTGCACTTCCAACTGCAGCAGGAACGTACGCAATCTACTCAATGACATTGAAGAAGACCGGAGTGTACGATATCCAGATCATCGTCCCGAAAACAGTGAACTCTTCAACCCGGGCGAAATATCTCGTCCGCATCGGGAGCACGATTGCTGACAGTGTGTTCGTGGATCAGAACGTCAACAGCGGCTCGTGGGTGACTATTCTGACTCGATCGCTGCCTGGCTCAATCCCCATCGACATTATCGTCGGTGATGCGAGCTCAGTCGGTGCCTCGGGAGTTGTTCTCCGAGCGGATGCGCTGAAATGTTCACTGCGTCAGGAAGTGGTGAGAGTTGAAAAGAACGAAGCAGGGATCCTCCCGGATACGTTTGTGCTTATGCAAAATCATCCGAACCCATTCAATCCTTCAACCCGGATCGAATATGCGGTCCCGACCTCGGGGAACGTATCGCTTCGGGTTTTTGATATGCTCGGTAAGTGGCCGTGTTGGTCGATGGGATAGTCGAGGCAGGATGGTACTCTCTGAATTTCAATGCCCAAATGCTCTCGAGCGGCATCTATCTGTATCGGCTGGAAAGCAGTGGATTCGCCCAAACACTCAAGATGGTCGTCTTGAAATAGAGATCAAGGCAATTTTGCCTCACAACGAAAAGGCGGAGGATTTGACAAATGCGGCATCTCTTTCACTGATCGGAAGCGGCTAAAGTCATGCAAATTGCTCTGAAGGCTGTCCGACATTCTCGTGCCATCGCCTGTATTCTGCTCCTGGGAACGAGCCTTGCCCATACCCAGGAGTCCACGGCAGTCGACACTGCAAAAACATACAGGTTGGCCGGAGTCCTGGTCACTGCCACACGGGGAAGCGGGGAGACTCTCTTGATTCCAATGGCGGTGGGAATCGTCAGTCTCAAGGATTTCCAGCTATCCCGCCGCTTCAATCTGGAAGATGCTCTCAGCCTCATGCCGGGTGTGTTTGCTCAGAGCCGGGCAGGAGGTCAGGATACTCGTGTGACCATTCGTGGCTTTGGCGCCAGGGGGAGCGGCGATCGATCGAATGCCGCAACGATCAGGGGAATCAAAGTGCTGATCGACGGTATCCCGGAGACCGAACCTGATGGACGCACACCGCTTGACATGATTGACCTTTACGCAACAGAGCGGATCGAAGTGGTCCGGAGCAACGCTTCTACCCTGTTCGGCAACGCCTCGGGGGGTGTGATCAACCTTCAAACGCGAACGACATTCAACCAGCCATTCGTCGAATCAAATAACACCTTTGGCAGTTTCGGACTGAGAAGGAACAACATTGCCCTCGGTTCATCGCTCGGCTCAGGCCGGCTGTTTGTCTCCGGAACGTCGACGCAGTTTGACGGATGGCGGAAGAACTCGGGAAGCACATCGATCCAGATAACCGCAGCGGTGACCTCCGTCCTTGACGAAGTCACGAACCTCCGGGTTGTTGCCGGCGGCGCGAATAGCAGATTCTCAATTCCCGGTGCGCTGACGCAATCACAGCTCGATGCCGATCCCACGCAGGCTAATGCTACGTATCTTGCCCAGAGAGAGCGAAGGTCGAACAAAGTCGGCAGGCTGGGTCTTGAGCTTTCCAGAGCGTTTACCGAAAACCAGGATGCCGATCTGTTCCTCTTCGTGAATCCGAAGGCGCTGGCGCGCTCCGAGCGCGGCACCTATCGCGACTTCACACGGTATCATATCGGTGGAGGCGGAGTGTACCGCTATACGAACGGGGAAGACCAGATCATCCACAGGATCACGGCTGGCCTGGACGAAGCGTATCAGGATGGAGCGATTCTGTTCTATAACCTCGTGAACGGCGAGCGCGGCGATTCGCTGCGAACCAACAAGAGGGAAGGAGCCGAGACATTTGGCATTTTCCTTCAAACCGAACTGATCCTCTCAAGCCGCCTCAGTCTGACTCTGGGGGGGCGCTACGATCGGCAACGGTACATCGCGGAAGATTACGCAGCAGGAGTGAAGCGAAAAAGGCCGACCGATGAACTTGCATTTGAACACCTCACGCCGAAGGTTGCTCTGCTCTATCGTCTCTCGAATACCCACTCACTGTATCTGAATGTCGGCGGCGGAGTGGAAGCGCCGGCTTCCAACGAGGTGGATCCTCCTCCGACCCTGCCGAACGCTCTGCTCAATCCCATCCTTAAGCCCATGAGCTCGACGACGATCGAGATCGGTGCGAAAGGCCTGGAACAGGTATCAGAAAATCGTGTACTCCGTTGGTTCTCCTATTCCCTGGCGGCCTATCGTATCGGCATCACGAACGAGATCGTTCCCTACAACGGTGGAGCATATTTCTTCTCTGCCGGAGAATCACGAAGAACCGGATTCGAGGTCGCTGCACAATTGGATTTCCACCACGGCCTTTCGCTTACGTCGGCCTTCACCTATCTTGATGCAGTCTACGAAACATATGCAAGCGACCTCGGCGATTTCTCCGGAAGGTCTGTCCCTGGAATTCCAAAGACTTTGCTCACGTCGCGCCTCCGCTATCGGTCGGAGGCGGGAATGACCCTTGATGTCACGCTCCATCACGTTGGAGCGTATGCGGCAGATGACGCGAATGCGTATACGATTCCGTCCTCAACCCTCATCGGTTCCAGCGCTTCGTATGAATTCAAGATCGGAGCTTTGAGCGTCCGGGGATTCGCCGGCGTGAACAATGTTGCCGGTTCAGAGTACGCTGCTTCGGCGTTCATTAATCCGGTCGGTGCTGCTTTTCTGGAACCCGGTTTGCCACGGAACTACTTCGGCGGCCTCGACGTGAACCTGGGATTGTGATGTGCCGGCAAATCAGTGCTCTGACTTGAGGGCCCTTATTGACCATAGAGAGCACGATGATTACACGGAGCGGGAAGCCGGGAATCCGATGAGACCGCGAGATTGATCAACCTGCGCACATATGGCACCCCGCCCTTCAAAGTGGCAGTCATTCACGGTGGTCCGGGCGCGAGAGGGGAAATGGCCCCCGTTGCGAAGGAATTGTCCCGTCACATCGGCGTGCTTGAGCCTCTCCAAACAGCTGTGTCAGTCGAACAGCAAGTCGACGAACTGAAGGGTGTGCTGCAGCAACACGGGAAATGTCCGCTCAACCTGATAGGACATTCGTGGGGTGCGTGGCTCGGCGTGATGTTCGCAGCGCGCTGCCCGGACATGGTCCGGAAACTCATTTTGGTGGGGGCGGGTCCGTTCGAGGAGGAATACGCGGCACAATTGACGGAAATCCGGCTCGGTCGCCTGACCGCGCAAGAAAGAGGCGAGGTGCACGATCTCCAACTGTCGCTGAACGACCCGAATCTGCGGGACAAGCTCAGTGTCTTCGCCAGGTTTGGGCAATTGATGTCGAAAGCCGACTCATTCGATGTTGTGCAGGAGCGAGGATCGGCCATCGAATATCATCCTGACACCTACGAACGAGTATGGAGCGAAGCAAAGGAGTTGCGGCGGAGTGGCGAGCTTCTGCGAATAGGGGAGCACATACGGTGTCCGGTTGTGGCGATCCACGGTGACTATGATCCGCACCCGGCCGATGGTGTCAGAATCCCGCTTGCGCGGGTCTTGAAGGACTTTCGTTTCGAGCTTCTGGGGAGATGCGGGCACACTCCATGGCACGAGCGACACGCGCGGGAACGATTCTATGAGATACTCAGATCAGAGTTGGTCTGAAATGTAGGGAAATCAGATCGAGATCGATTCTGCCAAATGAGGAGAAATGGAACATGACACAATGGTATGAACAGCTTTTTGAAAACTACGCCAACAAGTACGAACAGGAGCCCTTCGTCAAAGGGACAGTGGGTGAAGTTGATTTCATCGAAATGGAGATCGGGCAGAACAAATCGCTGAGGATACTCGACGTTGGATGCGGAACCGGCAGACATTCAATCGAGCTGGCGAGGAGGGGATATTCCGTTGTGGGTGTGGACCTGTCGGTGGCGCAATTGGCCAAAGCGCGGGACAATGCGCGAAAGGAGAACGTCAGTCCGCTGTTTCTTTGTGCGGATGCCAGGAAGCTCGAATTCAAACGCGAGTTCGATCTTGTGGTCATGCTGTGCGAGGGAGCATTCCCGTTGATGGAAACCGACGAAATGAATTTTGAGATTCTCAAGAATGCAGCCGACGCTTTGAAGGAAAAAGGCAAGCTCATCTTCACAACGCTCAATGGTCTGTTTCCGTTGTTCCACTCTGTAAAAGACTTCATCAACAGCCAGTATGAAGGGGATGTCACAAAGAGTAATAATTTTGATTTGATGACATTTCGGGATTTCTCCGAGTTCGACATGATTGATGATGACGGGAACCGGAAGGTGCTCACGTGTAACGAGCGGTACTATGTGCCGTCCGAGATTTCGTGGCTATTGAAATCGCTTGGTTTCAAGGACATTGACATCCTCGGGTGCGAGATTTTGAAATGCTCGTGGTAGCGCGAACGTAAATGAGAGGTAAAGCGGGCAGTTCCATGAGGGCTGCCCATGGCACGTATCGTCGCGGGATGTTGAAGCAGGATCTGGCATTCTGAACAAAGGCTGATCAACCTGAAGGAGAGACCCATGCTGACCTACTACACTATTGTCGATAACTCGCTCGTCGAATCTCAGTCAGACGATAGCCCTGTTCTTGTCTACGTCAATCCTGACCCCGCCGAGAGGGAATCGCTACTTACAAAGTTCGATATCGACGACCATACCTTGTCATCGGCGCTCGATCCGGATGAGGTGTCTCGCGTTGAGTTCAGTCCGGACTTCATCTCGCTGATCTGGAAGCGACCGACGAATTATTCCGGCAAGGATAACTTCTACTTCAACGTCGCATCGGTCGGCATCTTCCTTCTTAAAGATCGCCTGGTGGTCGTGCTTCCCGATGATATCCCGCTGACAGAATCGGGCGGGAGACATGCCCCTCAACTCGGTAGTGTCTTCGATGTCATGCTCGCTTTTCTTTACTACACCACACGCCACTATCTGGAACACCTCAAGGTCATCGAAATGGTCTCGCGGGAGTTGCAGCAGAGAATCAATACCTCCATGGAGAACAAACACCTGATTCAGATGTTCAATCTCAGCGAAAGCCTTATCTATTATCTCAATGCAATCAATGCCAACGGTGCGGCTCTCATCAAACTGAACAACCATGCCCAGAAGGCCGGCTATCCCACGGAGGCAATCGAGCTTCTCGATGATATCATTATTGAGAACAACCAGTGTTACAAACAAGCGGAGATTTACTCCACAGTGTATTCCGGGCTGATGGACGCTCGGGGCAGCCTCGTCAACAACAATGTGAACGTGCTTCTGAGAAAGCTGACCCTGATCAACGTCGTTTTCTTGCCTCTGAACCTGATTGCAGGGATCGGAGGTATGTCAGAATTCAGCATGATGACTCAGGGCATCGACTGGAAGCTCTCTTATTCTTTCTTTCTCATGGCGATGGTGCTGATCGGTGTGCTCACCGGAGTTATTCTCGGGAGAATCAACTTCGGGGGAGCCAAGACTGCCAAACCGAGAAAACGCTGACGGACCGATCTCTGGCTGCGAATTCCAACCCGTAGGGAAAACACAATGCGGAAATACCTGAAGGTCATTGTCATCATGCTTTCGCTTATTGGTTTGTCTTGCGCTCCCCCAGCGCAGCGTTCCGAGACCTCCGGCTCCAATCCCCCCGGTTCACAACTCGTGAAATACGGCATCGTCCTGCCGGTCGGTTCGACCGGAGAGTGGGACGCGGGCATGGTGGAATCTCCATCAGTGTGGCATGATGTCAACCGCAGGATGTACGGGATGGTCTACACAGGATATGGCAGCTCAGACTCGACCAGGCGGGGATACAAATTCGTCACCCGGCCGCAGGTGGGACTTGCGTGGAGCGACGACTTGCTCCACTGGAAGAAAGATCCCCGGAACCCAATCTTGACCGGAAGCGGAATCGCCGGTTCCTCCGATGTCGAAGGGGCGACCGGACCGTTCATCTGGTACGAGAACGGGACCTACTTTCTCTTCTATATCGGCACAACTGTGAAGGGATATGAGAAAGGGTCGAAGACTCTCAACGTATCCACATCCACCGATCTCTATTCCTGGAAGCGTTCTGAGACAAATCCCATCATCGCTCCTTTCGGCAATGGCTGGCGGCGGGATGCGATATGGCATCCGAATGTTGTGAAGGTTGGGGATCAGTACTATCTTTTCTTCAACGCGTCCGGTGTCGTCAATGGACTGCAGGAGGAGTTCATCGGTTACGCAACGTCAAAAGATCTGCTCCACTGGGAGGTCGATGATGTCAACTCGCCGCTTGTAGTTGGCAGCGCCAGGCCGGGAGCCTGGGACGCCTCCGGTCGGGCCGGAGATCCAAGCGTTTACAAGGTTGGCAACACCTGGTATATGGCCTGGTATAGTTGGGACAAGAAAAACTCAGCCGACGGTTTGGCATGGACAACCGAAGAGCAATTTCCGCTGGGTTGGCGCAACTATGAGCACAATCCGGTCCTCCGCATCGGAGAGCCCGGGTCCTACGACGCTTTGCACGCCGGGAAGCCGTTCATCTTCCTCGCGAATGACACGCTTTACCATTTCTACACTGCTGTAGCGCTCGATGAAACCCGGCAGATCGCCCTGGCGGTATCGCCGATGAAGCACAAATAAGCAGACGCTTACCCTGGAATGACGACG
>JACVXU010000086.1 GCA_015661185.1 Bacteroidota bacterium
AATGATTGCCGGCTTCACAAGGAGATTTGTCTTACCCCAGAACAACCCGCCAAGCACAAAATCGTAGCTCTCCCGGTGTTTCCAGATCAACACAGCACTTGGGAGCTGATCGGGGCGAAAAGGAGCCCACCGTCCGAGCGCAAGCGTACGTACATTCTCTTTCGGTTCGTCACTCCTGATGTAGCCAGCCATGAAAAAAGTGTTGAACGGACCTTCCGCAAGCCCAGCAAGACCGATACGCGCGTTGACGACATTGTCTATTCTCCCCCTCCCCAGCAGAGCGATGAGTGAGAATCGATCAATAGTGACCTTTCCCGTGAAGTAGTATGCATTGAGGACCGTATTCCGGTATGGAGTGGAACGACCCGACGTAAAGCCATCGAAATACTCGTACCCAGCCCGGAACCAGAGATTTGACCGGGGTCTGTACGTAACTCTGGAGAACAACGCCTTGCCATACAATGACGTATCCTGTACTTTGTCGTATGTCCCGCCCAGGTCGAGTTGATATCGGTCATCGTCATTGACCGGAAAGAGAACGGTCCCACCCGTTAGCTCTTTCACCCTAAATTCATTCCTGTTGTTCAGCCCATTATCCGACACCTTGAAGAAAAGGGTTTTGTTCCTCTGATCCTTCCGATAGAAATTGAATGAGGAGATATTCCCCGCATCCTTCCGAGTCTGCGAAAGCTGGAACTCCCAAATTGCCGGGCGCGGTGGACCGAAAACGGAATGCGACGCATCCTCCTGACCGCCTCCCGCTGCCTTCGCTTCCTGAGCAGAGGAAACCGATGCGAATTGGCACCAGAGAACGGGCAACAATGCTGTTCTCCCGATCAATGAGAATTTTGAGCGCCACGAGTATTTCCGCGAGTTCAATGGGCACACCGTTTCACTTTTTCTTCGGACCCAGATTCAGCGAGGAGACATCCATCAGGTACGGCCGGAGTTTCTTATCGCCGGGCTTTGCGTCGCGATTTGAATCGAAGGTCAGGAGTGATCCATCGGGAGAGAGAGCCGGGAATCCATCGAAAGCATCGTTGTATGTCAGGCGGGTTTGCTTGCCTGTCTTGAGGCTCATGAGGAAGATCTCATAATTCCTGGGGGGAAGGACTTTGACGAAGACGAAGTGCTCTCCGTCGGGAGCCGGATGAGGAGCCCAATTTGTGCCTGCATCGGTCGTGATTCGTTTGCGACCGGAACCATCAGCTCTAATGGTGAAAATGCTCATCGGCATTCCGCGTTGCGCCTGATCCTTGATATCCCACGCCCTGAAGATGATGGTTTCATTATCCATGAAGAATGAGCCCCCCTCCTGCCACTCGTCCGTAAAGGTTATCTGTTTCTGTTCGCTCCCGTCAGAGCGCATTTTCCACAAATCCAGTTTCCCATTGATCTGCCGGGAAAAGAGAACCCACTTGCCATCGGGCGATACGGAAACCTCCGCATCATAGTACTTGTTGTTGGTCAACCGTATGACGTCGCCGCCATCTAGGTTGCATGAGTACAACTCAGCCCCCTGAGGATAGTCCTTCGGATCAGAGTAGTTCCCTTTGGGCATACCAGGATTGTCTTTCGTCGATGTAAAAATGAGGCGCTTTCCATCAGGGAAATAGAACGAGCACGCGTCCTCCCCCGCGTTGTTGATCTGCCGAATATTCGAGCCGTCGATGTTCAATGTATAGACTTGATGAACCTTGTCGTTCCCCATCTTGGCATTCCCGATCAGGCTCTTGCCGTCCGGCGAGAAGTAGAACTCAGCCCCCTCCTCGATGTTGGGAATCGTCCAGACCTTAAGTTCTTTCTGCCCGACAGCCTTCTCCTGCCCCCCATTCGAGTACCAGCCGATTGACAGAGCTGCAAAGACCGTGAATCCCAACAAACTGATGAGAGTGATCTTTTTCATTGTTGAATTCTCCCTGGGAATTCCACTTTGAGATGGGTAATTGACTACGGTGCTATTTTGCGATCAATTCAATTTTGGCGACGCGATCCTTTCCGTCTCGTGCATACTCTACCTCGACGATATCGCCAGGTTGAAAATTCTTCAAGGCGTCTGAGTATTCACGCAAATTCGTAATAGCGTACTTACCGATTTTCGAAATGACATCCCCTTTCTGTAAGCCCGCTTTCGCTGCCGGAGAATCAGCCGAGAGATCAGCGATCCGAACTCCCTGTCCGGAGTATGCAAAATCGGGCATGCTCCCTGTCGTCACCCTTCGCTCTCCGGTGGTTTGAGGCTTCTTCGCTTCTGTCGCCACTTGCCCCTGAAACGCGAGCGCACCTTCACGATCGGCCAGATAGAGAAGCGCTTCACGTGCAACAGTCGCTACCTTCACCAACCCGGCTCCGTCGATTTTGTCGGGGGTATCCGCCGGCTTGTGGTAGTCCTCGTGGGCACCGGCGAAGAATTGCACTCCGGGAACTCCCACGGCAAGGAAGCTGCGTTGGTCGCTCGCATCAAGGTCCTGTGTTACCATCTCTGATTCCACGCCCGTGACGTAGCCTGCCCCCATGAAAATAAACCTCCACTCTCGCGCACTGTTGCTGCTCAGAACAAGGAGCTTCCTGGCACCCAGCCGCCCCACCGCGTCAAAGTTCAGAACTCCGATGGCCTTCTTCGCGGGAAATCGCTTCATGGTGTTGACATAGTACTTCGAGCCAACCAGTCCCTCTTCCTCGTTTGTGAATGCGACAAACACGATCGTTCGTTGCGGCTTCAGAGTTTTGCCGAGCAGATCAGCCATTTCGAGCATCACGGCTACACCACTCGCGTTGTCATCGGCACCGGGGTGAATCTTCCCGACGTTTCCTGTGTTTCCTCCCGGCCACCCAAGGCCCAGGTGATCATAGTGAGCGCAAATGACGACCGATTCGTCGCCCCACTTCGGATTCGTGCCGGGAATAATGCCGATGATGTTCTTGACCGGTGCCTTCGTACCTTTTTGATCGATCACTTCATCCCAGGTCTGAAAGTAACTCCCATCGTCTGCCCCTGGCTGCAATCCGGCTTGCTTGAATTTCTCGACGATATAATCCGCCGCCTTCAAGATGCCCGCGGAACCGGGAGCCCTTCCTGCCAGCTCCTGGCTTGCGAGATAGTTCACCGTCTTCAACATTCTGTCGGAGGAAAAGACAGGTGCGAGAACGGCGAGAGCTTTGCGCGCAGGAAGTTCTGAATATACGACCTTACCCACCGGTGCGATTCTTGCAGTCAACGGAGAATTCGACGCTTCCCATTCCCCCTTGGCTGTATTTGTCGGCTCAGTCCCTTCGAACACCAGATAGCTATACTTGCCATAATGAGGTAACTTCCTGGCGAGTCCCTGAGCGGCCTCTTTACTGTCGGTTGATAACAGGACCAGAACTGCCGCCGGGTTGTTCGGATGTCGGACCGAGATGATATAGCTATTCGCATTGCTCTTGAACGATGCCTTCCCAAGCCGGACTGATTCAGGTGTTATCTCTGCGTCATACTCTTTGAGCCCCTCTTTGACCGTGGCCGCATGGGAGTTTTCCATCCCAAAAATCCAGACACTCTTGTCCGGCGGAAGCTGGGAGAGTTCACGATCCATCATGATTTTGATCTTCTTGGTGGAGTCGTTCGCCCAGGTTTTCGCCAGCCCCTGGTAGTATTCCAAGCTCCGCTCATCCGCTTTTGACGGCAGGAGTATGAGCAGCTCTTCTGATCCAAAAATCCTGGACAATGAGGGGGGAATTTCGTTGTGGTGCAGTTTACGGAATAGGTCAAACTGAGGATCGATACGTACGAGCAACGGGTTTTCCGAAACTTCCATCTCGAACGTCTGCTCTTTCTGCGTCATCGTCACCTTCTTGATCTCAGCTTTCTTTTCGAAGGAGACGGCAACCGGAACGTCGAGCACAAACGCATCGTCGCTCTGGACCTGCTTGAGAGTGAATCGAAGGCGGTATCGGTCCTTCTCCTTCTCTGCACGAACATTCGAGAGACTCAGCTCAGGAGCCCCCGTCCGCTCAACCCACTGGTCAAAGAATGGCTTCAGGCTCTTTCCTGAAACACCTTCGAACGCGAGACGGATGCTGTTGTACGATGCAGCCTTGAATTTGTTCTCGCGATAGAATCTCTGGAAACCCTTCACGAAGTTGTCGTCTCCCACCATCTCCCGGAGCATGTCCCACATCATCATGTTCTTTCCGTATCCAATGGCTTCAGACGAGGGGCTTGTCCGTGAAGAAAACTTCTTCAGAGGGAAATCGTTGGAGGGGTTCACATAGTCCGTGAACTTCTGGAGTGTCGTGCGCCGGTATTCTGCCCCCTGACCGCGCTGCTCCGCGATCAAATGATCAGCCATGTATGCGGTGAGACCCTCACACCAGTTTCCCGACTTGAAATCGACGTACGCGCTGTTCCCCCAGTAGTTGTGCAGGAGTTCGTGCGGGTACGAGGAGTGCAGGATGAAGGGAAACCGAATGATCTGCTCTCCGAGAAGCGTAAATGAGGGCATGCCATAGCCCGTTTCCCAAAAGTTCTCAACAAGCGCAAACTTCGTAAAAGGATACGGACCGACGAGTTTCCGGTACATTTCGAGATACTGGGCAGTCGTTTCGAGGTACTTGTTCGCGAGCGTTTCATCGGGTGTGCGCAGGAATGCCATGACATCGGTGGCACCCGCAGACAGCGAGTATTCCTTGAAACGCGCCGCGATCAGATATACTTCCTCCATCGGCTCCGGAGAATCCCATCGGGAAACGCGGACATTGTTCTTGATTTCATGCAGCGTCCTCTTTCCCTGGCTGACGACCTCCCATGGATCCGGCATTGTTGTTGTCAACTCGAAACTGATCCATGCATTATTGAACCACGGTACCCAAAATGTCGATCCCGCCAGGTATACTCCCTTCGCATCAATGATCCCGGGTGTTTGACTGAACCCCCTCGCATACTCTTCGCCAACCTGCGTGATCGGATAGTTGATGATACCACTAAACGTGAGGGTGAACGTGACATCCTTCGTATTCCCATCCTTGAAGGTTAGAGAGTACTTGTTCTGTTTGAAGTTTCCGGTGATGGTGAAATCTTCGCGATCCATCCCAAAGTCTTCTGCTTTGACCCCGGTTTGATCCAGTGCGACAACAACACCCGGAGTCTCAGACGTTACCGTCAGATTTGAATTGAGGATGAAGTGCATGAGTGGCTTTGCCTGAGCCGCGGGGATGGTAATCTGATCCGACGCTTCCAGGAAATGCTTTTCAGGATCCACTCTTGCAGTGATCTTGTGGTGAATCGTCGTATCTGCAGAAGCAAGAGAAGCAGAGAAAATGAGAACAAACAGAATAGCGTATTTTCGAAGCATATTGTTTCTCCGGTCTGGACTAGTGTCAGTTACGTTAGTCATCTAACACCTCACCGCCAAAAGAAAGAAAGGATCGTTCAGGTGATGGTGACGCTGCTTGTTCGAGCGCAGCCCTCTGACAACCCCGACTGCTGTTCTTCGAAAGCTGTACTGCCGAAGAAGGCCCATACTGGAGTTAAACTCCAGGAGGCCTGATGAACTTGTCGAGGGACTCTTTGTGCTGCAATCTCGCGCGAATGTATTTTGCTTTTGTCTGAAAAGATCGACGGCGTTGGTGGGGTCCGAGAGTGAAACTCTCGAATGAGTTACGTCCGACAGTCCCGCCATGAAGATCGGCGGGCAAGTCAACTGTCTGACAACTGGGTTTCATGCCGCCGAACGCTCCTACCAATGATTTCGGCAGCTTGGTGCCATAAGCATGCAGGGCGTGATGTCCGAATCCATTTGATCCGTTGAAGCCTTACTACCTCACAATCAGAAGAAGTGGATTTGTCCCGTGCATGTATTTCTTCGCCGTGTTCTTCACATCGGCGAGCTTCACGTTTTTCAGCCGCTCAAGGAACAGTTTGTCATGATTGTAGTCGTTGAAGAAGTAGATCGAATTACCAAGGTAGAACGCCTGGTTGATGCTCGAGAGCCTTCGAAACATCATCCTCCCCAGATACATGTTGATGGATTTCTCCAGCTTCTCCTGGGTCAGGGAATCCAGTGCCGCCATGCGAAAGAACTTTGGATACTGCGGAATGAGCTTGTCGATGTTCTGCGGACGCGTTCCCTGGGATATGAAAAACAACGCCTTGTCCTTAATCAGTTCGACTCCTGCGCTCATATTGTAGGCCATTCCCTGTTTCTCCCGGATATCAAAGACGATGTCATCGGCGAGTACGAGGGAAAGCGCTTGCAGCATCGGTGCATCGTTCGGATCGATTTGGATGATGAATCCCCAGAATGCATACGAACGTTCGCCGCTGCCCGGCTTCTCCACAGTTGTAGTCTTCGTCGGGAGCAGGAATGTCGGAGTGAATACCGCAGGCTCATCTCTGACCGGCGCAAATCCAAGTTGATCGAACAGCGCATTGACACTATCGGGATTCGAGGGAGAAACGACAGAGATCACCATGTTCGACGGCATGAAGTAGACGCTCGCGAAGGCTACCAAACCCTCGTAGGTGAGCGCAGGCTGGTTCGTAGAATATGAATCCGGCTCGTAGACCAGGGACTTGTACGTATCGTCGAAGAGCTTCTTTGATTTGTCTCCTGCCATCATCTGCATCATCGCGATACCCTTGAATTTTTCCACCGATTTCTTGAACTCGTCTTCCGTGGGAACAAAATTCTTCATCTGAGAGTTGAGATAGCTGATCGCTCTCAGCACATCGTCGGCCAATCCCTCCACTCTCACATATCCGAAGTCCGGGTGCAGATAGATATCGTCCATCGGAATCATCGGATTATCGTTCACCGTGAACGTGAAACCATACTGGCTGCTTGTTTTCCGGTTCGCATCCGATTTCAGGCGCTGGTCGAGGCAATCGTGGAGTATCTTCGAAGCATCCTTGCCGTATTTGGACTCATACACAGCCTTGTGTTTCACAAGGTAATGGATGGCAAGAAGGTTGCTGGCGTCGTTTTGCACAACCACGAGGTTCTTTCCAGTGGCCTCGTCCTTGAAGAACTTCATAGCATTTTGTGTTTCGACTTTCTCCTTCCCCTTCTTGGCCGACGGCATCTGCAGCAGTACGAACTGAGCGGCTCCGATTTTCAGTGTCGCAAGATCCCTTGCCGCTTTGTAGGAATCGCCGCCGCTGAATGATGCCAGTACTGTTTCGATTCCTTTCTTCACAAGCGCATTCGAGTTGTAGATCCCAAACATATGAGGTTTCTCGATATTCTTTACAAACTCCGTCCGCGCACGCGTCACTTCTGCCTTGACCATCTCCGGCGAGAGCTTGAAATTCAGCCCCGCCAGTTTTGTCGATAACGAACTCACGAGGGAATCATAGGCCACTTCCGCTTTCAGCGTAACGACCGCTTCAAGGTAATTCCCCAGATGTGACAGCCGGGTCGACAGTCTCAGCGATTTCACATTTTGCGAGAACTCGGTTTTCAGTGAGGCCTGAAGAGCCTCTCTATTCTTCTCAATAACGAGGCCGAAGAGGTGGAAGTAGTCCGAAGATTCATCGGAGGGAAGCGGGAAATACACCTGCAGCACCTGGTCATCGCCGTCGTAAAAACGGTGGTAGACCCCTGGCTCCTTTTCCAAAGAGACCGGTTTTTGAAATCCCGTTGCCCACTCAGGATTTGATTCGCGGATCACTTGGCCTGGATTCGCCTGCCCATAGGTCTCCTTGATCAGCGAGAGCATCGCATTCGTCTGGAAGTTGCCGATGGCAGTAAGAATCATATTGTTCGGTACGTAATTGTTCTTGAAGAAATTGTTGACCTTGTCCCGAGACATCGATTGGATCGTCGAGTATGTTCCCAATGTCGGCAATGAAAGGGCGTGGCCCGGATAGAGAATTGAGAGTGCGTTACGTTCCAACTGCTCTTGCGGACTGGCGATACTCTTCGAGATTTCCTCCAACACGATCCCTTTTTCTTTCTCAAATTTGTCGAGAGGAAGTGTTGAGCCAAAGAGCATGTCTGCCTGTATTTCCATCCCCTTTTTCATGTTCTCTGCCGGCATTACCATCATGTAGTTGGTGTAGAACTCCGCCGTGCTGGCATTGTTGTACCCACCAATCCGATCCACATCATCATACAATTGTTTCTGTGTCCGAGTGGTTGTCCCGTTGAAGAGAAGATGTTCCAGCATGTGGCTCATACCACTCGTGGAGAATGTCTCGTACGCGGATCCAACTTGTACCACGACATTCACGCCGACTGCCGGCAGCGCCGGATTCTCGATGAGCAGGACTTTCATTCCATTGTTCAGTTGGTGGATCGATACTCCCTTCGGAAGTGATGTCACTTGTTGTGCTGCTCCACCCTCGGGCGTCGTGGTTGATGCAAATGATGCCGGCGAATGAATTAAGGCAGCAAAGAGCACGATCAATAGTAAGACACGATTTGTTCTCTGCACGATGGAACCTCCGTTCTGTTCAATTGTAGTGAACGCAACAACCCTCACGGATTTTCATCGAGGGATGAATCCGCGAGCCTCTTTCAGAATTGTAGCTCGAGCGATATCCGGGACACTTTCCCCAGGTTTCCGAAGTCGACCAGCGAGTAGTCAAAAGCGAGTCTCTGGCTCCCCACCTTCACATTCACGCCGGCTCCCATCGCCCACTTCTCGGTATCATAGTTTATCTTGTAGCCGAACCTCGCGAACAATGTTTCATCCCACGAATATTCTCCCCCAATATTGACCCGCTCATTATTGTCATTCGGATGATTTCCATCGAGCGCCAGGGTGAATCTGTGGCTTTCGGACTCCAGCAAAGGATCCATTCCACCGAGGACATCCATTGCTATACCGACACGGAAATTGAGGGGTAGCGGGAACGCTTCTGTCTTGAGGCGGGCATCTGGATTATACTCTCCAGAGATCGATTTGTTGACATCGGCCAAGGCGATGAGATCGGTTCCTTCGAGTTTCATCGTGCCGCCAAAATTCGAAACACACATACCAATAACGAGATTGTGGAATCCTGTTCGCAGCGAAGTCCCAATGTCCAGTGCCACAGTGCTCGCGGACTCATTGTACGCAATCTGCTGAATGTACTTTGCTGTCACTCCAACCGAGAACCGATCGGTGAGCGACCGTGCATACGACAGGCCGATTGCTAAATCGCTCACTGTGTAGTAGACCCCGGCCCCATCGGGTTTTTCGACAGTCGTGACCTCCTGCTCTCCGGTATTCAATGAGATCGCATACACGCCCAGAGCATCGTTGCTGCCCAACGGGACTGCAATTCCCGCAAAATTGTGGGACATCTGGGCAAACCACTGGGAGTGGCTGAATCCGACGGAGATCGACGGAAGAGCTGTCATGCCGGCCGGGTTCCAGTACAAAGCACTCACGTCATTTGAGACAGCGGCAAACGCTCCCCCCATTCCTGCAGCTCTCGCTCCGACCCCGATTTTCAAAAACTGTGCTGATGCCGTGCCTACCTTCGAAAAACCACCACCGAAGCTTGAGGCTGGAAGCATCAAGACGATCAGGACTATCAATGTCTTTTTCATCAGGTTTGTCTCCACCGGCTCAAAGGTGTTCATTTGATGACCAGAAATTTGCCAACCTTCTTCTGACCGTTCGGAATCGAAACAACATACACATAGGATCCATAGGCGATGTACTGACCATTCACGGTCCGCATGTCCCAGTACTCGTACCCTCTATTATCATTGTGATCGACATCCGCAACGTGATCGCCCGCCACCGTGAATATCGAGATCTTGCATTCATTCGGGAGACGATTGAACATCAGCTTCTTGCCAAACTGATTGGTCTCCCAGACGTTGGCGACAACATACGGATCGGGAACGACGCGGATCTTGTCGAGGTCGATTTCTTGTGTCGAAACGTACGCTGCTTTCTTCGTGGTGAATTCGTACCGGATCTCTTTTCGAAACGGCTTGTAGGTTTTGATGGTAAACTGATCTCCGTGAGACGGAGGTATGGCCGGTTTAAACACGGCATCTCCGCTCGCGTTGATGTAGTTATCCGGTAAGTTGTTCGTATTGAGATACAGTCCTGAATAGGTCGTGTCTTTGGTCGCCTGGTTGATGATGAGTTTCTCAATTACCAGGACATCCGGATATTTCTCATAGTACCCCGGACTTCCTTTGGCGAATCCTTTTCCTCCCGAAACGAGATCCCATCCAAGGGGACTGTAGAAATCGCTGCGGTAACTCTCTGGAGCCTTGATTGCGAACTCGAAGAGCCATGTATTGGCACTGATGTCGAGTGGATTGCCGGGGTCCGTGATGACTTCGACTTTTAACGGCAGATGTATCAGCGTGTCCTGGCTCTTGTTCGTAAAGAAATCGTACCAGTGAGCCCGCAGTCCTCCGGAAAGTGTCGTGTCAATGGTGATGCGGAAGTCTTCCGTCGAATATATTGTCTCCGGAACAATATCAAGTCTGTTCTTGTACTGCTCCACCGGCCCCGTTCGCCAGTCAAATGTGCTTGGTTGCCCCTTTACTTTCGTCCAACCAATGGATTCCACACCGGAGGGGCAATTGAGGACGGTCAGGCGAAATCCATCGACGAGAGGCAAATTATCTTTGCTATTGTCGGAGAACAGTTGGTGGTCCATCAGCAACGTTGTGTCTTTCGTAGTTTTCGAGATTCTGTAAAGATTGAAACCAAGGACGTAGTTCGTCTTGGTTCCAACAACCTGCTTGACAGAGTCCACAAACCTGATCAGGTAATCGTCCCCTGTGACAAAATTCGGCTGCACAATATCGACTTTTACCAGACCCTGTGATGGTCCGCCAATCGGCGGAATCGCTCCAGTCACGTTGAGCTGCGGAGAGTACTGGGGCGGAACGTAGTTCTGCGCCTTCACACCCGGCACGACCGATACCGTGTTCGGTTGAAGCGTGGAATGTCCGAGCGTTGATTGGTACGACTGTTCGAGGTTTCTCGGATCCTGATTCCCCAGATCATAAGCTGTGACACAGTACCAGTACTCTACGCCATTGACGAGGTTGCTGTCCACAAAGGTGTGCTTCAGCCCGGTATCGTCACCCAGCGACTGATTGAACGCCGGATCGGATCCCTTGACCCCGTCGATCAGATCAAAGATCTTGATCGGCTTGTACCCGACGACACTCCCGTACGCGTCGGTGATCGGTGCCCCCCAGGTCTTGCCGAGATCATCGCTTCGATAGACTTTATATCCCTCGAAGTCGTTTTTCCCCGTCAGGGCATCCTTTGAATTCTCTGCATCAGAGTCCCACGCCAGTAGCACCTGCCTATCACCGGCGAATGCAGTGAGTTTCGGAGTTTGCGGTGGTCCAGATCCCTGGAACTTCCGTGAATACATCTGCTGGGCGATTCTCATGTTCTTCATCAGATCAGTCGTATCCGGCTGAAAAGCCACCGGGCCCGAATCGCCCATGACAAGAGCAATCGACGATTTCACGGATTCTCCCGGGCTCATGCTGAATGGGCCGGTCATGATGAAGTAGTTGATAGGCGCACCTTCTGGGTAATAGACTTTCATGCTATCCGGGTGGGTCGTGTCAATCCTTCGGTTGGAACCATGGAAAAACGCCTTGGGAATTCCAAGGTTTGGATCGTTCGGAATGCTGGCAACCAAAGGCCACATTTGCTCGTCCACTTTCGGAGCAACGTCACGATTGAAGAAATGAAAATCCGTTACACCCAAGTTCTTTGGCGTTTCCAGGATGTTGAGCCCGATCATTCCCATGGGTGACGGATCACCTGCCCATGCACCATCCTTTGTGTTATTGACATCCCACATGTAGACGAAGTCACCGTTCGGACTGGAAGACGCCGGATTGCTCTTGATAACCCGGATCAAGTCCTTATTATCGTAATCCGTGCGAAAGATCGCGTAATAGCCAACATAGACGCTGTCGAGCTGTTTGCCACTCTTGTTGTGGATTGTGAAATCCCAGAATAGCATGTCTTCTGCATAAGGGCGGCCATAGCTAAACGCAGATTCTTCAACTTCGATCCCAACCTTCCCTTTAGGGCTGGGGTTGTTGTTATCATCGAAAACGCAGTAGATATCTCTGTCTGAAACAAACTCTCCCGCCACTTCTTTTCCGTAGTTCGCCGACTTCGGATCAATGTCGATGCGGAAGTGACCGGGCCAGAATCGCTGTCCCGGCGTACTCACCCAGGCACCCGACTTGTTGAAATACCCCTGCGGCCACGTTTGGGGATTATCACTCGAGGCAAGAAACGGTGTTTCGTCCGGCGGCGGTGCGGTGACGTCCCCCGAGAAGTACTTTCCGTCCCCCGAGAAGTACTTTCCTCTGGAACCGGCCTTCGCAGACCAATCGACTTTGTCTGTCGGTCCACCAACTACCGATGTGATGACGTTCCCCTGAGCGGCGACGACCAGGCCAAGTCCAAAACTATATTGTGTCGATGTATTCGCGGAGGTGGGCCAGTGGATCGCGTTATTGAAGTATTCATGGAAATTTGAGAGGACACCGTAGTTTCCCAGATAGTTGGCTACCTGCCCTTTGTCCATGATCCCCAGGCCGCGCTCTCCC
>JACVXU010000293.1 GCA_015661185.1 Bacteroidota bacterium
GCACCGACTCCCGGCGGCGGGAGAGCTCCGGTGACGATGTAGTGGGCTTTCATGTTCAGGTGACTGACCGGCCGGAGCACATAGGGATTTGCCTTGCCCCCATCAGACCACTGTAAGAAAGCATATCGAAGGAAGTCGAAAACCTGATTGGGGGCCTCCACAGACACATCGTTGCCATGCACCACCTCAAAGGCGGTGTTTGGCAGGGAGCAGAGTATATTGTCGATTCGAATGAAACCTCCATTCCCCGTACCGGCGAAGTCATTCTCGAGGCGGAGGTTGTAGATATTCCTGAACTTTGCGTAGTATCGTGCATTCTGAAACGTATCGATCTGTATGGAGAGGCTCCTGCGCGAGTTGTCTCCGTTCCAGCAGTCAAATTCCTGAAGGAAGCCCCCGGCCGACTGACGACCGACGGCGACGATCGTGTGTGGGAAGGAGGAAGCCCTGTTGCCGTCGATCTGAACGAATCCCGGATCTGAAGGGATTATCCTCTCGGTTCCATCGATCAGTATTCTGCCTCCACGAGATTCGTTCCCAAAAACATTCTCGACCCGGAATTTGATCTTCGGATTGTACAGTTCAAGGGCCCATTTCTGTTCATCCTGACCCAGGCTCGTGCACACAAGAGAGGGATGCCCATTGCCGATATTGTAGGACAAAACCCCATCGCCGTGGTGACCACTTCCTATGAACACGTGGCCCATCTCGTGAAGAATTGTTGTCTCAAGGCGGGCAGGCCATGCATGTCCTGAATCCGCTATCCAAACGTAGCCAGCTCCGGACTGACCAAGAGACCCGTTGTACGGGAAGAAAAGCACCTTGATATCTGCGCTGAAGTAGTCTTTGGCTTCCTCACACTTCACCCTTTCACCCTCCTGATTCGCGGCCCTGCACCACTGCTGAATTGCACTCTGGATGTACCTTCGGACTTCCTCAACTGTCACAGGCGTTCCGTCTTTGTACCGAACACCGGTCACTTTCCCTTCAAAGGCCCACGTATGAGCGTGACCCCACAATTGACGACTGTACGAACTGGGCACGTTCACACTCTGTCGTCCACAGAGTTCAACAGACAACAGACCGGGAGTGAAAAGCATGAGGATGAGGAGCAGCATGTGTGAACTCATCTCTTCTTCATGGCTCCCCAATGGATCGCATTGAAGAGCAGCTTAAACGTCCCTTCTGTCTGCGCTCTGTGCTGCACACGGAATCCAAAGAGAACGATCTTCCCCTTCCCGTATGTCAACGCGACAGCTGCTGCCCGCCGTTGCAGTTTCTCGGCGCCGAGAATCCAGCCCGACATCAAGATGTCCTCGGATTCATTTGGATACGACGCGAGCACCCAACGAGTCATTTCTGGAGCCGGAGGCGTCGTTTGGAAGGCGATTCGCTGATTCACGAAACCGGGGACTTCGCCTGGCATTCCATACGTGACCGGGTGATTGGGAGCGATATTCATCCGTAGCAGCGAGCCGGGGCAATTGAATTCATCGCTTTTGGCCCTTGCCAGGACATTGACAACCGGGACATTGAATTCATCGGTGACAAAGTCGCATGCCGAAGCGAGAGCAATAAGTGTTCCTCCCTGCTCGACAAAATCTTTGAGGTTCTTTACACCGTCTTTGCCGATACCGCCGGAGTATTCAGGAGGGAAATCCACGAAGTACTTCATATCCCCTTCTTCGGGTTTCCGTTTTCCCTCAACAATGACCTCCTTGGAAACATCCGGGATGACGATGACATCGTATTCATTACTCAGCTTCTGCTCTTTCATATCCTTCGTGTTGATGCTCCTGAGTGGAAACCCGTACTGCTCAAGAACCCAGCGTGTCCAGCCCTCATCCATCGATGCCACCCACGGCTTATACATGCCAAGCTTGAACTCTCCGACCTTTTCCATCTTCACGTTTGGCTTCTCGTTCAGGCCCACGATATCGAGAGAGTACTTCGTTGCCAGCCCCTTAATGTCTTTCACGTTTTCAACGACCACAGATCCACTCAGGAACTCCCTCCCTCCAGCCTTGAAGCTCGCTCCAGTAACGCTCACACTCCCCTTCTGCGCGAGCACATTGTTGATCAACTTCGAAACACCATTTCTCTCGTGCGAGACAATATATCTCGATGCTCCGGCGTCTGTCACTTCTCCCTGAGGCCAATCCGAATCCTTCAAGCCCCTCAGACCGCTTTGTTTGTCCTTGGGCATCTTGACTTTCTCAACGGAGACACCCATGATCAATGGGAGCGACCAGGCTGTCATATCGTAGGGCTGAACGATATTCGGGCCCGGCACGAGTTTCACTTTTGGATAGCGTTGAACGCCGAGCATCTCCTTCACGAACCGTCCATACGGCTGTGCAGTCGGGATGTAATACGCTTTGTCAGACGTTGAATAAAGCACCTCGACACCATTCTCCTGCATCAAAGAGGCCAGGTGAGCAGCGGAGGCCGGATCGCGTTGTTCCGCGGCGATACGATAGTATTCGCCGGGAGCACCGAGCTTCACTGCATCCATCGCCATCATCGCTATGCCGCTCAAGATATCCTCGCGATGCTTCGTGCAAGCCTCCAGCAGCGCATCTGACGCAATGCGCTCGTAATCCATGATATCCCGGACACGCCAGATACCTCCGGGCCATGGATTCGGGAAATTCGCCTGCTGCCTGTATTCGACCAGGCCCTTGGTGCTACCGCTGAGTTCTCCCGGACTTATTTCAACAGGAGTTCCCATTCGCGTTGACGCCACCTCTGTCAGAAGGCCAACGACGTTCTTCCACATAGCGGTCTGTTCGGTTGCGCCCGGCCAATACGTGTCATACATAGCACCATAGATGACGCCGGACTTCCTTTGTTCTTCAAGCCTCCACGCCATCATCGTCCCGATGTGGTCCACGATACGCCAGATGAGCGGATGGACGTTCTCTGCGACAGGGTTTGTATATGGCGGCGTGAAGATGCGCGGCCCCGTTGAGCCCATCTGATGCTCATCCAGCCACACTTGAGGATACCATTCATGAAAGACCGCCTTCGTTACGGCTTTGGTTTCTTTTTGGGTGAGCATGTACCAGTCACGATTATCATCGTGTCCCGTATAAGGATGGTACAAGAACGGCGATCTGCCCCCTTCGTACTTGGTGCCGACCCATTTCCGATACCACTCGACCTCCATCAGCTGGCCGTCCGGATTAAGCGATGGCATGATGAGAAGAATGACGTTCTCGAGCCGTCGCCTGGTTTCGGCATCTTGTGCGGTCACCAAAGAGTACGCCCACTCCAGGATCATCTGAGTGGATCCGATCTCGGTCGAGTGAATGTTGCAGCTCACGAGAACGATTGCCTTCCCCTGATCGACGAGGTCCTGGATCTCCTTCTGAGAAAGCCCCCGTGGATCCGCCAGCTTCTTGGAGATCTCCCGGTACTTTGCCTTGTTCCTCAGGTTCTCCTCTGACGAGATCACCGCCATGATCATGTCGTTCCCGAGCGTCGTAGGACCGAGCACCTCGACCTCAATTCTCTTCGAGACTCTTGCCAGCTCATTGAAATACGACGTTATTTGCTTATAGTCAGCAAGCTGGCGATCTGCGCCGACTTCGAACTTGAGAAATTGGGAAGGAGTCGGGATTCCTGACGATTGGGCCAGAAGGCGGCAGGACGTCGACACCGACAGCAGCAGGATCACCACGAGCATTGCGTGCAATTTCTTAAGCGTGTTCATGAGGGGTCCTCCATTCGGAATTGGAGTTGAAGTCTCACGCAAAGTCGCCCCGACAAAGAACGTCGGGGTAAACAAAGAACGCAAAGCTGGTATTGATGGTGAGATTTCTTAAGATTCTTCTTTGCGGCTTGGCGTCTTTGCGTGAGATGAGAGTTTTCGGCCGCGGTTCTAGAAGGACTGGAACCGCATACCGAGCTCGAGGTTCGATTGAACAATCATCTGTGCCGCCTGACCTGGCACGACATCTTTCGGGAGCTTGAAGGATGTTGTGTACGCCGGCTGCTGCCTGGGATCCAGATACCCTTCGAGAATCACGGTCCCCTTGGCGTCGTCTGCTTCTGAAGCGCGGTGTCGGGATGCGAGTGTCGAAAGTACACACCTTTTGGACTGAGCGCCATTCCCGACTGCCGCATAGCATCGAGCTCATCTTGACTGAACTCCGATGGCTCATCGACCGGAGGCCGATCGGCCGATCCCATTTGGGAAAAGAACCAACTGACGAACTGCCTGGGAGTGCCGTTGGGGAGCACGACAAAAAACGATATGCGTGGGGCATTGAGCGGCGCGACCATCTGTTCAACAGAGCGTGCTGCCTGCTCCAATTCCGGAACATTGGGATCTTTTGAGCACGACAAAAGGACCAGTGCGAGGGCCACAAGCCAGAGAGAACTTTTTTTCATGAGGCAATCCTTGTGTGATTAGGTGGAATTGACCATAGGATTTGATTCACGCTGGAAGCCTCATTTGACCGCCGGAGCAGGTGGAAGAGCGACGGTCTGTATTGCGAGTTCACTCTCGTTGCCGAGGCGATCGACTGCGGAGAGTGCTATTCGCGTCAGATACTCCACCCTTACCTGTGTATTCTCTTCTCGCTGGCGGGCGCGCGGTCGCTCCGTC
>JACVXU010000087.1 GCA_015661185.1 Bacteroidota bacterium
ATCGGCCTGGAGTGTTTGCCGGCGGCGATGTTGTTACGGGTCCCAATACCGTTATCGATGCCGTTGCGGCGGGAAAAAAGGCGGCTGTTGTGATCGACCGTTACCTGCGCGGACAACCACTGAAACAACCATCCGAACTGCGACTACCCCATCATTACGTCGAGCCGACAAATGGTCACGCGATTCCTCGAACCCGGCGGGTGGACGTCCCGAGAGTCGGCATGGACACAAGGAAGCATCAGTTCATGGAAGTAGAACTCACACTCAGCGAACAAGATGCGAAACTCGAAGCTGCGAGGTGTTTGCGGTGCGATCTGGAATTTACCCAACCCTTGAAGCAAGAACCCGCCGTTGAGGAACAGAAGGAACAATTCGCATGATAAAACTGAAAATGAACGGTGTGACGGTCTCAGTCGACGAAGGGACCACACTTCTCGAGGCCGCTCAATTCATGGGATTCCCCATCCCTACACTTTGCCATATGGAAGGGCTTTCTCCATACGGAGCGTGCCGCCTCTGTGTGGTGGAAATCGGAGAAGGGGCGAAGTCAAAACTCGTGTCGTCCTGCACCTATCGTGCCGAAGAAGGATTGAGGGTACGAACGTCCTCAGCCCGTGTTGTACGGGCCAGGAAAATGATCCTCGAACTGATGCTGGCTTCGTGCCCTCAATCGAAAACCATTCAGGATCTTGCATCGGCCTATCAGGTCCGTCAACAGCGATTCAGGCAGGAACATGAGACCTGCATCCTTTGCGGGCTCTGCGCTCGAATGTGCTCGGAGCAGATGATGGCGCATGCCATCGGGTTCCAGGGACGGGGCGACCATCGAGCCCTTGGTACGCCGTTCGACATGAAATCAGAGAAATGCCGCCTGTGCGGAGGGTGCATGTATGTCTGCCCCGCCTGCCAGTTGCGATGCACATACACTCAACCGGAACAGGCCATCTGCGGAGGCTGCGCTAACCTCAGTCCACCCTGCTTGGAAAAGGTTCAGTTCGACGATATGATGTGCTCCATGAGTCCGTGCGTAGCCTGTGAGATTAAAAAGGATTGACGAAAGGAGAACAACAATGTCATTCACAAGAATCAACGCCACCGCAGCGACCCTTACGAAAAACCGAACCGAAGGATCAGTTGTCCCAACATCAGGCATGTGTGTTACGTGTGTCGACGGCTGCATCGGTATGTGCGAAATCGGCAAATCTGCATATCGGGGCCACGAGGTCATTTACCCTCAGCCGTTCGGGGTCATTACAACTGCCGGAGAGAAATCCTATCCGATCGACTATTCGCATTTCAATATCATGGGAACCGCTGTTGGAGCTCACGGCATCGAAGCAGACAGCGACAAAGCGATCTTTCCGAAAGTGAATCTGGAGGTTGCATTCGGTCACGATCGCGGGATAAAATTCCGTAGTCCATGGATCATCCCCGGTATCGGGTCGACAGACGTTGCCAAGAATAACTGGGAGGGCCTTGCGATCGGCTCAGCCCTTGCGGGCACTGGCCTGACTATCGGAGAAAACGTTGTCGGCATGGACATGGAAGCGGTCATGAAAGACGGACGTGTCATCGACACCGTCGATTTGAAGCGACGGGTCAACTTGTACAAGGGCCATCAGCGCAACGGCTATGGAGCAATCATCGTCCAGGCAAATGTTGAGGACACGCGTCTCAGCGTTCAGGAGTACGCCATCGAGAAGCTGGGAGTGGAAATTGTAGAACTCAAGTGGGGTCAAGGGGCCAAGGATATCGGCGGCGAAGTCAAGGTCAGGAGCCTGAAAAAAGCACAAGTGCTTCATGCCCGCGGGTATGTCGTGCTACCGGATCCAACCGATGAAAACATCATCAAGGCATTTGAACGGGGAGCGTTCAAGGAATTCGAGCGACACTCCCGGGTCGGCATGGTGTCTGAGGAATCATTTGCGAAGCGCATCGAGGAATTGCGAGGTGCGGGTGCAAAGTACATCTTCCTGAAAACAGGGGCTTATCGGCCGGCAGATCTTGCTCGTGCAGTCGCCTTTGCATCGAAGTACAAGCTCGATCTCCTGACGGTCGACGGTGCCGGCGGAGGCACAGGTATGAGCCCTTGGAGAATGATGAACGAGTGGGGAGTCCCCCCCGTCGAGCTGCATACGATGCTCTACCAATATGCAAAACGCCTCGCCGACAAGAAGAAGTATGTTCCTGCCCTTGCGGTTGCGGGCGGTTTTACGTTTGAAGACCAGATCTTCAAGGGACTTGCACTCGGTGCACCATTCGTCAAGCTGGTCGGCATGGCGCGTGCACCCATCGCCGCGGCGATGGTAGGAAAGACAATCGGTCAGGCTATCGAGCAGGCTGAACTGCCGGTCTACGTTGAGCGGTTCGGCACCACCAAGGAAGAGATCTTTGTGACGGCCACCCAATTGCGGAATGAGCTGGGTGTTGAAGAGTTCGACCGGGTCCCTACGGGCGCACTGGGCCTGTATACGTACTATGAGCGTCTGGCTCAGGGGTTGCGGCAGTTGATGGCGGGAAACCGCAAGTTCGCTCTTAGTTTCCTCTCACGGGACGACATTGCCAGCCTCACACCGGAAGCCTCGGCGGTAAGCGGGATTCGCTATGTGATGGATGTGGACAAAGAGGAAGTTGATTCGATACTGAAGATCGCTGAGTAGCACGTTCCATGAGCAAAGGGGCATCATCCCGGTGCCCCTTTGCTTTGTTTCCATTCCTTGACAACACTGCTCTGATCAAACCTGCGGTTTTAGGATGATGCCACGGTTCTGCTGACCGTTGATTTTTGCCTCCAGCGGTGATGACAAGCGTATGTGACGTGTGTACGTCTTCTCCTCCATCGCCTGTTGATTCGATATCCACTCCCAATCGACGAAACTATCCCGATCTTCGGAAGAGACAGTGAAATACCCAACCATGAACGAGGTAATATTCTGGAAAAAGTGCGTGCCCTGTGATGGGGTGACATCAAAGTCTTTGAATCCTGTCTCGACGATTACCCGGGCCCCGGCTATCTGATCCCACCTCACCGGTATCCCCAGCCATGGATCGAAACTCCCCCACCGTCCGACTCCAATGAGGAGATAGGGCCGCCTCTCACCGACCAGCTTCTGATTGAACCAACTGACCTCTTCAGCAACAGCGTGGCTCTTGCCGCGCTCGAACCGATCCCTGTCGACAACAATGATATCATACATGTCTTTCAAGACACCGTGGCCGAGCGCCTTATCGCTCTGGCAAAGAAGCTTCTCAGGCTCAACGGTCTCTACCTCGAGCTCGTCCGCCTCGCGGCTCAATACAAGCGGACGGATTTGCAGCAGGCCAAAATGTGCTGAGACTCCGGGGGAAGTCGACATTCGTACCGCAAATTCCAACTCAACCGGCGTTCCCATTCCCCAGCTTCCCATATCGAGGAGAAGCTGAAGAATCTCGGGCATGGGAATTATCTTGTGACGAAGCACAGGGGAGAACGTTACAACACGTCGTCCTCGTCTGAGGAGGCCGTCATGAATAGTATCGTCGTCCGCCGAGTACGTCGAGCCGACATGATGCAAGGTCCCATCCTGTTCTGCATCGGCAAGACCGTGCATCTTGAGCAGGGTATCATGAGTCTCGTGCAGGTCAAGAGGCGGGCTGTCCATATCAAGTGCTACGAACTCAGTTTGACTCGATCGCAGCGTGGCCTCGGTGGAAGCAAATTGTATCACGTGCTTCGGGTATTTCGGACAGAACCGGACTGTATTGCCTCCATCTACCACGTATTTTCCCAATCCGAGTGCTATCGAGGCCACACCGTCGGACGCTTTCTGCGGCAAAATCGGATAGAAATTGTGCGACCGCGCCACGCCGGCGCATTCAGGGTAGAATCGTTCACCGTGACGTGCACCGACCATTTTCTGGACGACGACCGCCATCTTCTCTTCTTCCAGCACGTACGAAGTCACCTTGATATACTCTTTCGCGCTCTGATAGAAGGTCGACGCATATACACGTTTGATGGTGTTGACAAGCTGCTCCAGCCTGACCATCGGTTCTGGATGGTTGTTGGGGATCATATACGTCTGATAGACCCCTGCAAAAGGATGGTATTGCGAGTCCTCGAGCAATGTCGAGGAACGCACTGCAAGTGGCTCTCGCAGCAAATCGAGAAAATCAGACAGCTTCGCCAGGATTTCTTCGGGGAATCGGCTGGCTTCGAGGAAGCGCTCTGTTATTTCTTCGTCGCTCGTCGAACGGAGAGCGAATTGCCGCAGATTGTTTTCGTCGAGGAATTGATCGAAAACATCCGTCCCCAGAACTATTGCCGGCGGAACTGAGATTTCAATCCCCTCGAAGCGATTGATGATATCAAGATTGTGAATGAGGGTGTTCACAAATCCTAACCCGCGTGCCTTCCCTCCAAGAGATCCGCCACCTATTCTGGCGAAGCTGCTGGTCGGATCAAACGAGGATCGGTCGAATTCCGTTATTTGCCCGAGCTGCTTCGTCCGCCTGTATCCCTGGAGAGACGATATCAGATACGCTCGCAATCCTTCTACGGACGGATAGTCGGAGACTTTGCTCGGACGCAGTCTGTGAGCCAGCCAGAACTCCGTTCGTGCCTTGAGCCAGTTCGAAAAGTGATTTCGTTCTGCGTGATACTCGATGCTTTCGGCGGGCACCAGGTGCAGTTGCTCTTCAAGCGACTTCAGATCCGATGCCCTTCCAACCTCGAGGCCATCGGGAGTGCGGAAAATGAAATCCCCGAAGCTGAAATACTGTCCCATGAATTGCCGCAGGTCGTGCAGATACTGAGGAGAATCCTTCAATAGAAATGAGCTGCCGAGGGCGTGAGCTTTTCCTTCGTTTTCTGGATCAGTGGATTGAAGCAGGACCGCAATGTCGGCGTAACGCTCCTTCACAGCCCGCACAAACTCCAGCCCGGCCGACGGATCGTGCACACCTCCGCGGGGAAAATCAATGTCTGAGATAACTCCCAGGATCGTCGCACCATACTTTTCAAGATATCCCCAGGCTTCTTCAAATGTGGAGCAGAGGAGAATCTTGGGACGAGCTCTCATCCGGAGATAGCGATCGGAGATGTTGATCCCCTCAGCGATCAATCGCTGCGATTGATGATGGATTTCTGTGTAGACGATTGGAAGAAACGATGAGTAGAAACGGACATCATCTTCGATGACGATAATCGACTGCACGCCGATGGCACGGGTGTCGTGGTCCACATTCATCCGATCTTCGATGTACTTGATCGCTGCGATGAGAATCCGGAAATCCCCCTGCCAGAGGAACACTCTCTCAAACAAGGTGCTTTCGTGACGAAGCACCAGCTCCGATTGTTCACGGTTGTCGTACGCCAGAAGCACAATCGGGATATTCTCTCCCGCTTCCTTGAGCTTCTTGGCAAACCGTGTCGCTGGCATATCTTCTATATGCAGCGTCGTTATGATCACGTCAAAACTGTGGCCGGAAGAAAGCAGCTCCAGGGCCTCTCCGCCACTTGAGACGTGCGTAATCGACGGTGTGTGGCTGAGACTGAGCCCCTCGTATTCCTTGCGCAACATCTCGTACAACCTTCCATCCTCCTCAAGAATGAAAGAATCGTACAGACTCGAGACAAGCAAAATGTCGCTGACGTGAAACAGCATCAGGTTCTGGAATCCCTGGAACCTTGTCGCATACCCCCTCACCCCCCAGCGCCCTTCCGGATCCCTGAACATGCTTCTAAAATTGTTCGCCATACACCTGCATTAATGGTTGTGGTTAAAAAAAATCGGAGTAGCGCTGGCCACTCCGATTCAACGACCTTCGAACCAGTTTACACGAGGCCCTGATCCAGCATCGCGTTCGCAACTTTGAGGAAGCCAGCGATGTTCGCACCGACGACGTAGTTGCCAGGAGCACCAAACCGATCTGCCGTCTCAACGCATGTATGATGGATATTCGTCATGATCTGATGAAGGCGTTGGTCAACCTCTTCCCTCGACCACGGCAGCCGCATGCTGTTTTGCGTCATTTCGAGACCCGAGGTAGCCACCCCGCCCGCGTTTGACGCCTTCCCGGGCGAATAGAGCAGACGTGCTTCATGGAAAACTTTCACACCATCGAGCGTGGTCGGCATATTGGCACCCTCGCAAACACACTGACATCCGTTGCTGATGAGCGCTTTTGCGTCGTTCGCGTCGAGTTCATTCTGAGTCGCGCACGGCAGAGCAACATCCACTTTCGCTCCCCAGGGCCGTTTGCCGGGATGGAACTCGACCTTAAATTTGTCCGCGTAATCCTTTATCCGGTCGTTCGCGCTGGCACGCAATTCGAGCATGTAGTCGATCTTCTCCCCCTTCACGCCATCCTTATCGTAGATGAATCCATCCGGACCGGAAAGCGTCACCACTTTGCCTCCCATATCGTTCACTTTCATAACGGCACCCCATGCGACGTTTCCGAAGCCAGAAACGGCTACCGTCTTGCCGGCAAACGAATGTCCCTTCGTCTTCAACATCTCTTCCGCGAAGTACACCACGCCGTAGCCGGTTGCTTCGGGCCGGATCAGAGAACCACCCCAGTTGAGTCCCTTTCCGGTAAGGACGCCCGTGAATTCCTTCGTCAGACGCTTCCATTGACCAAAGAGGAACCCAATTTCCCTGCCGCCGACGCCGATGTCGCCTGCGGGGACGTCAACATCGGCTCCGATGTGACGGAAGAGCTCCGTCATGAAACTCTGACAAAACCGCATCACCTCGTGATCGCTCTTTCCTTTCGGGTCGAAGTCAGATCCTCCTTTTCCTCCGCCCATCGGGAGAGAGGTAAGGCTGTTCTTGAACACCTGCTCGAATCCAAGGAACTTAAGGATGCCGAGATTCACGGAGGGGTGGAAACGGAGTCCCCCCTTGTATGGCCCGATGGCGCTGTTCATCTGGACCCTGAAGCCGCGGTTGACGTGGATTTCACCCTGGTCGTCCATCCACGGCACGCGGAACATGATGACACGCTCGGGTTCGACGAGGCGCTCGAGGATTTTCGCAGATCTGTACTCGGGATGTTTCTGAAGCACGATTTCAAGCGACTCCAGGACCTCTTCAACCGCCTGATGGAATTCAGGCTCGGCCGGGTTCTTGGCCTTAACTTGAGCCAACACTCTGTTCGTATATTCGGACATATCTCCCTCAAATTTTCTTCTGTTGTAGTTGAAGCTGATGCCGGAGTGAAGGGCTCCCCCGTCAACTTCGGGGAGGAACGGTGTGCCTTAATGACATTGACCGATAGAGAACCGTAACTCTGGCGTTTTTATGCCCCAGAATATAAATGGAATTCCCTGACCGAGCAATAACAAAGGGCTATCGGTTGCTTCTTGAAATAGAGAAAGGGTCGGGTTTCGTGAAAAACGAGCCGTCCGATTTACCCCGTTAACGGGGTTTACCCCGCGTGGCGGGGCAAGTCGGATGGCGTGAGAAAACAGTTTTTCCGCAGCCTGCTAGACGCGAAAAGGCATAGATCGTTCGTTACTTTAGGTAGACCGCTCTTTTCACCGCCCGGAATCTCCGACGAACATCAGAAGACTCAGCGTTCATTTCAATGAAGTAGACTCCGCTCGGAACATCGTTGGCGATCCAGGGGATACGGTATGAGCCCGGACCATGTTCACCTGAGAAGATCGTGGTTACGACATGACCGAGCAGGTTATAGACCAGAATTCGTACGGCAGCGCGTTCGGGCAATCCAAAGTGAACCACCGATGAGAAATTGAAGGGATTTGGATAAATATCAGCCAGAAAAAAGGTCGCGGGAACAACCCCCGCCTTCTCTGCAACAGAGCTCACCTCGGTCGACACGACGTCGAATCCCCCCACTAGCTCGGCCCTGCCTCCACCAGGTAAAGGGTTGATGACACTTACGCTTCTCGCACCAAGCCCGGTCGCTACGCCGATCGCGATTCTCGCTTCAATCACCGAACGGCTTTTCACGGCGAGCGACTCGACGCTGATCCCTTCCCCGAAATAAACGCTGGTTGCCCGCTCAATAAATCGGCTGCCTGAGATCACGACAAGCATCGCCTTCCCTCTCTCTCCCCGGTTCGGTCTGACGATCTCAAGAGTTGGCGCCGGATTGAGCACGGCAAGACTGCCATTCACGACCGCGATCCCGCCACCGGGGGGAGGATTGGTGACACGGACATCGTGCAATTCAGTTGCGGCGTCAATTCGAGGCGTCACTACGGCAAGAAGGCGCGTCCGGCTCTCTATCCACACCGAATCTACTTGAATGTCGGCTCCCATATCGAGGGACGTACTGCCGACATAGAAATTGTCCCCGCTGATCGTAAGAGCAGTGCTTTCACCTCTGAGGGCAAACGAAGGTGACACGCTGCCGACCGACGGTGCTCCGTTTTCAACGTTCAATACGTGGGGCAGCCTCGCACTTCCTCCGCCGGGGGCAGGATTCGAAACGAGGATAGTCCTGGCTCCGATGACCGCATCCGGAGCTACCGTAATCTTCGCCACAAGAACGGAAGAGCTTTTGACTTTAAGAGAATCAACTCTGATGCCAGGCAACAAAGAAACGAGGCTCGCCCCGCCGACGAAATTACCTCCTGACAATGTGATCTCGAGTGATTGTCCGCGATACGCACTTGCGGGCGAAACGGCGTTGAGTACGGGAGCCGGGAACACCACTCTGAACGCATCGGGCAGCGTTGCTACTCCTCCGCCGGGTCCGTTGTTCCTCAATGTGACCGTTCTGAGACCGCATCCCGCTTCAGGCACGACCGAGATAACCGCTTTCAGCTCGCATCCGGAAGAGTCGGACCATGTCGAGTCAACATTGACGCCGGTACCGAAATCCACCTTGCTCTCCCCCGCAATGAATCCCGAGCCGTTGAATGTAACGGTGAGCTTCTGGAAGAGCGCCCCCACCGCTGGCATGAAACCAGAGCATTCCGGCGGCGGGTTTTCAACGACAAACCCTCCGGGTAGGATGAATGACTCTCCATACTGACCACGATTCGCCAGAATGAGGTCGCGGGGACCTGTTGCTGCGTTTCGTGCAACCCGGACCCGGGCAAACAACTGACATGAATCATTGACAACGAGCGAGTCGACAACGAGACCTTCTCCTAAGTACAGAATCATCAGTCCGGGAACGAATCCACGGCCCGCGAGCGTTATCGTCCCAGAGGAACCGCGTACACCTTTCGCGGGAAAGATGCTCGTGACACTGGGAGGTCGATCGGTCACAAACAACGCCCCGGACAAAACCGCTCTGCCGCCGCCCGGAGCTGCATTCGTCACAGCGATATCAAGCGAACCAAGGGGTGCTGCAAAGAGAATGCGGACTCTTAACCTGATTTTCGTATTGCTCAACACGATCAATGAATCCACTTCGATTCCCGATCCGAAACTCACGGATGTCACTCCCGCGATGAAATTTGCACCTGAAAGAACTAGATCGACGAAACTCCCCCGGGCGGCCTTCGTCGTGGAAAGCCCGGTCACTGTTGGCACCGGATTGACCACAGAAAATGCACCCTGCAATATCGAAGATCCGCCTCCGGGTTCGGGATTTGCCACTCGGATGTCACGCTGCCCGGGGGTTGCGCTTTCTGCGATTGTAATTCGCGCCATCAGAACGTCCGCGTCAAGCACGACAGCTTCGACTCCGATGTCTGAGCCAAACGAAACGCTCGTTAATCCTGGCACGAAGCCGCTTCCATGAAGAGTCACAAGAACAGAATCCAGCCTTGCGCCCGATGGAGGTGCCAGGCTGGAGAGCATCGGCTGCGGGTTCCTTTTCTTCACTACTTCAAAGTGATCCGAAAACACCGAGGCCCCTCCCAAAGCCGTGACGCGGAGTTCCCGAAAACCCAATGGGGCATTCTCACCGACAATCACGTTTGCCGTCATGCTGGAGCTCCCAAGAACCGTCGTCGAAATAATTCTTACTCCAGTGCCGCTGAACGATAACGTTGGAGATTCACCGAGGAAACCGGAGCCTGAGATTTTCAGCGATACGGTACTCCCTTGTTCCGCGGAAGAAGGTTCGATTCCCATGATTGTCGGTACCGGAAAGGGCTCGGCAAGCAGCAATCGCGAATACGAACAGTCTCCGGCGAATGAAACAACGTTCGACAATGTATCCACTTCACCACCCAACCTCGTCCACACAGATCCACCATCGTTAGATCCGAAGAGTTCAAGTCGCGATTCGAATACGCCGTCGATATCAGAAGGTGCGTAGTGAAACCATACGCGAGCGTTCCGCATCGGAGTGCTTGGCTCTAACACGAAATATCTGAGAATAGGGAATGCAGCGTTTAACTCAGATGGCCGACCGGTCACCCTGGTCACGCAGACCTCACTCTCGGGAATTCCCTCAGACTGGATTTCAATTCCCAGATTACCGAAAGACTCCCTCACGCTGGGCTTCAGGATCCGCGTGGCAGCAACTTCCCCGATGACGGAACCGGATCCCGATTCTTCCACTGAGGCGTCCGTTCCGAGGAGAAGACGGTACGTCGTCGTCTTCAGGATCCCATTTCTCACTTCGAGGCGCCTGCGAACCGTTGTCGCGCCACTCAAGGATAGCTCAGAAGAATTGTCAATGACAAGATTTGCGAACGTCAGCGGCGTCACTGTCTGTCTCGATGTACCAGAGTAGATGACGGTGCTCCCGGTATCCAACTCCACAATTCCCCGGACGATGAACGGAGTTCCTTCCCCTCGAAACACATGGCGCCCGGCAATCCTTGCGGAACACGTAGAATCGATGGTGATGCTGCTCCACGCTCCGGCTCCGGTCAGGTATTTTGTTCCCGTCCCTCCTGCAAAAAAGACGGGCACGGTCGCCTCACCATTGTTTGCTGTGAGCGTGTCGTTGCCGGAAAAAACTAACCGCGATGTTGAATCGGCACCTGCCACGGAACCCGAGAGCCGCAGACCGCGACGGGCCACGAGGATCTTGCCAGGGCCAATTTCGATCATCGAGCCTGAAGTGATCTCTACATCACCTTCTGCATTCGCTCCATTCGTGAGAGTGATTTTCGCCCCTCCGGCAATTTTCTGGAGTCCAATGCTGCTGAGTTCCAGATTACGCCCGGCAGGTGCAAGAAACGGCGCATGGCAGAGAATATCTCCTTGATACACGAGGTTTCCCTGCGGATGCCCTGTGGTAGCGAGAGTATATTTTCCGACCGATCCAATCGTGAATGTCCCGCCAAACGTATGGATGCCCAGACTCCCACTTCCGCTTCCACTCCACTCGCCCTGTAAAAACGTATCCCCGCCTACTGAGATATTGCCTGAGAATCCTCCGGTGCCCCATCTGACACCAGCCCCGATTACGAGGCCTCCGTTGATTGTGAGCGAACCGCTCCCCGATGCGGATAGTGCAAGGACTCCTCCGGTACTTTCCAGTTGAAGGTTCCCGTACGTTCGGCCGGAGAATGATGATGCAGGGACAAGTCCCGAACTTCCGCGATAGACGAACGTGCTCGACCTTGAAAGGATCGCCTTCGAAAGCGGCGTGGAAATACTTCCGGTGGTGTTGTGAACATAGACACCACCGTCATTGACGGCCCATCGGGCACTTCCAACAACGCTCCAACTCCCTCCCTGATTGAGCCACGTTCCATTGATCGTCAGGTCGTTCCCCGGCCCGTCGGCGAGCGTGTGGCTGACGCCGAGTGCAACGATCACCTGACCGCCACTTTCGATCATCACTTGGTCATAGAGAATCGAGGAATTGATCGTCACAACGTGCCCGCTTCTAATGATGATGACACCGGCTCCGGAATCCGGCGGCGTTGCAGGAGTGATCCAGGCTCCTCCGGCGAATCTCGCCCAGGTTGAATCTTTGTTCCAGTAGCCGGACGCGGCTGTTCGAAAGTCTCCGTCTGCACTCAGTGTCGATTCGTTGAGCCGGGATTGATTCAGAGTTTGGGCCGGAAGGCGTTGGTTGAGGAAGAGGATGCAGATGAGTTGCGCTATGAATAGCTGTCGGCGGGTCATGGCGTTCTCCTCGGTGGGACATCGTGAAGCAGATTTGGAACGGGACAGCGGGGTACTGAGGAAAGAGATTCCGGTTTTTGGAGGGAAGTTAATGCAAGGAAACGGGCAAGTCAAAACAAAACGATTGGCGCGATAAGCGCGGTCGTGCCGCGCACCTTACAAGTACCGCCAGGAAGGTGCGTGGCACGTATCGGGGAATCCAGCGTAGACGAGCTACTTCACAAGCACAACTTTTCGCGAAGCGATGAACCG
>JACVXU010000294.1:0-6882 GCA_015661185.1 Bacteroidota bacterium
TCTCCACTCGAGAATCTCCGATCCGGAGATGATATTCGTCTTTGGATCGAGTTTGACGTTCATCGAATAGCGCACAATCCGGTCGCTTTGAGTCGGCAGCGTGAGGTCTTTGTCCCACGCCTCGGTTTGCTGCACAAGCTTAGGGATTGAGGGAGTGGGGTGCCGCTGCAGATCAATGCTCTCGCCGGCGGGGAGTCCCATGAACGCAACGATGACGGCCATCGCGGCCAGAAGAAACCCATACTCCAAAACGCTGATCAGGATCTTTTTCATCGTAGTCCTCTGGAAAGAGTGAATATTGAACAGCGTGAACCAAGTTGAATCGGGTTGGTGAGAGGTAAGAAGTGAGACGAAAGACGGAAGATGTGCGACGGTGAAAGCTGATCGCTGATGGCTCAGTGCTGACCGCCGACTGTCCGCTTTCTTCCTTCCTCTTACTGCCTTCTCCCTTGTGCTTACTTCTGAATGCCAACTTCTTCCGCCTACTCCATACTGCCTACTGTTTTCTGCCTTCTGCTTTCTGCCTACCGCCTACTGCCTACTGCCTACTTTCTTCCTCTCACCGCTTATTCCCATTTTGCATTCAGCCACGACTCAAAGATTGACTTCTGCAACGGCGTTGGTTGCGCGGATCTTACGACTTTATATGGTGGCACATCCTGGAGACGGAGAGCGACTTCAAACTCGCGCAGCGTGTCGTCCCGGAACAGAGTGATCTTCACCTTTTCCCCAGGTTTGAATTCAGCGATGCGTTCCTGCAGATCGCTGCTCCGGACGCGGCGGCCGTTGATGGCAAGAACCTCGTCTCCGATATCCAGCCCGGCATCGTACGCCGGAGAGCCGGCAATAACTTGCCACGCTCGTGCCCTGCCATTCTGGTCCGACGACTGCAGGCCGAGCCACGTCTTCCGCTCGGAATCCTTTGCCTGGAGCTCGAGTCCCGCATACCGCAAGGTCGACTCCCAATCGATCGCAGTCGTTCCGAACACGTAGTTGTCAAACAAGGATTGAAGGCTGCCGCCGGCAAGTTCCTCAGCAATCTTCTGAAGATCGTTCACCGTGTATCCCTTTCCGCTGAGAGGGAATCGACGATACAGCGTTCGCATGACATCATCAAGTGAGTACTTGTTCTTGGACCGCTGCCGGATCTCCAGATCAAGCACCAGGCTTACATCAGATCCTTTTCCATAGTAATCGGTTTCGGAATTATAGGACTGCTGGTTGCCTTTCCACAATTTGATCCACGCGTCAAAACTCGATTCGGTGACTGATTGTACCTTGTTGCCCGGCCGCTGTCGATCGGATTGAACGCCGCTGGCCAGACCGTCGAGCATTCCTGAGACAGGAATGAACCCGGCCCTGACCAGAAGGAGTTCGCCGTAGTACGAAGTCGTTCCCTCGGCGACCCAGAGCTCATTCAAATAATTCTCCCGCATGTAATCATAGGGAAGAATACCTTTAGGCCTCAGGCGTTTCACATTCCACGTATGGAAGTACTCATGAGAGACCAATCCGAGGAAGCCCCTGTAGGAACCGGGGTTCTTGAAGCGATAGGGACTGGTCTGCATAATTGTTGAGTTGATGTGTTCTGTTCCGCCACCGCGGGACGACAAGTGGAGCATAAACACATACCGATCGTACGGGAGATCTCCCCAGAATTCCTTGTTGGCTTTCACGATCGTGCTGATGTCCTTGATCAGCGTGTCGGCATCGTAGTTGCCCTGACCAAAGATGCTCAGCACGTGCTTCTTCCCCTCAGCCTGGAACTCAAAATCTTTCTGGTGGCCGATTTCGAGGGGACAATCGACCAGGTAGTCGAAATCCGGCGCCGAGAATCTGAATTGTCCACCGGGTGCGGCTTCGAGTCCGGTCGTGACATGCCAATCCTGGTAGGGAGTAACAGCCAGAGTGAGCGGAAGGTGCCGGTATCGGTCGATGTACATGAACACGGCGCAGCCGTCGACGAATGCGTGCTCATCGTTGAGACCCCGCGTGCGCATCTCAAACTCGTTTGCATACACCTTGTACCGAATGGTAACCGCGGTAGCACGGTTTTTTTCAACGCGCCACGTGGACTTCTCTGTTTTGGACCACTTCAACGGGCTGCCGGATCCATCCCTGGCAGAGAACTCCTGCACGCCTCCGGCAAAATCGAAAATCACGTACCGGCCTGTGCGCCAGACAGGCATCAGAAAATCGATGGCTGAGCTGCCTGACGGCAAGCTCTTGACGCTCAGCTCAACTTCAAGCAGGTGTGTCGAGGGCTTGGACATTCCAAGCTTGTATTCAAAAGTGGGATTTTGTGAGAACAAGAGCGATGGCAACAGGAACATGAACAGCAAACATGAAGCATATTTTGTCACTGTGGTCTCCGGGGTTGAAAGTGATCCGCACTCCGTTGCCGGGCGATAAGAAGGGAAACCAGCGTATCGTACAGGGCCCTCTCCTCGGCCGTGCGTGAAGTCGCGAGGTTCAGGAGGACGCCGCCTCCTTCGAAGTATGCAATTGCGGATGAATCAATGACGGAATTTTTCTTGAAAAACTCCAGCAACATCGACAACGAGGGGAGAAAAGAAAAGGGTCTCAGGGTTCTGACGATGGGCGTTCCAATCGGCCAGCAAGGCGTCAGCTTGATCGCGGGTGATGACGCCTTTGTCGGCCATGAGAGGAATATGCACGGAAAAGAAGCGATGCGCCCATTCCATAACGCCGCTCGCCGGCCCACCGGAAAGGCACGTTGGCGTGAAATCCACGAGCCGGAGTCCACACCGCTTGAAGATTGCCGGAATCCTGGCCACGACGTACGCGTCTCCTCCACCCGACCGATAGTATGAACGAACGATGTCAGGCATCTTGTCCCAGATCCCGCCGTGGGGATACAGCGATAAGCCCTCGTCGAAGGCGATTACCCATCGTACGAAGATCAGGTCATAATGATGGGAGGGAAGAGAGGCTTGTTCGGCTACGCCCTGAATGCAGTGTACATTCTTCCATTTCTGTTCTGCCGTCTGTTTCCGGAGCCAGTCCAGGTAGAACTCCGACGGTTCGAGCGCCGTGACCTCGCCGGTTTCTCCGACCGTTTCCCGGAGGTCAATCGAGACGAATCCAGGACCCGCCCCAACGTCGAGACACCGCCATCCCTTTTGCACACCGATCCGGTCAAGGAATTTCTTCGTTACCGGGCCCCAGACGCTGTGTTGAAATTGAAGGCGTTCCAACTCTTGCTGGTTCACACCAAGCAGATAGTCGCTGTTGTGACTAGACTTTGACATTGATCAAGTCGTTCAGGTTCAGAATGGGAGTAGGAAAAGAGCCCGGAAAAACAGCAAGGTCAATTTAGAACACTTCACGTGAAAGGCAAGAGGAGACGTCCCGACTAAAGACGTCGGGATAAACTCCGTCCGCGCCAGCCCGCCATGCGTTCTGGCGGGGAGCACCGCAGAGTCTATTGCCTTGTCCTCTGCGATTCTCTGCGTCCTCGGCGCCTCTGCGTTGAAAAATACGATATGAACTATTCGAAATGGCAGAAAGTGGGTTTTCGTCCAGGCTTCTAGAACTCATATCGAATAAGTGGCAGTAATGGCTCTTGTTTCCCTGGCTCGTGGAGCCGGAGCAGGATAGTTCCTCTTCCGCCGTAATACATCTGGAATGTCTCTTTCAATCGCTGCAATGAGAACCGCAGAGAGTCGCTGATTAGAGCCTTGCAAGCGTCTCCGTTCGCGTTGTGGGAGAGGACCACATCCGCTTGCACCGGATATGACTCGAGAAAGCGCCTGGAGCCGAACAACTTGAAATCGTGCTGCTTGCACCCACCGCCGTACTGTGCAATCACCGTGAGAACATCAGAGGAGATAACGGCACTCTTGATCTGCGCGTTGTCGGTGGCAAGACCGGCTGATGACAGGTCGTCCACCATGATAATCGCTGTGTGCGTTGTATCGGTCTGTATCGAGGAGTCGGTGGGGTTGAAACGGCTGCATCCCAGAAGTGGGATCAAAACGCAGAAGGAAATGATGAAGAATCGATTGGTCATCCTGAACCCGGCGATGCACCCCGGTCGTGTAACCGGGACCTTCTTTTTTCAGAAACGGAGTAGAATGGGGTGCCCGGGTGCCAGGGGGGCACCGATGTGAAGGTACCTATTTTCCCCGAAGAATACAGATCCCGGCATCCCCGTTGCTGTGCTTCGACGGTGAGCGCCAAAAAACAGAGTCGCCAGAAACAACGCACCGGCCATGCGGTTCATCATAAAAATGATCTCCCTTTGGATTTTCAACAGTCTGCTAGAGGTCCAGTCGAAAAGTGGTGCCACGCCTGCGTGCCGAAACGCCGCACTTCGGCGTGCAGGCACGAAGGCACGAAGTCACAAAGGTTCTTCAAAATGAAGAAAATTCAAAAAGTCTTCTTCGTGTCTTGGTGACTTTGTGGCAAAGTCGATGTTTTCGACCGCGCTTCTAGCGAGCCCAGACTAGCTTGTTGACTATGTGACCACCGCAGGCGTAAATGGGATGTTTGACAGAAGCTGTAGTATCCACCGGAAAAAAGCACCAGGCCCCGGACTGGTTTGGAGACCATGACCTGGCCGTTGGCGTTGATCCTTTGCACCTCCACTACTTCAATGTCCCACAATTGTATTCTACATCCAGGAGATTGAACCTCCCGTACACGAACTCGCCGTTCGGCGTCTGCCAGGAAGCTTCGCCAAAGGTCGCAATCTTGATGCCCCCAAAATCTTTGTAGTTCTTCATTGGTGTCGACCACCGGTAGTTCTTATACACTTTGCCGTCTTCTGACTGGTATCTGTCGTCCGATGTGAAATTGACCAGCTCCCCGCTTTCGTTGAAGTACAAGACGGCGGAGATCGTATTTCCCTCATTCGTAAATGTCGCTTTGGCCGTCAGCGAATCAATCGACTCCCATTGAATGATCTTGTTGATCAGCGTTGCCGGCGCCATGACGCACATGTCATTGAACATCGTTACCGTTTCCCCTTGATTCATCTCTGGCCCCTTGGCATCCACCACAAGCAACATCGCCGCAACCTTGATTTGCATGATGGCCGCGGGGCCGACATATGCATGCAGACCGTCAAAAGGAAGGCCATACATCGACGACTCGATGAAGAACAATCGCGCCGGGTTGTCGAAGAAATTGTATTGCTGCGATTCAAAGTCAAGCCAGCCGCCATCCATCTTTGGCCGTATCTGTCCCGTACACCGCACACGCATGTTCCGTACATGCGGCTTGCCTATCACACCTGCATAACGGAGGTACTTCTGAACGGGCGTCGGCAGATGCGCAATCTCCTCTTCACGCACGATCGGCATGCCTGCCGTACTCGCCAGACCTTTCCGTACTTCTGCTTTGTACAGGTTTGCGAAGCTCGACGGAAGGCTGTTCAGGATGGAAATTGTAAGCGGGAGGAGAATGAGAACGTTCGCGATGGTGCCGAACTTTGCATCGGTCCAGGAAATGATAATCAGGACTTGAGAGAGAATGACCCCCGGTGCCGCGGCCAGCCACCAGTACTCGATCTTCAGAAGAAATAGAACCGCACCAACGAGAAGAAGAATCGCGGCAAGCAGCCACGCCGCGCCGGCGGGCTTTGAAATGCCCTGCGTCAATTGGCTGACCTCTGCCAGGTTGAATGCCTTGACAAAGCCAAGGAGATGGATAAGTGAGTGAAGAGTCAGGAGAAGAAAGAAGAAGATTCTCATTGAAGGATCGCTTTCTGTTTTCTGCCGGGAAAGAAGGATGTTGAGAAGAGGGTTATTCTTGTTTTTGGCACACTGATGACACAGAAAAAAGCACGAGATTCCCACAGACATAAATTAGTGAAGATCCCGTAACATCAGTGTTATCAGCCTGCCCGCTGACCTGCTTGCCCCGACCTCGTCGGGGTCCGCCGGAACGAAGTGAAGGCGGAAGCGGAGCGAAAGCGGGTGTGCTATTCAGGGATCAGAATGCCTTCGCCTTTTGCATTCTATCTCGAATCACAATTGTCTGCCACGCACCTTCATGCAAGAGACAGAGACTCTTTTGCCGCTCCTATGGAAGCCGTTTTGCCAGATCTTTGAGCGATGCGTTGAGCAATGCTTTCAGGGCTGGAATATCGATGTCTGCCAGTTTCTTAATGTACAAGCACGACTTTCCCGTCCTATACTTGCCCAGTCGTTTCATGATCGGTCCGTGTGGTGCGAACCCGCCCATAACATAGAGGGTCAGATCCTGCTTGCGCGGTGAAAATCCGATGAGAAACCAGTCCCCTTCGCGCCCGGTCTCATACTTGTAGTGATAGATTCCAAAGCCGACAATGCTCGTTCCCCACATTGTGGGTTCCTGCTTTGTAACCTGCTTCATGATCTCCAGTACCGCAAATGAGTCTTCGCGTTTTTGCGCGTCCGGGATCGTCTTGAGAAAACTGGTAACGCTGCCGTCGTTCCGTTTCGTCTTGAGCTCTGCCATATGGGACGACTCCTTCTGACATCTGTTTTGGAGAGTTATGTTCATCAACCCGTCGCCCAAAACCCCAGGCAACGTACAGCACGTTTGGCGGGATGGGCATCTTTCGTTCAACCGTGAGCTGAAACGGACGGGATGAAAGATCGGGGAGGCAAATCGGTTGCGGTTGATTCATGCTTCGGGTTCCTCTGTTATTCGGAGTTCGATAGTCCCAAAGTGTTCATTCACTTGAATATCCAATATCGAACACCAAATAATGAACAACAAAGTTCGGTGCGTGGCACCTCCAATGCATACGAAGCTTGTGAGCAAGGCAAAGAACAGGAACCGGCGGACGAAGTACGTGTGTCCACCTTCCGTCGGATACAAGGAATAGGCGAGCTGTGGTTTGAAGAGATATCGCTCGAGATTTCCCAGAAG
>JACVXU010000294.1:6894-7889 GCA_015661185.1 Bacteroidota bacterium
GCGGCCTTCGATACTTGAGAATCGAATGAGGCGTAAATTCGCTCCGTACTAATTGGTTGCACAATGCAAACGGGACCGTCACCAGCGTGTCTTTTCCCGTGATACCGGGTTGATTTTGCCAGCCCCAGTCAGCGTAGATCTTGACAAACGTGCTGTCGAAGGCGTTCAGTTGGTTCATATGGAACAGCTCTGCCGTGTTGAGAACCTGCGCCTCTCTGTTGGTGACGTAGAGTTCGCCCTGTGACAGGTCGACGAATGCCCAGCGATGTTGTTCACGGATGTATGATTCCGCCCAGGAGTGTCCTGTGTAGACGATCCTATCGTCCTGCGTTCGTGCGCCAAACACAAACCGAGTCGGGATTCCCGCCCTGTTTGCCCAGAAGACGTACACCTGGGCGTTCTGCGTGCACCATCCTTTTCCGGTCCCCGCGGTCAGTTCGCCGAACAGGCGGTATGGATCCATCCATCGCTCATCATCTTTTGGTACGCCCCCCGAGCCTTTGAGTTTCTTGCGCAGGTAGGGAAAGAGTTTTTCCATGCGTGTGAGCGTTGCGTCTGTGTCGCGTATTCCCAGTTCGTTGTGCAGGATGCGATCCGCGTCAGCCAGACCCGCTTCACCGACATACCGGTAATCATCCACCCAATCGTTGACAGAATACTGTTCGAACTCTCCGCACGGCACGTTTGAGCGGACGACATAGACGTCGTTGCGCTTCATCCCGAGCGATCCATAGAACTCTTCGCCGTAGAATTGGATGGAGATTTCAATCGGTAGCATGTTCGGGTGCCCGACCGGAATAAGCCTGTAGGCGTGCAACACAGCAAGCGTTGTGTCGATGCGAAACGACGGTTTCATCCCGGTCGCGGTTTGTTCCTTCCCGCCGTCCGTGAGAACCCTCCATTCGGTTATTTCATTCGTGCAGGCAAGGTTTAATTGGATGCGGTTGCGCTCCACGAGTTTCCATTCACGGATGGTCGGTATATCGAGCGGGTAG
>JACVXU010000295.1 GCA_015661185.1 Bacteroidota bacterium
TATCGAAAACTGAAGGAACATCTTCTGTTCGGTTCGAATGTCATGAATCTCGGGAAAATCACGTGGGTGTCTGTCACTGAAGTACACCAGTTGTTCAAACGGATCCCCATAGTCAACATCAAGGGTTAACACTTCGCTTATGGACCCTGTCCCGAAGCTTCTTCCGTCATTTACCAAACGGGGCCCGGCTGAGAACGTCATGGTGAGAGGTTCTTTCTGATAAATCTCTTCTGAGGTGACTCTGGAGAGTTTTCCCTGCAGAAGCCTGCTGAAAGCTCTCGGGGGATCAATAATCCCGGCAAAGAGTTCTCTCAACACCCTTTCTGATCCGGTTGTCCGATCGTCCAGAACATTCGAGCTAAGCCTGTAAGAGATTTCTCCAAGGAATGCGCCGGTCACAGTTGTGTTGACCAGATCGTTAACCGACGGAAGTGTATTCTCCCCTAGATACTCCCACATGAGACTGCCGCCAAACGTGAAAGGCACGGATTCGTAGAAACCATATCCGTCTGCGCGGGCCGAATGAAAATACCCGATCCCGGAATAGGGACGAAAGAAAAAATTCATTCCAAACCTGTCCGTATCCCATATCGGACCCGTTGCTATGTTGCGCTTCCAGGAACCAAGTCCTATTCTCGCATGATCCGAGTTGAAGAGATACCTGTCGTATACCCATGTACTGACGTTATTTAGCACCACTCCCAGAGCACACGACCACAGAGGGGAATTCTCGTTGTATTCCGGGTTGTCCTCCCGCAAATTTCCGTACATATTGTAGAGCACAGTGTCGCTGGGCATGCTTTGCGCAGCAGCAGTGCCGGAATCAGCGAAGAGGCTACCGTCTCTCTTGTATGGTTGTAGGAATTTCGCGGTGGTCAGACCTGATGATATGATTGTTCCAGCCTCCTGCGTTTGAGGTGACATCGAGGACAAGAACAGGAACACCACTATGCATACGTTTTTCATCTTGTGCCGCCGTCGTCGTCCGATTGATCATCCGGCCGACGTTTTGCCGGCAAACCCGGGATCTGACGGGGAGCAGATTCCTGAGTACCTGGCCTCACGAAATGGTCACACAGGTTTTCGTCCGCGAATGACTCTAAGCAAGACGACCACAATGGCGATCACCAGAAGGATGTGAATGAAACCACCCATGGTGTAGGACGAGATTAACCCCAGGAGCCACAACACGACGAGAATAACGGCGATGGTATTTAGCATGGCAAGTACTCCTTCTCTCTTGGTTCAGTGCTCAACGCGGTGGCGATCCATGGCCTAACCCCACTGTTGTTGAATATTCGTATCAGGTGGTCAGTGATTTCTTCCTGCCAAGCAGGAGAAAAGCACCACCGATGGCCATTACTCCGATTCCGACGTACGGTTGCCAGTTTACAGTGTGTTGATTGTCCTTTGTTACCTCGAGTTCCCCCAGGTCCACGACCTTCTCCTTCGTGACATAGGTGAAACCCGTATAGAGGGTCATGAGCAGACCTACGATCAGGATGACGATGCCAGCTGATTTCACGATTGTGATCCTTCCTTGATGCGCATGTTCAGTGATTGATCCTCTCCAAGGTGAATGATGCTCGAAAGCCAGATGACGGCATCTTCAAAAACCGTGAAAGCCCTGACACTGAACCCCCGGTTTTGGGCAACATCTTCAAAGAACGTCGCCTGGTCAACGTCCTGATCAGCCCGAACGAGCACCGCTGTCTTCCTTCGGAAGGTGTCGCCGTATTTTGCCAGGTCGGATGCAAGCTTGTATATCTGGGCTGTCGACAACCGGGATTTCACATCTCGAAGGTCGATGAGTACTGTGTAGTCTTGAAGATCAGTACCAGTAGCAGCGATTTCTGCAAGCCCCTGCGTGCTGGCCTCCATATCAAGATCCCCCGTTGGGGTGCTCTTGATGAGATCCCCGGCTTGAATGATCTGGAGTTTGACGTTTGGATGAGATCGCTCGGAGAGAATATGCTCGATGGACTTCAGGAGATCGTCCGGGTTGTATGGTTTTGTGATATACTCCCGCTCCCCGGGAGTTGCACTCCTGATTACATTCGCAACTCCCACCGTCCCCCTTATTACCATCACCTTGCTGGCCACATGGTTCTCCTCGAGAAACCTAAGAACCCGGAAACCATTTCTTTCAGGCGGTGTGATATCAAGCAGTATCAAGTCGAACTTCCCGCTTTCAAGCAGGGAGAGAGCATTCGCACAATCGGCCGCTTCAATGACAAGACTTTGGTTTGACTCTAGAATCACTCGAACAGAATCTCTCCGATACTCGTTGTCATCAACCAGCAATACTCTCGCAGCCATGGTGCCTCCGGTCTATTCTTGAGCAGATCGAAGCTTTGTTCGGATCATCACTTCTGTTTTCCTGAATGTCACAACTTCTTCTTCAGGTTCTTCCCGTTTTCCATTCACGGGCTATTTCTCAACATAGAATTCAATGCGCCGATTCTCTGCCCGGCCTTCTTCCGTTTCGTTCGAAGCCACGGGTTCGTTTTGGCCTCTCCCGACAGTTCTCATGCGGTTCGAGGTGATGCCTTTTTTGACGAGCCAGTTCCTTACCGCCTGTGAGCGTTTCAACGAGAGGTCCTGATTAAATTTCTGACTCCCAACATTGTCCGTATGCCCGGTAATTACCACCCGTACACCGGGATTCGCAACCATCGCGTGGTAGGCCCTCCAGAGTATACTCTCAGAATCTTCCGTGAGCGTCGCCTTATTGAACTCAAAATTGATACCCTTCAGAACAACGGTCTTGCCTTTGACAAAAACGATAAGGGTATCGCGACTCTTTTGATCCGCCAACCGACGTGCTTCCGCATCGGCCAATTCCTTTACCCGCCTCGCCTCTGCATCGGTCGATTCCTTTACACGCTGAGCCTCTGCGGCGGCATCGGCCTGCTGCTTCACCCGTCGTGCTTCTGCATCTGCCAGTGCCTTTACATTCCGTGCCTCTGTGTCGGTCGCTTCCTTCACGCGCCGCGCCTCTGCGTCGGCGTCAGACTGCTGCTTCAACCGAAGTGCCTCTGCCTGGGCCAATTCCTTCGCGTGCCGCGCGTCCTCTTCGGATTTCACCCGGCGTGCTTCCGCCTCGGCAAGCTCCTTCTTCTTCAACTCCTCTGCAGCTTCGTTACCGCTCCCTATCGTAAACGCAAGTCCGACGGAAAAACCAAAGAATCCATCATGTTTCCCATTGGTAAAAGTATTGAGGTCATTCAGACGGGCGCGCCCGTCTAGTTGGTCGGAAAGGGACAAATTGTATCCGCCACTAACCGACGCCAAGATTCCGCTGGAGAGTCTGGTTTGGACACCGACACCGAATGGAACCATCGGTAAGTAATCATTGCCGCTGCTGCTGAGGGCTTTCGATACACCGAATCCAGCGTATACGTACGGATTCACATTCGGCAAAGAAAATGGGCTGAGGTGTAGCCGCAAATCGGCCATGCCGGTTCCTGACGAATACACTCCGGGAGACCAGAGTTCAGTATAGCCCACACCAAGTTGACCAACTACTGCAGCACCAATGAGATCGAACTGAAGGAATCCACGATACTGCATCGCCCATTTGTCACCCGCGTCATTATCTCCCTGGGCACCGCCCAATGACAAACCCCATGCAAGCCCGGGTTCCTTGAATTGTGTTTGTGCGTTGCTACACACTCCGAACGCCACGACCAACAATGTACATACGATGAAACGTTTCATGGGAATCCTCCTTGTTTAGTTAGTACGCTTTTTGTGATCCCTACATTGAAATCAAGGGCGGGGACTTTTCGCCGCAGCAATCAACGATTGGAACTTGAACACTTTCGCTGAATTCCTGTAACTTGGAGCCGGGTCCCCGACATTCTTGCGGCGGTGAAAAACCGCGCGGAATGTGTTGGCACGTTCATTTAGTTGCCTCGCCTGCATTTCCAGACGGCTCAACCGGGGTAAAATCAGATTCAACTGCTACCGGAGAAGGTCGTTTTCTGCCGCGAGCGTATTTGCCGAATGAAACCCAAAGGCCTGATCAA
>JACVXU010000296.1 GCA_015661185.1 Bacteroidota bacterium
AGCGCGAGCCACGAGAACCGCTGAACCGCATATGAGGACGACAATGAGAAGTCTCTTCATGCCTTTCGACTCCGGTTCGATTTGCCTGAGGTCAGCATGAATGCTATTTCAAGACAGCGAATTTGTCTACGTAGGTCCCGAGGCCGGGAGCTTCGACCTGAAAGACGTAGACACCATACGCGATATTCATCCCATCGCGGGAGACAAGATTCCAGGGCTCTTGTCCGTCATCGATGGTGCTGTTGTGCATGATCGTCTGCACGAGATGGCCACTTAGTGTGTAAATGCGAATGGTACATTCTCGCGGCAAATGAATGAAGAAGACGCGCCGCTCTCCTCTGCCGACTGAGCTCGTTTGCGGTTCCCACGATGCAGCACCGACATACGGATTGGGAACTACGGCAACTTTGTCCAGATCGTTCTGTGCCTTCGATTGATCGAGCCTGGGTGCTTTAGATGTAAACTCGAAGTACTCTCCGGTGCGGAACGGTTTCTTCGTCGAGATACGGAACACATCACCAGGCTGGGGGGGCCGCTGCAACGGCGCTGGAATGAGCGTGTCTTGCAGCAACGTCAGAGACCAGCTCTTTCGCGCACTAAAAAATTGCGTTGCCGCCAATCCCGCTGAGTCTCCCGCCACGATGAAGAGCGCATCGCCGACGTCGAAGAGTGAATTCTCGTTGATATCTTGAAAAATGAACTGAACGTGATCAATGTTCTCCGTCAGATTCTTGATGACGATGTTCGACGGCCGGCCCGAGCTGAAACTCGAGCCTGGGAAGGACGTGTCCCCCTGGTTGTTGGCCGTAAATCGAACCTCGAAGTCCGCCGGATAATTGACACGACGGGGTTGATAAGCGGGAGCGAAGCGTGAATCGAATCCGACCTGCGTCACGTAGTTGCTGTTGCCACTGGTCCATCCGGTCTTTGCCAGATCAATAATGATATCAGGATCATTGGTGAGTGATGCAACAAAACCCCGGATCACGGGCGATTGGACCTGTGTGGATTGAAGACGGGTAAGCGGGATCAACGTGTCCCTCGTGGTTTTGTCCACGAGCCGGTACCAGGGATATGAATTCGTATGGAAGGCCGTTGAATCAACGAACTCCAAACGATAAGTATGATTGTTTCGAATGGAATCGGCATCAAGGACTGTCAGATTCATCGATCCGGTCCCCGGGCCCGTTGCTGTCAGGTTGCCGATTTCCGGCGGAATGTATCCGGCCGCCGCTGCGCGCGGTGTTACGACAGCGGTGTTGATGTCCGTCTTTACGCGGCCGTTGATATCAATTTTGATGATGCTCGTCGTTTCCGAAGGCGGTATGCCCACGAACTCTCCCGTTACGGTGGTCGTCGTAAATCCCTGGTCATATGCCACAACCGCGTAGTAGTAGGTCTGGCCATTTTGGACGGTGCTATCCACAAACGAATGCTGCAGCCCCGTGTCGTCGCCAAGGTTGAAGTAGGCGCCGTTGACCCCGATGGGATGGAGCCCCTTGACACCATCGATCACATCAAATTGGGCAATCGGCAGCCGAAATGTCGGCCTTCCGAATGCGTCGGTAATGATTTTGTTTTCCAGGAAATTGGCTTCGGTACTGCGGTAGATCCGGTATCCTTCGAAGTTATACTTCTGATAGAATGCATCGAATGTCAGTATCACCTGGGAGCACTTTCACCGTCGGTTTGTCAGGCGGCTTCGCGAATCGATAGTTCGCGTTGTAGATCTGCTGGACGGTCCGTTTCCGCCGGAACAGATCGTCGGCGTTCATCCCATAGATCAACGCCATCGAGAAGCGTTCCGTCTCCCCGGTCTGTTCGAGCCGGCCGGTCCGCGTACTGTAGCCATTTCTTCCAAACAAGTGGAAGAGATAGCTCGAAAAATGATTAGCCAGGTTCACGCCGACCAACGATTGCCCGTGCGGCTGCGGAAGCGCCGAAAGAGCTGTCCAATTCCGCTCGTCGTTGTTCAAGTCGTACGTGTGCACCGAGGAAATGACGAACCCCGTGAGGCCGAGCTGATCGGATTCGTCCTTATCAAGGATCCCGAAATTGGGTTCGCCCTGATCCGGCTTGCCGTTGCCTTCCGAGCCGTCGGGATCGGGTCCGGGATAGCCCTCATCGAACGGCCCCAGACCGTCTGAGCCGACATCGTCGTTGAGAGGCTCTCCCGGTTCCCACGTGGCGTTCTGGCTCAGGTCAGTGAAGGAACGCCAGTTACAATTTTCATCCGCGTCCCAATGAGGCTTCCACCCGTTGCCGTAGAATTTTCTGAAGCGGGCTGTGTCTTGTTGCACGTCGCGAAGAAATGCATCCCTGAAAGGATCACTGACAAGACCGTGCGCCTCATTGTCGCGACGTTCATCGCTCAAGCCGTCGCGATCGTTGTCTATGTTATCGTCAGCAATACCCGGGCTTTCAAGGAAGGCATAGCCGGTGGTTCCGACCGGACTCCAGCTACCGGGGCTCCCAAACGCCACTACGGACCACGCATACGAAAGGTTCAAGTCTTCGTTGTAGTCACCGGCGTTATTGGAAGAGTTGTCATGACCTCCGATGCCCCAGTCGACGTACTGCGCAAAAAGCGCCTTCGTATAGTCCGCCGTCCCCATGTTCGTGATCTCGTACAACCAAAAGATCACGTCCTCGGCGAGAACCTGCGACCATTGGAATCCGCGTGCGCGCACTTGCATCCCGAGCCCGCCCCTCGTCGAATCATCAGCGTCCGGGTGAAAATTGTTCTTGAGGATGTACTCACGGTCTTCGTTGTCGTCGAAGACGAAGTATGTTTCGAGGTCAGCATTCTGCACACCGTTGCCGAAGAATCCATTCCATCGCTGGTTCCAGTCGCTCGGCCGATCAGGCCAGGTTGAAGGCCAGGTGTTGGGATCCGTGCTCTGTGCCGGACTCGACTGAAAACGACCGGCGTACTTTGGCAGTGGCCACCAACCGTACGTCACGCCGGTCGCGACATCGTGGCGCGTATGTGTGGTTCGTTCCCTTCGGCCACACTCCGCTGCGACTCGGTTCGTTCAGCCAATCCGCGATCTCACCGAAATTGTAGTAGACCGTGGAAACGAGGTTTCCATCCATGAATCCTTTTTTTGTCTCGTTATGGTTTCCCTTGCTCTTGTCGATCAGCCGTTGCGCAGAGAGGAAGTCACTTGCTACGAAGAGGATACACGCTGCCAGCAAGAGACGCACGTGCAAAGATGTTCGGACCATTGCGTGACTCCGTAATTGAATCCTAGAAGGATACCGATGCACCGAGAACAACTTGTCGAGGTGCCGAGTAGAAGTCCGGCCTGGTAAAATACTCCTGCAGAGTGTTTACTCCTCTCGGTGCTTGCTGCGCCCGGGTCAGTTCAAGCGAATAGCCAGCGCGGCCAGTGTCCGTGAAGATATTGACTTCAGCTGGCGTGTCAAAGACGTTGTAGATCTTCAGGAATATCGAGAACGTGCGATCAAGCCATCGAACGTATTTCGTCAGATAGAAGTCGGCATTGGAAAACATGGGTCGGTTATCGCTGTTCTCCAGGCCCGTGCGCTGGTTCTGAAATGACGGCGTATAGGGCAAACCGGATCCCAACCGGCCGATAAGGCTGCCAATGATGTCATCCGGACTGCCGGCCGTCAAGGTCAAGTTCAGAGAATGCCGACGATCCCAGTCAAGCGAGACAAGCTCCTTGTTGATCTCGATTGGCGGACTCGCTTGCTGTTTGTTGAAGTTATCGTTGGGGTCGGAGGCGTTACCAGAGGCGGTTTGGTATGTGTAGTCGAGGGTGACCCCAAACCCGTCGCTGAATCGCTTATCAAGCGAAACCGTGAAACCCTTCACAGCACCATAGTCACGATTGATGTACTGGCCGAATTTCTTGAAGTCATTCTTGATGTACAGTTGCATTCCGAGCAGGTTGCGAATATCCTTGTAGTAGCCAGTGACAGTAATACCAAGGAACGGAGTGAGTTCCTGCTGAAGGCCCAATTCGTACATCGTGGTCCGCTGCGGTTGAAGATCGGCATTCCCAATCGCGTTGCCAACGAATTCAGGAAAGCTGCCAGTAAGCGGAATGCGGAAATTCGGATTCTTGTAGAGAAACTCAAACGGAGGAACCTGGAAGAAATGCCCGTAGGAAAAGTGAATCGCGCCGCGATCGGTTATCGGGTATGAGACCCCAATTCGTGGACTCAGTTGGTATTTTCCCCCTGCGCGCGATGTGAGCGAATCGGGGAAAGGAGGCACAAGTTGATCGAGCGCTGCGATGTCGTCGGGATTCTTCAACACTCTCCCGTCAGGTTGAAAATAGTCGAACCGCACTCCTACATTGACAATCAGGTAGTCGAGTTCGATCTTGTCCTGAGCGAATGCTGCGAACTGGTAGGGATGGTTTGTGTACACGTTGTAGTCGAAATCGCCCACCCTCGGCAACGCCGGCTTGAAACCGCTGCTTGCATCGACGTGAATCTGAAAATCCTCGTACTCGAGCCTGTGGTATTGCACTTCCACACCAGACTTGAGCAGGTGCGTGGAGGTGATCTGCGACATGAAGTCGATTTTGCCTGTATAGCTGTTCGATTGGTGCGCGAAATGCCAATTCTGCGTTCCTCCCGTGAGAAACGCGTTGCCGCTGACATCCTGCATCCGTTGCGGATTCACATAGCGCGGATCGAGTGGATTTTCGTACACAAATTGCTTGTAGCTCGATACGATCGTTGAGGCGTTGAAGTCGATAAAGGAAGAGGGACCAAAGACGTACGTGTAGCTCATGATTCCAAGGAAGCTCTTCTGAAACCTATGGTAGTCTCCATCAGGATTGAGCTTGAATTGGTGATCATAAGTCTTGTACTGATGATTCCGGTACAATCCCTCAAGCACAATTCCTTTCGAAGAACCGACGTTGATTGACAGCTTCCCTTGTGCGCTCCACCTCGTGTCATAGTTCATCGGAACGTATTTCCCGTCGCCCGTTGCACCGACATGCCACTTCGACGGATTGTTATCGGAGAAATTCGATGAGTCGGAAGGATTAAACACACGTTTACCCTGCAGGTGGCCGTCATCATGGAAGTACCGGCCTGAAACAAAGAACTTCACCAACGACTCCATCCCAGGAATTGGACCACTGAGCGAACCCTCGTAGTTCCGCAAGTATGCAGGTGAGAAGTGATTGAGGTTTTGGTACAGATCCGTACGACTCGTCAAATAGCCGCCGCTATAAACAGAGGCTTGTCCCGTGTACTTGTCACCGGCGAGTTTTGTGATTTGATTGACAACTCCTGAAAGCGCTTCGCCATACTCTGCATTGAACGTGCCGCTGAGAACCTGAATTTCCTGAATGCTGTTCACTTCCGGCTCTAACGCAGAGTTCCCCGAAAACACGTCATTCACGGAGAGCCCGTCCACCAGATATTTTACCTCACCCGTCCGGCCGCCACGGAAATGTCCCTCCACTACCCCCGCCTGCAAATTCACGATGGAGGATACTGTCTCAAGCGGGAGCCTCGAGAGCTCCTCGCTGTTGACTGTGGATGTCGTCGACGTCAGGTCCTTTTGAACGATCGGACGCGTTGCCACGACCGTGACCGTCGTCATCTCGATCGCTTGTTCCCGCAATTCAATGTCTACTTTTGTCGTCTTGTCGACAGACACACCGACGTCGTTCACGATGAAGGGCGAGTACCCGACCGACGTCGCTCTGAGTTGATACTTCCCCGGGGGAACATTGATGATGAAGTATGAGCCGTTTTCGTCTGCCGAGGCACCCAACGTCGTGCCGACAATGACCACGTTGACACCAATCAGCGCTTCTTTCGTCCGCGCGTCAACGATTTTTCCCGCAATTTTGCCCGTCGTACCTGCGTACCCCTCGCACGCGAGCAGCCCCAGCCCAACAAGCAAGCACAACAATGGACGTCCAATGACGTGCATCGATAGTCTCCGTTGGCTTCGTTCGCGATAAAAGAAACGGGGTGCAGCCGATATGCCACACCCCGTTTGACTTGACGTGACTATTTCATCAAGAGCATCTTCTTCACGAGTGCAATCGATCCGGTTTCCAGGCGGTACAAATAAACACCAGAGTCGACCGTACGTCCTGTGTCATCCTTTCCATTCCATGTCAGGGTATATTGACCCGCAGGATGGATACCCTGTACGAGTGTACGAATACGCTGGCCCAGTATGTTGTAAATGACGAGCGAGATATTCTGCTCGTGGGGCACAGCGAATTGAATATTCGTTGAAGGATTGAATGGATTCGGATAGTTGTTCGAAAGGTCAAATACTTTCGGAATGTTGCTGTCTGTACCGTTCACAGCAGTCGTCGTTCCGACTTTTTGCACGGTGAAATCGTCAAAGTAGACCGTTCCCACAAATGTCGAATACACATGCAACCGTGTCTCCAACGCCGTTACTACGACTCCCGCCGGTACATCCGTCGGTACCAGTACATCCAATGAGTACTGCGTCCAGTCAAACGATGTCACCTTCGGAAATGTGAACGTGTTGTCGTACACTTGCCCTACCGGATTATACCCGTCATTGTTGCCAAACTTCGCAAACCACAACGGCGTGAATCCGACCGACCACGTCCCAGGATACTTCGCAGCTGAATCTGGAACTAAGCCGCTAGCCTTGATCCATACGCTCAGGCGTACAATATCACCCTGTTTGATGGTTGTGCTGGTGCTTGCACCGTTCAATGGTAAACGCCTCGTTCCGACGAAACCATCGTGAGCAGCTCGTCCGGCCGGCAAGTTGAACTTCAACGAGTACACGCCGGAATGGGCCGCCTCGCTCGTCACCATC
>JACVXU010000297.1 GCA_015661185.1 Bacteroidota bacterium
CTAGTCATTTCCTGTTCCGCCCATACGATGGGGAGCACATGAAAAGCATATTGAAGTTCTTCGCCGCCGGTCCGGATGCACCGCTGCTTGAAGATAAGGAGCGCGTTGACTCTCTCTATAGAAAGTACCGGTGGCAGGTGATGCTTGCTATCACCATCGGGTACGGCGTTGTCTACACATGCCGGCTTGCCCTCTCTGTTGTCAAGAAACCATTGATTGACGAGGGCATCTTCACCGCCGATGAGCTGGGAATTATCGGCTCCGCTCTCTTCTATACATATGCATTCGCTAAGCTCACTAATGGATTCCTGGCTGATCACTCGAACATGAAGAGATTTTTCTCGTTCGGCGTGCTGATCTCTGCCCTGGTGAACATAGCGATGGGATGGACACATCTGTTATGGGTGTGGTGTGTCCTGTGGGCGCTCAACGGATGGTTCCAGGGTTTCGGCGCACCTGCAGGGATGGTGTCGCTGGCTCAATGGTTCAGCAACAAGGAGCGGGGACGCAGGTACGGAATATGGAGCACGGCTCACTCGATAGGTGAAGGGTTGACGTTTATCGCGGTTGCAGGGCTGGTCAGCCTCTTCGGCTGGAAGGCCGGATTCATGGGGCCCGGACTGACCTGCCTCGGCGTTGCCGTTTTGCTCTATATATATGTTCAGGACCGTCCCCGCACATTGGGTCTCCCCTCAATCGCCGACTGGAAAAATGACCACGGCGTCCCGGTTCTTGGTGGAACGGGAATACAGCCAAGCGTCTGGGAGCTTCAGCGCTCCATCCTGAAAATCCCATCGATCTGGATCCTCGCACTCGCGAGCGCGATGATGTATATCACCCGATATGCGCTGAACAGCTGGGGGATCCTGTACCTTCAGGAGGTCAAAGGCTACAGTCTGGTTGAAGCAGGAAGCATGCTGGGCCTCAATACAATTGCCGGCATTCTTGGCTGCCTTGCGTACGGCTATGCGTCCGACAAGCTGTTTCATGCCCGACGCCCGCCAGTTACGTTGATCGTCGGGCTTCTGGAGATCCTTGCCCTTATGATTATCTTCTACGCACCGCCGGGGCATCCAACGCTGTTGACGTTTGCCTTCGTCCTGTACGGTTTCTCTCTGAACGGTCTTGTCACAACTCTCGGGGGCCTCTTCGCGACGGATATTGCACCCAAAAAGGCAGCGGGCGCCGCAATGGGATTTATCGGGGTATTCAGCTACCTCGCTGCAGCCACGCAAGAACGGATCAGCGGATATCTCATTGAAAAAGGGACAACCATCATCGACGGTGTACGACAGTACGATTTCAGCAATGTTATCATCTTCTGGGTCGGAGCGTCGGTGGTCTCCCTTGTTCTTGCAACCTCACTCTGGAATGCCAAAGTGAGCGACTAAGACTCAAGGAGTTCAAATGGCAGGTCGATCAAGGCAGTACGACATGGTTATCTTTGGCAACTACACGAAGGATACGATCATAACATCTGCAGGGACCCGATACCTGGATGGCGGCGGATTCAATTACGGCGCGCATGCCGCACGCATGCTTGGATTGAATGTCGCCGCAGTGACACGCCTGGCACAGGAAGACCAACGGGTTGTCGACAAGCTCAAGAACATCGGCATTGATGTGTATCCGTTCTACACTCCTTCCTCGACTCACATGGTTTTAGAATATCCGACATCGGATCCTGACGACAGAATCCTCCGGTGCGCAGTGACTGCCGGCCCTTTCACACCGGATCAATTTGACGGTCTTGAAGCGAGAGCATTCCTCATGAACGGTTCAATTCGCGGCGAAATCCCGTTGGAGGTTGTGCGCTCGCTTCGAAAAAAAGACGCCCTCCTCGTTGCAGATCTGCAGGGCTTCATACGGATCATCGGACCGGATACCACGCTTCTCCACGCACCGTGGCCGGAAAAGGAAGAGCATCTGAAACTGGTCGATGTGCTCAAAACCGATGCCGTGGAGGCAGAATCTCTCACAGGCGAATCGGATATCAAGAAAGCCGCATCTGCTCTCGCGAAGATGGGTCCAAAGGAAGTGGTTCTGACACACAAAGATGGGATCCTCGTGTTGGCAGACGGAATGTTCTACGAAGCTCCGTGGCGTAACAAGAGTTTAATCGGCAGGAGTGGTCGAGGGGATACATGCATCGCTTCCTATATCACGAAAAGGCTGACAGAACCTCCCGAAGTGGCCATCATCTGGTCCGCTGCGACAACAAGCCTGAAGATGGAGTGATGTTCGTGATTTCATCGCGAAAGAGTACGAATCAGTCGGTCTTGTTTAGATCACTATCGGGAGTCTCACATGAAAAAGATATTTATTCATACACTGATCCTTCTTTTCTTCGTCGCCGCTGTCACCGTCCCCGCGCAAGCGCAGAAATCGGCTGACGCATTCTCTTTTGTCATCTCCAGCGATCAGCGAGAACATGCAACACCGGCATTCCGGACGCATGAATTCACGCTGGGAGGCTATGAGGCAATCAAGAAGGCTGGCAAGGGATCCTTCATGATTGTGCTTGGCGACCTCGATCCCCCAACGGCGACACGCGAACTCATCGCGTCGGTGCTCGGGAAGGACTACCTCTGGTATCCCGTCATTGGCAATCACGATCTGGAAGTGGAAGCAAACACCGAGTACCTACGGTCGATGAACCGGGGCGCCAACGGGCTTCCGTACGTTCTGCGGAAAGGTCCAGCCGGGAGCGAAGAAACTACTTACTCTTTCGACTGGAACAACGTGCACTTTGTCATCCTCAACGTCTACTTCGACGGAAAGAGCGACAAAGGGGGCGACGGCAATATCGTCCCCGAGCTTCTCGCGTGGCTGGAGAACGATCTGAAGGAAAACAAGAAGACCCGCGTCTTCGTGTTTGGCCACGAGCCCATCTTCCCGTTCCTTGACATGGACAATGGAACCGTCCGGCATCTGGCAGACGCTCTCGACAAATATCCAGACAACTCGTTGAAATTCCAGCGTCTGCTTGTCAAATATGGCGTCACGGCATACTTCAGCGGACACACCCACTGCGCGTCGTATGCAAGCGTCAATGGACTGTGGTTGATCAATTCGGGGCACATTTATGGGCAAGAGGGCACCTTTACTGCCAGAACGCTCTTTTCGCATCTTGCAGAGGAAGTTGAGAAACAACGAGGCAAAGGAATGAGCCTAACCGATGCGATCAAGGCTTTCTACAAGGCGGACGACAAGGAAATGAAGAAATTCGTTTACAATCTGGGATTCGGGAACGGCAAGTCGTACAAGGATCTTACTGACGAGCAGACTCTGACCAGATTGTCTGAATACTACGATGAGTGCAGCAAAGGAGCGGCGGGAATTGAGAAGTACTCAAAGCTCTTCTGGGACAACACCGAATGGAGGAAGAGCACGTTTCTCCGCATGAATGTCAGCGAGAATTCGGCGGTCCTGGAGATCTACCGTGACAAAGGCTTCGGCGGTGACTACACGCTGAGGCACACGCTGACACTGTTCACAAAGTAGAAAAGATACTTCAACAATTGTTTCACCACGCGGACACTTGTTCAGGGTTCGCCAATTAGAAAAGGGAATACACCGTGAGAAAGAAAATCAACGTCGGCCTCATAGGCGCCGGAAGGCTGGGAACCATGTATGCCGATTTCCTCACCACGCGAGTTACAGGCGCAAACCTTGTCGCTGTCGCCGACATCATTCCCGAACGAGCAACGAAATGCTCGGAGAGATTCGATATCCCGAAATCATATTTCAGTCATCAGGAAATCAACTCTGATAAGAACCTCGCGGCCGTCATCGTGACCGCAACGACTGCCAATCACAAGGAAATCGTCCTCGATGCAGCTGCGAAGGGTAAGCCGATCTTCTGCGAAAAACCGATGACCCTGAGCCTGAAGGATGCCCGTGAAATGAAGGCGGCGATAGAGAAACACGGCGTGTTCTATCAACAGGGATACATGCGCCGATTCGACAAAGGGCTCGCTGCTGCAAAGAAAAAGATCAAGGATGGGGTTATCGGGACCCCGGTCGTTTTTCGCGGCTCTTCCCGGGATCCGTACCTGCCGACGCTGGAATACCTCTATCCTCACAATAGCGGCGGACAGATATTGGATATGGCCATACACGATATCGACATTGCCCGATGGTATATGGGGGAAATTTCGTCTGTGTACTCGATCGGCGGAGTGCTGGCGTATCCGGAAGTCAAGGAGACAGGCGATACGGACAACGTCATCATGTCGATGAAATTCGAGAGCGGATGTCTGGGTGAAATCGACATCAGCAGAAACGGCATCTACGGGTACGACATTCGGGCTGAAGTTCTGGGAACAAAAGGGACACTCAAGATCGGGTATCTGCGTGAAACACCGATACTGGTTATGACTGCCCAGGGAGTGACACACGATGTCGTTCCCTACTTCCCGGAGCGGTTCCGCGACGCGTATGTCGCCCAACTGAACGACTTTCTGAACAATCTTCAAAACGATCTCAAACCGATGATAACAATAGAGGACGGCATCGCCGGTCTGCAGGTCGCTGTTGCTGCCACGGCTTCGCTGCATGAATCCAAGGTTGTGAATGTCAAGGATTATTGAACCCTGAACGAATAGTACATCTTAAACTGACTGGAGTCGTTATGAGAACAGTATCATTGTATGCAGATTGGGACCCGAAGCCTGGATTTGTCCTTGGGAAGAAGGACATCGATCAAAGGCTGACATATCTCGGAAGCCGCGTCTGGCGTCACCCGAAGGTGAAAATCGTCAACAAGGAGGTTCGCGAGCCAGGGCCAACGGAAGTCCTCCTCGAGGTGAAAGCGTGCGGGATATGCGGAAGCGACGTGCACATGTACCAGAAAGACAAGGACGGCTATATTTTCTATCCCGGCCTGACCGCATTCCCGTGCACACTCGGGCATGAGTTCTGCGGGTCTGTCCTGGTGGCAGGCGACAAAGCGATCAACAAGAGAACCGGCCGCAAACTCGAAGTAGGCGAAGGGGTCTGCTCGGAAGAAATGATGTGGTGCAGTTACTGTCGCCCATGCGCGGACGGCTTTCCCAATCACTGTGAAAGCCTCCAAGAGATCGGTTTCTCCATCGACGGAGCGTACGCGAAACACATCGTCGTCGACGCTCGATACCTGTGGAGCATCGAAGATTTCCGGAAGCTGTACGGCGACGAAAAAATGTGGCTTCTTGGCAGTCTCGTGGAGCCGACGTCGGTCGCATACACGGCGGTCATCACCAGGGGAGGCGGAATTCAACCCGGCGAGAATGTCGTTATCCTCGGAGCCGGTCCGGTCGGCGCGGCGGCGTGCGCTATCCTGAAGAGGGCCGGCGCAAATGCAGTCATCCTGTCTGAGCCATCCGCCTCGCGGCGTAAGATGGCGTTATCGATCGGAGCCACGCACGTCATCGATCCGAAAACGGACAACGTTGCGGACGCGGTCCTCGATATTACGCACGGACATGGCGCGAAGCTGATACTCGAAGCGACCGGATTGCCAAGCGTTGTCTGGCCCGATGTCGAGCGCATCATCTGGGAAGGAAGAGCAATCAACGCAACGGTTGTCGTGGTCGCCCGCGCAGACGACAGAATTCCGCTGAACGGAGAGGTCCTCCAGGTCCGCCGTGCGAACGTGGTTGGCTCCCAGGGTCATTCCGGTCAGGGCGTGTTCCCGAACGTTATCAGTTGTATCTCATCCGGCATGGATGTCTCGCCGATGATCACGAAGAAAATATCGCTCGACGAAGTGGAACCAAGCCTGGTGAAATTGCAGACTGACCGGGACGACGTTAAGATCACTGTCACGAAATTCGACTAATCTACACACGAGGAACAAACAATGGCAAACTGGATCAAAGCAAATCGAGGAGACATCTCCTTTGAAGATACCAGCGTCGGCAGATTGAAAAAGAAGATCTGGGATGCAAGCGACACGGAGATCGATCAGATACTCGCAGGGTATGAGATCCCAACACCGTCGGAGCTGGCAAAACCGGGGACGTACATACAGACGACTATCCGCAAACATGTCGTGGAAAATCGGAAGAAGAACGACATCCTGTTTATTCCCATCGGTTGCACCGAGCTCCATGGCATTCACACCGTCACCGCACTCGA
>JACVXU010000088.1 GCA_015661185.1 Bacteroidota bacterium
ACAAAACGGCCGGGCCTTCTTCTTGGTCAGGACGCAGATCGTGTCCGTCATGATTCCATCCGGTTGTCTGAAGTAGTCCAGCTGCAGTGCGATATCGGGGTCTTCGTACGTGTCGCGCATGAAACGACCGAAGATCGGCGCCGCCGCACGCCCACCCTGTCCGTCGGCACTTCCGAACTTGATGCGGTTGTCGTCAAAGCCTACCCAGATGCCTGCAGCAAGATGCGGTGTGAATCCTACAAACCATGCATCCCCGTAGTCATTTGTTGTGCCCGTCTTGCCGGCTGCGGGGAGTGAGAAGGACCGGCGGATCGAAACGCCCGTGCCACCTTCCTCGTTCACGCCCCCTTCCATCAGATTCGTCATGAGGTACGCGGTTTCTTTGCTCAGCACCTCTCTCTTCTCCGGGACGTTCTCCTCGATTATGTTTCCATCCTTGTCCTCGATGCGCAATATGGCAATAGGCTCCACGAGGACACCTTCATTCGGAAACACTCCGTAGGCTGATGTGAGTTCGAGGGGAGACACCTCGGCGGTTCCGAGTGCAATCGAGGCGTACGGAGGGACTGTCGATTTGATGCCCATGCGATGAGCGTAGTCGACAACCTGAGTGGGCTGCAGTTCGAGCATCAACCGCACGGCGACAAGGTTGACAGATCGCTTGAGTGCTTCACGGAGTGTGTACTTTCCACTGAATCCTCCATCGAAGTTTTGCGGCGTCCACCGGGTACCGTCGGGCATCGGAACAGTCACCGGTTGATTCGGGATCTCATAGCAGACCGGCCACCCGTTGTCGATCGCCACGGTGTAAATGAACGGCTTGAACGCAGATCCGGGCTGCCGATGGATCTGGGTCACGTGGTTCAGTCCGTAGCGGAAGACGCGGAAGTTTCTGCCGCCGACCATCGCCTTGATGTGTCCATTGTGAGGGTCGAGAGCAACCATGCCGACTTCAATCATCCGCGCTGCCTTTCTCACGGAGTCGACAAATGGCACATTCGTTCGGAGCGAGCTGACGATACTGTCGCGTATCGAAGGGGTCTTTGCTTTCTTATAGACGTCGAGGTCGCGGATCATCTTGTCAACGTTGCTCGTGAGGATCTCCGGATATTTGTTCCAATCCCAGTACTGGTCGAATTTTTCCTGAAATCCCGTGAGATGTTCATCAACCGCCCGGTTGGCGTACCGCTGCATGCGGCTGTCGAGGGTCGTGTAGATACGCAGTCCGTCGCGCTCGAGATTGAATCCGTATGTCTCAGCTTTCTGGGTGAGCTGTTGTCGGATCCATTCCACAAAATGCGGTGCAATACCGACGCGATAATCGGCCTCAATGACTCTGAAGTTCAGGCTGTCCGTTTTAATCCGCTCGGCCTGCTGTTCATCGATGCGGCCATCCCGCACCATCTGACCAATGACGATGTTGCGCCGCTTCAGCGCGCGTTCAATGTTCCTGAGGGGATCGTAGTAATTTGGTCCCTGCAGCATGCCGACGAGGAGAGTGTACTCGGGTGGAGTGAGTTCTGTTGCGGACTTGTTGAAGTACCGTTGCGACGCGGACTCAATGCCGTATGCGCTGCGCCCGAAGAATGAAACGGTCAGGTATTGTTCCAGGATTTCCTGTTTGGTGAAATTCCGCTCGATCTGAACGGATGTAATGAACTCGCGAATTTTCCTCGTGATCTTGTCGAACAGAGATTCTTCCCGGCCCTGAAGTCTGTAGAGGTTCCGCGCAAGCTGTTGTGTAAGGGTGCTGGCGCCGGCTGCGCGGAATGTGAAGACATTGATCACCATCTGACGAGCGAAGCGGGGGAGGTTTACGCCCCAATGGTTATAGAACTCCTTGTCTTCGGTGGCGATCAACGCATCGAGAAGGCCCTGGGGGAGCTTAGCAAGTGCGATGCGGGTGCGGTTCTGTTCTGCAAACTGATCGAGAACGGCGCCGTCCTCAGCGAAGACCTTCGAGGCAAACGCGGGTCTTGGATTTTCAAGTTCTTCAAGGGAAGGGAGTCCCTGGACGATGTACTCCCCATACCATAACAGGAGAGAGAGAGCCACCACCGAGAGAGCAGAGAGAAGTCTCCAGTTCCGCTTCAGGAATCCCTTTCCCCGCCGCAGAAACGAGTGACGGTACGAGGGATCGTTGAAGTACCGGTCCATATCTTCTGAACTGTAGGTTTTCTTGGTCATCGTTTCTCAGAGAGGGTAACACTCGTTCAAGAGACAGATTTTGAAGCACGACGAGATTAGGGTTTAGGATTTTCCCAATTCTTTAGATCGAGTGAAACACCATCAAACACAGCGTAATTCTGGTTGTTGATCCAATCCCCTAAGTTGACGTAGACACCGGAGCCGATGTTCCTCCTGCACGGAAGGTGGTTGTGCCCCATGACCACGAAGTCGAATCCTTCGTCGATTTTCTGCTGGGCAACCTTCGTCATGTCGTCCCCCTCGAACTCGCGTTTTGACGTGTACTGGCGGCTCTTCTGGGACGACCATCGTGCGATCCGGGCTGCGAGATCGGGGTGAACCAGGGAAAAGAGAACGATATTTGTCTTGTTCCGAAGGACGCGTTTGAGAATCCTGTATCCCGTATCGTTCTTCAGGAGACCGTCGCCGTGGTGGAGATAGAACCGTTTTCCCTGGATCACACGTTCAATCGGGTCCCGTTCGATCTTCATGCCCAGTTCATCCAGGAAATAATCACGGAGCCAGAAGTCGTGGTTTCCCGCAAGATAGGTCAGTTGTATGCCGGCTTCTGCCAGTTCTGCGAGCTTTGAAAAGAGGCGAACGTACCCTTTCGGAACGACTGTTCTGTATTCGAACCAGTAGTCGAAGAGGTCGCCCACAATGAAGAGCTGATCGCCATCGCTACGCACGAGCTCGAGGAACCGCACAAGCGCTCGTTCTTTTTGTCGATCCTCTTCTTTGGTTCCAACACCAAGGTGGGCGTCCGAGAAGAAATAGGATTTCCGCATACGGTTGCCGACTGGAGCTCCTCGATCATTACGCCGCGGTTGACTGACGGGACGGGCCATTGCGCCGCCGACGTTGCGTCGGATGGTGAGCGCGTGACACACCATACATAGCGAAAAAAGCCACGAAAATCAAGGTGAGGATTCGAGAGGTGTGGCACCCGCGGTGGGAGAATCCGGAGCTTTCCTGCGAACGTTACGCTGCGCCTGGTGAAAGAGGAAGGAGCACAGTAAACGTGCTTCCCCTTTTCTCGCGACTGGTCACTTGAATTGTTCCGTGATGCGCCTCGGCGATCCATTTTGCGATGGCGAGACCCAGGCCACTCCCGGTTCCGTCTGCCTTCACGCGGTAGAAACGATCGAAGACTTTTGGGAGATCCTTTTTTGGAATACCAATACCTGTGTCTCTGACACTCACCGCCGCCTTGTTGTCGATCCGCTTAAGACTCAGCGTGACTTTCCCGTGTTCGGGCGTATACTTGATTGCATTGTCGAGCAAGTTGAGAAACAACTGTCGGAGCCGCGCTGCATCACCACGGACCTTCACCTGTTCTACTTCGCCTTCAGTGACCTTGATCTTCTTTCTTGAGGCGAGAACGTGGGAGTCCTCGACAAGCTCACGCAACATGTCGTCCAGCGAGACGTCGTCGAACTGGAATGCAAGCCGGCCGGATTCGGATTTAATCAGCGTCATCAGGCTTTCGACGATTGAAGAGAGTCTGATGAGTTCGTCGTGGATGCTGGTCAGAAGCTCACGCGTTGCCGGCGGGAGGCGTTTCCGCCGGAGGGCGATTTCAATTTCTCCGCGCATGATCGTCAATGGTGTACGGAGTTCGTGCGATGCGTCGGCTGAGAAGCGCTGGACTTGTGCGAACGATTCCTGCAGCCGTCCGATCATGTCGTTGAAGGTCGCGGTCAATCTCCCCAGTTCATCATCGACCCCCTTGGCAGGGAGCCGCTGATTGAGGTTTTGTGCGCTGATTTGTTGCGCTGTTCTTGTGATTGCATCAACGGGTTTCAGCGAGGTGTGTGCCAGAAACCAGCCGCCGATGACGGAAATGAGCAATGCGATGGGAGCAAAGATGCGGAAGATGAGAAAAATCCCGTCAAGGGCTTCGTTCAATTCTTCCAGCGGATAGGCGACAAAAATCTTCACGTAGTCGTTCTGTGTGATGGCAAGGCGGAGCTCGCGGCCCGGTTCGTCGTGGATAGTGACAATGTTCACCCATCCGTACGGTATCTCGGCATACTCGAGCTTTTGCTTGCCGAGGCTCGGCGATCGGTACAGGAGGTCTCCGTTGCGGTCGAGGATCTGAATGTACTGCCGGCGGGGGCTGAGAATCGTATGTTGGTAGATCTGATACCAGATCTCGTCCGTTGCGACCGAATCAGGAGTGTTCTCTCCCACCTCCGCCGGTGCCGGCGTTGTTTTCTTCAGCTGCTGAAGCTCCAACAACGCGGACCGTTTTAGCCTGACCTTCTTCGCCTTGGGCTCGATGAACTCGTTCACCCATTTGACCTCGCTGTGGAGCGATCGGTCGAGATTGTCCGAAAGCGTTGAGCGCAAGAAGAAATAGGAGACACCTCCGAATCCGACGAGCGTCATCGCAAGGAGCGCAGTGTACCACAGGGTGAGTTTTGTACGGATGGAATGCAACAACGTCATTTTGTCGAACCCTTGGCGAGGTCTTTCTCCGATATGTAGTATCCCTTGCCCCGTTCGGTATGGATGAGCTTTTTCTCGGATCCCTGGTCGATTTTCTTTCGCAGGTGGTTGATGTACACGTCGATGACGTTCGTTCCGGGATCGAAATTGAAGCCCCAGACCTCTTTTGAGAGCTGTTGTCGTGTGACAAGCATACGGGGATTGCGCATAAGGTATTCGAGCAGGGAGAATTCACGTGCCGTCAGATCAATGACAGTGCCCGAACGCGTCGCTTTGCGTGTCAGTGTGTTGAGCTGAAGATCGGCGAGGCGATGGATCGTCGGGCTCCGTCCCTCCCGGCGAAGGATCGACCGGATCCTTGCGAGCAATTCGTTGAACGCGAACGGTTTCGTCAGGTAGTCTTCCGCGCCATGATCGAGGCCCTGGACGATGTCCTCGGCCGCGCTCCTGGCGGTGAGCATCAAGATCGGAGTACGCACGCCGTCGCTCCGTAGTGCGTGCAGGACTTCAAAGCCGTCCTTTTTTGGTAAGAGAACATCGAGCAGAATCAGATCGAAATCACCGGACCGCGCCTTCTGTTCACCGATCTTGCCGTCGGCTGCGATGTCGACTTCATAGCCTTCTGCTGCAAGTCCCTTTTTGATGAAGCGTGCGACCTTCGCTTCATCTTCAACGAGGAGTATGTGCATGGACAATCGAGTGTTTGGAAGTCACGCGTTTTGGCAGGGTTGATGCACACGCAACTGTGGTTCGAAAAACCGTTCACAAGGTAGCTGATATTCCGAACAGTTCAAAATTCCTTTCTTGGAGACTGCGAACTGTCCGGATCTGTGGACCGGGAGCACCCGTACCGAGTTTGAAACTCCGGATTCTTTTCGGTATATTTTCACCCGTAGTATCAGACCTCGGAAGAACAATCATTGTGAGATGGGACACAGGGAAGATTTCCTCATCCCCGGATTAACCCGCTTGAGTGAATCACCATCCGCAAAAACACTCGAATCCAGCATGAAGAAAATTGCCCTTCTGCTTTCAGCACTTCTCCTGCAGGGGTGTGTACAGACCATTGCTATCCGTACCATGGGTGGCATTATGGATTACGGGCTCGAGGCATTCAACGAAGAGGGAGACCTGAAGCTTGCCGAGGGGGCGCTCGGCTCCAACCTCAAGCTGATCGAAGCGCTGATCAAAGGGGACCCAGAGAACGACAAGCTGCTCCTTATGGCCTCGCAGGGATTCAACGCCTACGCGCTTGCTTTCGCAGAAGATGATAGTGTGGAGCGTGCCCGTGCATTCTACCTCCGCGGTCGTGACTATGGTATGAAAGTGTTTGCACGTAACCCGAGGATCAGGGAAGCACTCGATAAGGATGTCCCGACATTCCAGGCCGCGTTGCACTCCCTTTCGAAGGACGATGTTCCTGCAGTCTTCTGGACCGCGTTCGGATGGGGAAGCTATGTCAATATGACGCGTTCGGATGTCGGGGCGGTTGCAGACCTTCCCAAGGTGTTGGCGATGATGGAGTTTGTCCGTCAGGCCGATCCGACCTTCTACCACGGCGGTCCGTACCTGATCCTCGGCACCATCGAAGGGAGCATGCCCCAGGTGCTTGGAGGAAGGCCCGAGAAAGCCAGGGAGTATTTTGAGCGCGCTCTTGAGGTGAATCGGGGAAAATTCCTTCTCACATACGTGTACTTTGCAAAGACGTATGCTGTTCAGATGCAGGATCAGGAGCTTTTCGAATCTCTTCTGAAGATCGTTGATGAAGCTTCGCCCGACATTCTGCCGGAAGCACGTCTCTCAAATGCCATCGCTAAGAAGAAGGCCAAGCTTCTTCGTGAACACGTCAATGACCTTTTCTAGATTCAGCTAACACTCAAGGAGTACCAGTGAAAAGACTCACCTCGATTCTCGCATTCGTTCTTGTTGCATCGCTCACAGTGTTTGCCCAGCAATACGCTGTCAAGTTCGCGACCATTGCGCCCGAAGGAAGCACGTGGATGAATGTGATGAGGGAGTATGACGCGGCCATTCGGAAAGAGAGCGGCGGGCGGATGGGATTCAAGATCTACGCCGGCGGCGTCCAGGGAGATGAGAAAACCGTTCTGCGGAAGATCCGCGTCGGGCAACTTCACAGCGGAGGGTTTACGGGGGTCGGGATGGGGGAAATTGCCCCCAGAGTTCGCATCCTTGATTCTCCCTTCCTCGTGCGCAACGAGGATGAAATCGACATGCTCTACAAGGAGTTCGGGAAGGACTTCGAGCAGGCTTTCGAAGAGGGGGGTTACGTCGTCCTTGGGTGGGCGGAAGTCGGATTCGTCCATGTCTTTGCCTCCTCTCCGATCCGGAAGAGCGAAGACCTGAAGGGGATCAAGATGTGGATATGGGAAGGGGACCCGATTGCGGAGACGGCATTCCGGACGCTTGGAATCAACCCCATTCCGTTGTCTGTTACCGATGTCATGACTTCTCTCCAGACAGGTCTGATTGACGCCTTCTACACGACCCCTTACGCGGCAATTGCTCTTCAATGGTATGCCAGGGTAAAATACATGGTGGATGTGCCGCTGGCAGACGCGGCGGGTTCTGTTCTGATTTCGAAGAAGTACTACGACCAGCTGCCGAAGGACCTGCAGGAAATTCTCATGCGGAACGGACGTCTCTATATCTCGAAACTTACGCAGATGAGCAGGAAAGATAACAGGGACGCAGTGGCCGAGCTCAAGAAGAGAGGCATCACGCTTCTGCCTGTGAGCGACAAAGACGTTTTGGAATACGTGGAGGTCGGCAATCGCTCCCGCCGAATGCTTGCTGGTAGGCTTTATTCAGAGGACTTGCTGAACAAAGTGGAGAAAGCGATCACAGAGTATCGGAAAGCCCGCCGCGGATCGAAATGAAAATTCTTGAGAGCATCGACAAATTCCTGACGCGGGCAGAAGAGATCATCCTGATCACTCTGCTCTCCGTCATGGTTATTATGGCTTTTCTGCAGGTCGTCCTGCGCAATTTGTTTTCCTCCGGCATCCTGTGGGCGGACATTCTGCTGCGGCATCTGTTGTTGTGGCTCGGGTTCCTCGGCGCGGCGATCGCCACAAGTGAAAACCGCCACATCAACATTGATGCATTGCGCAGGTTCTTCTCACCGCGTGTGCGGTCGGCGGTGGAAGTGCTGACTGATCTTTTTGCAGCGGGAATCTGTTTCTTGCTTGCAAAAGCATCGTGGACATTTGTGCAGGGAGAAATTGCTGATCATCGCACAGTGGTCGAAAACATACCTTCCTGGTATGCTCAGATCATCATCCCCGTTGGCTTTGGCCTGCTCCTCGTCCACTTCGTGATCAGGGCGCTTCTGCGATCGAAGGCTGTCCTGACCAAGGAGGAAGGTGCATGAGCATCTGGTTGTTCATCATCATCATTCTGCTTCTGGCCTTTCTCGGGGCTCCGCTTTTCACCATCATCAGCGCGATCGGATTGTACGCCTTTACCACTGCGGATATCGACACATCCGCCATGATTATCGATCTGTACAAAATCGCCGACACTCCGACGCTCCTTGCTGTGCCTCTCTTTACGTTTGCGGGGTATCTCCTCGCAGAGAGCAAGGCGCCGAAGCGACTCGTCGATCTCGCTCAAGCACTCTTTGGCTGGATGCCTGCAGGGCTTGCCATCGTTGCGCTGGTCACGTGTGCGTTGTTTACCGCGTTTACCGGAGCGTCGGGTGTCACGATCGTCGCGCTTGGAGGACTTCTCTATCCGATCCTCCTGAAGGAAAACTATCCCGAGCAGTTCTCGCTAGGGCTCGTCACGGCATCAGGAAGCATCGGTCTTCTGTTCCCGCCCAGTCTCCCGATTATCCTGTACGGCTTCGTGGCTGGAGTCAGCATCGACCAGCTTTTTGTTGCCGGCCTGATCCCTGGCGTTCTTCTGATTGCCTTCCTATCTGCGTACAGTCTGCGCGTGAGCATCAAAGCCAAGGTGCCGAAGATTCCATTCCATTGGAAGAAAGTGGCGACGACACTGAGAGCGGCTGCGTGGGAACTTCCATTGCCGTTCGTGGTCATTGGAGGGATCTATGGGGGGGCCTTTACTGCAACGGAAGCGGCGGCGATTACTGCATTCTATGCGTTTGTTGTTGAAGTATTCATCTACAAGGATTTGCACCTGTTCAGGGATGTTCCCCGCGTCATGAAAAAGAGCATGGTGCTCGTTGGGGCCATTCTGATGATACTCGGATCGGCGCTCGGGTTGATGAACTATCTCATCGATCAGCAGGTTCCCCAGCGATTGTTCGAGGTCGTTCAGCAGCACGTCTCAAGCCGCGTTATGTTTCTGTTGATCCTGAACGGCTTCCTGATTATCATCGGGATGGTGATGGAGATATTCTCCGCAATTGTGGCAGTTCCCCTCATCCTTCCGATCGCAGCGAAATTCAACATTGACCCGGTTCACCTTGGCATCATCTTCCTGACGAATCTGGAGCTTGGGTATCTGATGCCTCCGATGGGCCTTAACCTGTTTCTTTCAAGTCTCAGGTTTGAGAAATCAATCTTCCATCTTTCCAAAGCAGTCATCGGGTTCATACTCATGGAGATTGTTGCGCTGCTCGTTATCACGTATGTGCCCGAGCTGAGCCTCTGGCTTCCCAGGTACCTGGGAACCCAATAAGGCAAATCAAGGTTCAAGACAGACGAACGCTGAAACACATCGAACTATCATAAGGAGAACCATCATGCTATCAAAAAAACTTCAGGACGCACTGAACCAACAGATCAACCACGAGCTCTACTCGTCCTATCTCTACCTGGCGATGTCGGCTCACTTTGAGGCGGCAAATCTGCCGGGATTTGCCCGCTGGATGAAAATCCAGAGCGAGGAAGAAGGCGAACACGGGATGAAGTTCTATCAATTTATCAACGATCGGAGCGGAAGGGTCGCGTTGGAGGCAATCGCCAAGCCCCCGGTTGAGTACAAGACTCCTCTCGATGTGATGAAGAAGGTGCTCGAGCACGAGAAGAAAGTGACGGGTACGATCGAGGCGTTGTATGAGTTGTCGTTGAAGGAAAAGGACTATCCGACGCAGGTGATGCTCCACTGGTTCATCAAGGAGCAGGTAGAAGAGGAGAAGAATGCCTCCAATATCATTGAGATGCTCAAGACTATTGGCGATGCACCGGCAGGCCTGGCGATGCTCGACTCGAGGGTCGGTGCGAGAGCAAAAGGCTGAGCAATCCGAGTACAAAGAAAAAGCCCGATCGTAAAACGACCGGGCTTTTTTGTTTACACGGAAGGTGACCGGCACCCAAGTCGGCACCTGGGAGGTGAGGGTCACCTGCTGAAGTACTTGAGCAGTTCCTTCGCAACGAGCTTGTTTCCCTCGTTGTTCAGATGGACGCCGTCCGTGGTGAGAATTCCATTTTCCTTGTTCTCCACGTTGTGCTCAGCGAGGTACGCAACGAAAGCACTGTGAAGATCGCACAGTCGGATGCCCCGGTCTTTCGCCACCTTTCGGCTGATTGCGGAATACTCGTTCAACATCGCATCCTGCGCGTTGCTGGAATCGCGCTTTTCTCCAATGACGGTCGGGGTACACAGAACGACTTCAGCTCCGGAATATTGAATCCTCGCAATAATCTCACGCAATCCGCTCTCGAATCCTTCCTTCGTGGTTCCCTTGATGTTGTTCAAATTCCAGTGCCAGACATCATTGATGCCGATATAGATCACAACAGTAGTGGGTTTGCGCTCGATCACGTCACGACTGAGCCGTTTTTGAAGGTCAGGAACCTTGTTTCCGCTGACCCCCGCCCCGATGATCTCAATCCCGAGGTCCGGGAAACGTGTCTTGAGGTCTCCACCGACAATGGTCACATACCCATTGGGTTTCACACCTTGTTCGGTGATTGAATCTCCGAAGAAAATGATCCGTTCGCCTTTTCGCATTATCATTCTTTCACCGGTGCAGCTTGCCAGAGTGGCGGCGGTCGCGATGAGCAACACAAAGCTCCGAAGGAATCTCATTGCGGCCTCCTTTTGAGAGTTTTCGTGAGCGCTGGGGGATTGGTTGTGGTGGCACTCAAGAGAGGGGGAAGCGAACGGCAACCCAATGCAGGGTAGAGGTTTTTTGCGAGAATCTCAATTTGAGTGATGAACTTTCTGGGAGGATGTGGAAGAACCGCTTCTCCACGCCATCCGATAAATCGGACGGCTCGCATTTCACGAAACCCCCAGGGTTTCGCATTTTCAAAGACGTCCCCGCCAGCCTAATAGGATGCATCGAGGCGGGCTGGCCCGCCAGACCGACTTGGATCGCCGAAGTCGGGCTGGGACTTCAGTCGATGGCACGCCTTTTTCAACAACCTTCCAGAACGAGCTCTCACTCGCTGATCGCCTGAACAACGTCGCCAACTTTGAGAATTCCAAGACCTTCGTGAATGAGGTTCTGGCCGAAATAGACCTTTGAGTCTCGTGTGCGATAGGTGCTGAGCGTGCGAATCGGTTCTTTGCCCGCCTCGCCAGTGTCCTGGTTAACCGTCGGCACAGTGCATCGGGCGCACGGCTTCACAACGCGGAAGGAAACTGAACCTATCTGAAGACTACGCCATGTATCTTCCTCGAATGCGGACGTCCCGTCGATCACAAGGTTTGGGCGAAAGCGGTTCATTGGCACCGGCACTGCGAGGCGTGCATTGAGGTCTTCGAGTGACATTTGGGAAATGAGGAGGAGAGGAAACGAATCAGCAAAACTGACTGGAGAATTCTCTGGAGCGTATTTGCGATTAATGAACCGAGAAGGAGTTTCGGGCATCTGGACGAGCCTGCAGTACACACCGAGGAGTTCAGTGAACCACGAAGCTGCATCCTGGCCAACGTCAATGGCGTCGAGAGAATCATTCCAGACCTGAACATGGAGCATTCCAGCAGAGGATGTTCGAAAGGGGACACTCAGTTCACTCAACCCCCGACTGGTGATCGATAGATGATCTCCCATCAGCGCGACGTTTATGAGTGCCATTTTTGGGAGCGTACGCTGGGTCAGGAAACGTCCCTTTTCATCTACAACCATCCATCGACGGTCAAGTTCGAGGCCACGGTCATCAAGCCGAGCAGAGGGGAGAGAGATTCCCCGGGCAGACTTGATGGGATAAATGTTAATTTCAGTCAGGTGCATTGAGGATGCGTCGGTCGATGTTCACTGTAACAAATCTGCAAGCGCCTGGTGGCCTTTTTCCCTTGCGAGATCACTTGCCGTCTTGCCGGTCTTATCGCGAACTGATCTGTCTGCACCCCGTTCAAGCAGCTGTCGCGCAACGGGTTCAAGTCCGTTAGCAGCTGCATAGTGGAGTGGTGTATATCCCTGCAATTGCGTAACGCTAATGTCCGCTCCGGCATCGATGAGAACCTGAGCAAGCGCGGCATTGTGCGGATTTGCCAGTGCGGAGTG
>JACVXU010000089.1 GCA_015661185.1 Bacteroidota bacterium
CTTTGATCAAGGGTCCGGGACAACAGTGGCAGATGCATCCGGCAACAATCTCACCGGGAACATAGCGGGGGCGACATGGACAACACAAGGAAAGTACGGGAACGCATTGTCGTTCAATGGGACGAGCAGCTATGTGGATTTTGGTAACCCTGCGTTGCTGCAGCTTACAGGAAGCATGACGTGGAGTGCGTGGGTGAATGCAGCAGCCAACCCGCCGGATGATGGACAGATCATCGCAAAGTCCAATGGCACCAATGGATGGCAACTCAAGACAAGTCCCGATACAGGTCCTCATACGTTTGGGATCTGTGTTTCATCTGGAGGTACGAGAACGCAGCGGTACAGCACCACAGTGAGATCTCTGAATACATGGTATCACGTTGTCGGGGTGTACAATGCAACGGCACAGACACTGGACATCTACGTCAATGGCGTTCTAGACAATGGAACATTGAACGGAACGGTGCGTGCATCCCAGGATAACGCGATTGTCAATGTCAATATCGGTAAGCGCACAGCCGATGCGTGGGGGAGCTACTATTTCAACGGAATTATCGATGAGGTACGCGTCTACAATCGTGCGCTGACACAGGCAGAGATCCAGTCGGACATGAACACACCTCTCAGTTCACCCGCCGCACAGCCCACGATCATCAGCTTCAAGGCTGAAACCAAAGACAGTACAATCGTTGTTACCTCTGCAGATGAGGAGGGGGAGGTTTCAGTTCAACCTGCTGCCGATGCCTTGCAGGACGAGGAGGCCGGAAACGCTTCAAGAGGCAGCACTGCAGTTTTCACCGTGGCGGCAATCGGAGGGGAGGAACTGTCATATCAGTGGCAGAAGGATGACGTGGACATACCAGGAGCAAATACTCCATCCTACACGCTGATGATGAAGAGTTCCACAGAAATGATCAGGATACGATGTGTGGCCTCGAACTCCTTTGGTACGGCGACAACCGGAGAAGCGATCATCACTCGTGCCGCTTCAAGCAGAGTTCCGCCGACACTGTCAGGTGCTCTTCCAATGAACGCGACTGCATATCTTCTCCCGACGCAGTACACTCTTGAACAGAACTATCCGAATCCATTTAATCCAACAACGACGTTCAAGTATGCCATTCCAAAAGAGAGCTATGTACGACTGCAAGTGTTTAATCTTCTAGGGGAAGTCGCGGCAACTCTTGAGGATCAGCTTCGCGCACCGGGTTACTATGAGTTAACGTTCGATGCAATGAACCTGGCGAGTGGAGTGTACATCTATCGGCTCATTGCCGGACCGTTCATCCAATCAAAGAAGATGCTCCTCTTGCGATAAGGACATTTGTCCGCCCAGATGGTGTCCATGGAGCTTGTCATTATCAACCAAGGAGAACAAGAACTATGAAGCGCGACTTTTCTTGTTTATGCATATTTTTGTTCACGACATCTCTCATGTCACAATCACAAGACATAAAACCCTATCTGTCAAATCTCTCGGCGGGGAAGAACTCCCCCCTCTATACAACCTATGCCGCAGCGATGGAGCGATCTGAGTTTACCTTGGACAGAGGCTATCACTTGGTATTCTATGATTCAACCAGAGGAGCCGATTTCGTGACCGACAAAGCGGGCGATTGGGGTTTGGCGTTTCACAAGGGCTCAGGCTCAGTCCATAGGTTAAGCGAAATGTTCAGGGAGCCGGTGATCACAACCTCGTATTCTGATATTGTTAAGTACTTCTACTTTCCATTTGAGAATATCAGGGTCGACGTCACGTTCCTTGTCTACAGCTCTCGGATTGCCATCCAGGAAATTACGGTCGCCAACCTCGGCTCTCGCAATGCCGAGCTCGAAGTCGTCTCGTTTCTTGCGCACAAGAAAGGATCGTTTTTCGATATTCAGTTTCATGCTGATGACTATGCCATAGCATTCTCTCACCGGGAGCCGCCGGATGGTTGGGTTCGGGAGCAAAGCATTCCGTACGTGGATCCGGTTCATAATCTCTTTGTGTTCTCGCGTGAAGTGCCTGCTTCTCGATTAAGGGTTGAAGCCGACGCTCGACAAAGTCCGGTTCCACACAAGGAAGCAAAGACCATCTCTGTTGCGAAGAATCTCGAGCTGTCACCGGGGCAGGTAGCTCACTTGAGAGTCGCCAGGGTTGTCCATCGCCCGGAAGAAGATCCGCGAAAATTGCTGGCCGCGACGCAGGCGTTGATGAAAGAAAACCTCGATCACTATGTAGCGGATGCCGAGAAGCTGTATAGGAATGTGCCCGTCCTGCCTTTTGGTGACGCAGAGAAAGAAATGATGTATTGGTGTGCGTTCACGTTGATGCGCCAGGTAATGTTGCCCCCTGAGGGCAAGTGCGGTTACAATTACTACGTTTTCTCTCGCGAGCCTCAGTGGGGATGGGGGCACGGTGGGCAGGTATTTCATGAGAGTCTCTCGATGCTCGCGTACGCGTACATGGACGCGGCAAGTGCCATGAATTCTCAACGCGTCTATCGAGAACGGCAGCATGAGGATGGATATATCAACTATCGAACAGGGTCGTATCTCGACGAGACAATCCCTCACAACAACCAACTGACAACCTCTGCTCCGTGGTATGCTTGGGAGAACTGGGAGATCTACAAGATTGCCAAGGACACGAATTTTCTACGGGAGATGTATCCTTCCAGCAAGTCGTTCTACAATTATTGGGTGAAGAACCGGGATAGCGACGGAGATGGCTTGTGCGAGTGGGGAGCACATGCGGTACTGGAGTGCGTTCGCGATGGTGAAGTTGCCGTCTGGGATCAGGTGGGATGGCCGAGCAACTTCGAAGCACTCGACCTGAATTGCATGCTTGTCCAGGAGGCGAAGGCTCTCGGTGCGATGGCTTCGGAGCTTGGCTTGGAAGATGAAGCAACGGTGTGGCGGATGGAGGAGACCGAGCGAATTCGGAAGATCAATGAAACGATGTGGGACGATGAGACCGGCTTCTACTATCACGTCGATAAGCGTACTCACACCTTTACTCACAAGGCGAATAACGATTTGAAGCGTGAAGAGATCATTGGTTTCCTGCCGTTGTGGGCAGGAGTCGCAGATGTACGTCGGGCCAAGAAGTTGGTCGAGAAGCTCACCGACTCAAAAAAATTCTGGCGGACGTACGGTGTGCCGTCGCTTGCGGCCGATGATCCGGGATATAATCCGAAGGGGTACTGGAACGGACCGGTGTGGGTAGAATGGGACTATTTGGTAGAGCGTGGGCTTTTAGAATTCGGGTATGCGGATGAGGCTCGGCAACTGGTTGACAAGGTGGCAGCGGCCATGATCGCGCAGCTCAAGAAAGATCACAACTTTTGGGAGTTCTACAGTCCCGACGAGCAGTGGGCAGGATATCACAAAACATACATCTGGGCGGGCCTCATCGCGCGGATGATGATGGACATTGCGGACCATTGATTCTTGAATCTGTAGCCGGGGGTAAACGTATGAGCAACGCGACGAGGATACTTGTCATCTCATCTCTCATGTCACTATCGTTTTCGGCCGCGAGCAGAGCACAATTCATCAAATCGCTGGAGCTGGTGACTCTGCGCGGGCTTGGAGTGGCTTCGTACAGTGCGGCTGACGGGAGAAAAGTTCAATGCAAGGACACACTTCCTCTCTTCACATTTGAGCTCAATGACACGGTCATGAGCGCTTTTGCGTGCACCGCGGCCCGCGAGGGGGACAGTGTTCGATGGGGGCACAGTTCAGGCCTGAGCGGCTCAGTGAAGGTTGAGCAAGGATTCAACCCAGGCTGGAAAGCAACTGTTTCCTTTTGGAACAAATCGGACCGGAAACTGCAGATCTCGAATGTGGTACCACTTGGTGTCGGCACCGATAGAACCTACATCATCTCGGCTGGACCCTCGGACTTCATCCATCGGCTTAGCCGTTCGCAGCTCTTTAGGCCCGGACTCGGTCCGATCGGGGTTGTCTTGCCGGATAATGCCTGGGAGATGGGGCTATGTGATGTGAATGTCGCTCCCACGCATTCGCTCACGGCGATTGCGCGAAGAACAGCATCTGGTAAAGCGGACGTCCGCCGCTTCAGGACAACGCTTGAACCGGGCGGATTTGTTCAGTACGTTTTCTACGTCGATGAACATCGCGGCGACTGGCGTGAAGGATTGAGGATGATGTTTCAGGAACGGTGGCTGTATGATTTGGAATCCTTCGACGACAAGCTCTTCGATCGGAAAGACCTGAAGTGGGCGCGGCAGAGTTATCTCCTGTTGCTGCAATTTGCCTGGGATCAACAATACTACGATGCGCTGCAGGGAAAGAACAACTTCGATCAGTTTTTCACCGACCAGGACAAGGTTCTCGGAGGATACGACGCCTACATGATCTGGCCGACCTGGCCCCGCCTCGGCTTGGATCAAAGAAACCAATGGGACATGTATCGTGACCTGCCGGGCGGCATAGAGGAATTGCGTCGCCAGGCAGGTGTGGTGCAGAAGCGCGGTGCTCGATACTTCATCTCATACAATCCGTGGGATGAGAGCACTCGGCGGGAAGATCATCTCGCCGGCATGGAGCAACTGCTGAGGGAAATCAATGCCGACGGTGTCGTCCTTGATACCTGGGGCGAATCAAGCAGGGAATTTCAGGCAGCAGCGGACAGAGTGAAACCTGGCGTACTTCTGTATAGCGAGGGAATGGCCGTTCCAAAAGACATGCCCGGAATCGTAGCAGGTCGTGTCCATGACGCCATCTATCTTCCTCCTCCGCTGAATCTCAACAAGCTGATAAAGCCGGAAATGGCAATTTTCAGGGTCATTCAACTGGCCGAGGGACGAATCCATCGCGAGATTGCCGTTTCGTTCTTCAACGGATATGGCGTTGAGATGAACATCATGAGACCCGGTCGTCCCGATTGGGTTGCCGAAGAGTTCGCGTATCTCGGGAGAACAACGAAGATCCTCCGGGATAACTCATCGGCATTCCTGAGTCGCCACTGGACGCCGCTGTTACCTACGACCGCCGACAGCATCTGGGTAAACTGTTTTCCCACGGCATCGAAGACGGTCTACACGGTCTATAGCCTGATCCCGGAAGGATTCAGCGGACCGCTCTTCGAAGTGCCCGCTGCGAAGGATGGGCACTACGTGAGCCTGTGGCGGCACGAGGAGCTCAAGCTCGTACACCTGAACGGAACATCGTACCTTCCGGTCGTTGCAGACGGCTTCAGCCGGGCCTGGCTCGACTCGCGTCGTGAAGGGAATGTGGACTGCATCGCTCTCCTGCCCAATCTGCTCACGGTGAAACTCGACCAGGATTCTCTCCTTTTCCAGGCAACACGAGGCACGAGCGTCATGGTTTGGGCAGGCCTTCCGAGCTACAGTTGCCCCAAAGTGGAATTCCCCATCGGCAGGAGAACCATTTCTTTGAGAGAGCATCTTGGTCGGCACGAGGAGAAGTTCGTCGTCCAATTGTTTGACGGCAAAGAATTGCTCGATGAGCGAGTCGTTTACGTCCCGCTCGCAACGCCGCGGCTGATTAGTCGAGTAGAAAAAATAACTCCCTCAGCTCACACGCCGCCTGGAATGGTTGAGATTCCTGCCGGCATTTTCACGTACAAAACCGCGCGGAGTTTCCTCAGCCCAAACGAAGTAATCCCGTATCCTGCGGATTCTCACGGAGAGAGTATCTCTGTTCCTCGCTTCTTCATGGATCTGTATCCCGTGACAAACGACCAGTTCCTGAGATTTCTCCGGACGACACGCTACAAACCAAAGGATACAACGAATTTCCTGAGACATTGGATCAATGGCCTGCCGCCGAGAGGATCAGACAACCATCCCGTCGTGTTCGTGACTCTCGATGATGCAAGGGCCTACGCGAAGTGGACTGGGAAGCGTCTGCCGACAGAGAGAGAATGGCAATACGCTGCGCAGGGATCCGACGGTCGGAAGTATCCGTGGGGGAACGAGTTCGACTCGACCAGATGCAACAACGGTCTGGGACGAACAACCGCAGTCGACACCTTCCCATCGGGGAAAAGTCCTTTTGGGGTCATGGATTTGATCGGCAACGTCTGGCAGCTCACAAACGATGTCTACGACAACGGCAGTTACTACTTTGGGATGATCCGAGGCGGCTCGCATTACAGCCCCACATCCAGCTTTTGGTACGTCCGTGGTGGTCCGCAGCCGGCTGATAATCCACAGATTCTTCTTATGATCTCGCCGTCCCTTGATCGTAATGCTACCGTCGGGTTCCGCTGTGTGAAAGACGCGACGCAGTTGCAATGAACCTACGCCATATGAGGTGAAACTATGCAACCACGATTTCTGTCTCTCCGGCAGGCAAGCGCCTTCCTCCTTTGTCTGCTTGCTCATCAGGCGGCGGCCCAGTCGCTTGAAAACGTTCTCTCGCCTTCGAGACTCCCATACCTGAAAAGCAGCCGACTGATGCAGATTTCAAGCTACGATCGCACTGGAGGCAACGCCGATTTTGTGTCCATTCCCGTTGGCGGCACGGCTCGCTTGGCGGATATCGAAGGACCCGGGGTCATCGTCCAGTTCTGGGTGACCATCGGGGCGAAGGATCAGTACTTTCTTCGCAGAATTCTCCTCAGAATGTACTGGGATGGTGAAGAGAATCCATCGGTCGAAACGCCGATAGGCGATTTCTTCGGCACGGGATTCCAGTACAAACACTTCGTCACGCCGTTCATAGGGATGTCGAGCGGAGGGTACTACTCCTATTTCGCGATGCCTTTTCAGAAATCAGCGCGCATCGAGGTGGTGAACCAGACAGGGCAGGTTGTCAATTCATTCTATTACCACATCGATTATCACAAGCTCACGACACCGCTGGAGCCGGACGTGGCGTACTTCCACGCTCAGTGGCGACGGGATGTCAGGACGAAGGAGAAATCGAACTACGTTGTGCTCGATGCCGAAGGTGAGGGCCACTTTGTCGGTCTGACCATGTCCATGCAAGGCTACGACGGTGGACTTCAGTATCTTGAAGGCGATGAAATGGTTTACGTCGATGGCGAACCTCAGCCATCGTTGTACGGCACGGGCACGGAAGACTACTTCACGAGCGGGTGGTATTTCAACAAGGGTGAGTTTGCCGCACCCTATCACGGGCTCATCCTGAAGGATGACTCTTTAGGGCGAATAGCAGCGTACCGGTTCCACGTGCAGGATGCAATTCCGTTCAAGAAATCGATTCGTTTCACGATTGAACATGGCCACGGGAATGAAGAAGCGGCGGACTACAGCAGCACCGCTTACTGGTATCAGAAAGAGCCACACAAGAGGTTTGAGAGTGCCCTCCCGCCGGGTTTGCGAGTACCGCTGCGCGTCGTTGTTCCCAATGGGGCAATTGAAGCAGAAACTCTGAAACCTGTCGAGGGTGGTATTTCGGCAGTCGTTGAGGAGATGGCGGACTTCGGGGCGGATTGGAGCCAGGCGAAGCAGCTCAGGATCGCTGCCAGGAAGGAAGGTGACTCGTTCACACTTAACCTTCCCGGTGTCGAGCCGCGCTACGATGTTTCACTTTACTTCACGAAAGGTCCGGCGTACGGTGACGTGGCAATTCTCTACGACGGCCAGAAGGTGGCAGAGTTTAAGGGATTCAGCAACGTCGTGGAGCCCGGAGGAAAGGTGGCGATCCCGGATCTCAAGCTTCGCAAGAACCGCGTGCCTCTTCAATTTGTGGTCAAGGGGAAGGATGTCCGGTCCACCGGCTATGATGTCGGTCTCGATGCATTCAGCCTTGAGCCGCACCGCACCTACATTCCCGAATGGTATCTCATCGGTCCGTTCCCAAATCCGCGCAATAGTGATCGGGGGCAGCTCGGACTTGACATTCCCTATCCTCCCGAAAAGGAAACCGATCTGACGAAGTCGTACCAGGGCGTGAACGAGAAGCCGGTTCGCTGGCTGCTTCAGAAAACGCCCGTAACCGGAGCGATGGACCTGACGAAATTTGATCCTTACGAGCAGGTCGTTGTCTATGCCTTGACATATGTCCATTCTCCAAAAGACCAGACCGTTCCGTTCTTTATCGGCACGGACGATGGGGGGAAGGTATTCCTCAACGACAAGGAGATTTTCCGCATTTTCACTCTTCGGGGAGCTCAGCCCGATCAGGACACACTCTCCTTGCACCTCAAGGAGGGCTGGAACAAGCTACTTCTCAAGATCGAGAACAACTTCGGCGGGTACGGTTTCTTTGCGAGAGTTCGTGATAACAACGAATCACTTATTTTTGATCCGCATCGGCGAAAGTAAATGTCATTTCACCTCAGGAGGTGTCCCTATGAAACGAGCATTGATCCCCTGCTTTCTGATTTTCTTCATTCTCGCAACAGCAACGATATCGGCTCAACAGTTGGTTATGAAGAACAGTCATTACATTTCGAATCGCGAGCCCCTCGCACTCAATCCGTACATTCAACTCCCCATTGGGTCGATCTCGCCCAAGGGATGGCTGTCCGAGCAGCTCAGACTTTCAGCTCAAGGTATGACCGGTGGGTTGGATGAAATCTGGAAAGATGTGGGACCGGAGAATGGCTGGCTTGGTGGGAAGGGTGATGGCTGGGAGCGAGGTCCCTACTGGCTCGACGGTCTTCTGCCGCTTGCTTATACGCTGAAGGATAAAGTGCTTATCGAAAAGGTCCAAAGGTGGATCGAGTGGAGTCTCCAGCATCAACGGGACGATGGGTACTTCGGTCCTGTCTCTGATCCGAACCGAACTTTCAAGCCGGAGGAGAGGGTCCTGGCATGGCAGGAGAAGAACAAGGAGGACTGGTGGCCACATATGGTAATGCTGAAGGTGATGGAGCAGTATCACGATGCGACGGGGGATAAGCGAGTCCTGGGGTTCATGACGAAATATTTCCGGTTCCAGCTCCAGCATCTACCATCGAAACCGTTGTCGCATTGGACGCATTGGGCAAAAGATCGCGGTGCCGAGAACCTTGCCAGCATCTACTGGCTCTACAACCGAACAGGTGACCCATTCCTTCTTGACCTCGCGAAACTCGTTTTCCAGCAAACGGAAGACTGGACAGGGATGCTTGAATCAGGCGATCCTCGCTACTGGCACGGCGTCAACACCGGGATGGGAGTGAAACAGCCTGCAGTATGGTACCAGCAGTCAAAAGACCAACGTTACTTGAGGGCTGTGAAAAAAGGCATAGGTGATCTGATGAGGTTGCACGGTCAGGTGGAAGGCCTCTTCTCGGGAGATGAGTCGCTCCATGGTACCGATCCGACGCAAGGGACAGAGTTCTGCACGGTTGTTGAATACATGTTTAGCCTCGAGACACTCATCAAAATCACGGGAGACCTCGAGTATGCCGACATTTTGGAGCGAGTCGCATACAACGCCATGCCAACGCAGTCGAAGCCGGACTTTACAGGGCGCCAGTACTATCAACTCCCGAATCAGATCGTCTGCGACACGAACTATCACAACTTCAACGTGAAGTACAAAGACGCAATCCTCTTCGGCCTCGAAACGGGATACGGATGTTGCACGGCGAACTATCATCAGGGGTGGCCGAAGCTGACCGCGCACCTCTGGCTGGCGACACAGGACAATGGCTTGGCTGCGATGGTCTACGCTCCCTCAGAAGTATCGGCTCAAGTGGCGAGTGGGGTCGAGGTCACCTTTACGGAGGAAACACACTATCCATTTGATGAAAAGGTAGTTCTGAATTTCAAAAGCCCACGGGATGTGGAATTCCCGCTTTATCTGAGGATTCCACAGTGGTGCGTGAATGCTGTCGTGTCGGTGAATGAGAGAGAATTCAGTCGGCCGAAGGCTGGCACGATGGAGAAGATTGCGCGAAGCTGGAAGACGGGCGACAAAGTCGAGTTGATGTTGCCAATGGAAGTCCGACTTTCGAAGTGGCACGAAGAGGCCGTCGGTGTTGAGCGCGGACCGTTGGTCTATGCCCTCAAGATAACCGAGCGATGGAACAGGATCAAGGGGGAAGGGAGATATGCGACGTATGAGGTGACGTCCCCCGATCCGTGGAACTTCGGATTGATCATTGAAGATTTCAGAAATCCCTCTTCGAGCTTTCGGGTGAGCCGAACGGAGACTAAAGCTCAGCCGTGGACTGTTGAGGCGGCGCCTGTCCAACTGAAGGCAAAAGCAAAACGGCTACCTGATTGGAAGCTCTACGGCGGACTCGCCGGTCCCATCCCTTGGAGTCCGGTTCCATCAAGCGAGCCGGTTGAAGAGATTATGCTGATCCCGTATGGGTGCACAAAACTTAGGGTTTCCGAGTTTCCCGTAACCCGGTGAGACATGATCTATTGTATGCGATCCTTTGCCGAGGAATAAAGTATGAAGGTCAACCGTTGGATGCTGTATGTGAGGCTTTGGACCTCTCTTGCTGCACTCGCCCTGTTCTTCGTCAGGCTGAACGCCCAGATTGTCCAACTTCGCCCCATTGATGTGGCGAGCGGCATCAAGAAGGGGGGTATTCGTGTCACGATAGCGCCGTCAATTGCAGGTGACACGCTCAATCCGTTCGATCGTGAAAAGTACACCTTCCTCACGCGACTGCAAACGGACACGCTCGTTGTCACGTTGGAATCGGACGTGCCCATAATGATCGAGAAGAGCAAGGTCTTTTTCTTCAGCCACGGGTCGTGGTCTCTGGAGATCGCAAATTCACTGCCTGAGTTGAACTCAAGAACCGGCTCCTATGAGAGGCTGGTCGAGAGCAGGCCATATGTATTCAACGCCTGGGATTCGCTGACGTTCACTCAGAGGAAAGCAAAGCTCGTGCGTCTCAGGGCGCACAGTCCAGTCGATTCGGTCTTCATGCTCGGCGAATGGGCTCTTGAGGCGACGGTGAAGTTCACATCCCTCCTTCTCTTGCCGAACCCAGTTCGTCTCTTGCCCGGGACGGGTCTCAAAATGCAGGTGAAGATCCTGGATGAGGAGAAGAACGTTTATCCCTATTTCCTGAGTGGACCCGTCACATGGCGATCCACAGATCCTTCTATTGCCTCGGTTGACGAATATGGAGAAGTGACGGGTGTGGCGCTGGGGACGGCAATCATCACGGCGCGTAGCTCTGCGGGGCCGATCTCTGGATTTGACACGGTGTATGTGCAATCCGACTTCCGGCCGGAGAAGGTAAAACCAATCACGATCAAGGTGGCCCTCGTCCTCCAAGATCCCGCAATCTCAAGCCAGGGTTTTGCACGGATCCACGAATTGTTCAGATGGAGAGATCCTGTTTTACTGTCCAACAAACTCATCTTCCATTTCCGTGAAGCGACGGACAGTGTGGTCAATTTCCAGATCGTCGAGACGGTGAAAGATGGGCCGCTCTTCACACGATACTACGGCAACTTCATGACTGCGTCGCAATACTATGCCCTCTTGAAGGAACCGGGGTGGGCATCGTTGCGCAATGCGGCTGATTCTGGAAAGTTATGGTTCGATTACCGTGAGTTTGTGAAGTACCACCACTACGATGAGAAGAGAAACAGCGGTCAGATCGATGAGGTTTGGGTGTTTGCCGGACCTTACCTCGGGATGTATGAATCACAGCTTATGGGTCCGAACGCATTTTGGTGGAATTCTCCTCCCATCAAGGACGGAACAGCTCTCAAGAAGCTTCTTTCGGTGATGGGCCTCAACTATGAGCGTGGCGTCGACCAGGCATTTCATAGTTTTGGCCATCGTGTCGAAAGCGCGATCGTGCAGGCGTACCATCAGGCCCAAGGGCGACCATGGAATCCTCGGTCGACGAATCCAACGCCGTGGGACCTGTTTACGCGCATTGACAAGGATTTGCCGGGGCAAGCGCACGTCGGTAACGTGCACTTCCCGCCAAACGGCACGCAAGACTATGACTACGGCAACACGCGAATCGTCAGGTCCTACGCTGAAAACTGGTATCGCTATCCGTATTTGTTTGCTCAAAGCTCTGATGTGAATGTGAACACCTGGATTTACACTCCCGGCGACCCCCTTGCAGAAGGGCAGGATCATCTGGGCTACCTGCGCTGGTGGTACGGACATTTACCACGGTACGTTGGCGTCGGCTGTTGAGCTGGCGAAAAACACGCCCGTGGTTGGCATGAACAACCACCCGCCGGGGTCTGTTCCGGGCAGCTACGCCTTAGAGCAGAACTATCCCAATCCATTTAACCCGGTAACAACTGTTCGTTATCAACTCTCAGCCACGAGCTTAGTGACGCTCAAGGTATTCGATGTTCTTGGGAGAGAGATAATAACATTGGTAAACGAACGGCTCGACGCGGGAGCATATCGAGCCACCTGGGAGGCGTCGCGATTTCCCAGCGGTGTGTACTTCTATCGATTACAGGCTCGCGACGTCTTCAATGTGCACGCATATATCGAAACAAGACGAATGTTGTTGCTCCGGTGAGGAAAGACCTTCATCCGCCACTTGAGGAGTCCTAATTTGAGTATGAAAAAGAAATCGAGTAAAGTGAGATATGGTCGCAAGAGCGTTCCGAAGCGCGTGACGGCGAAAGAAGTTGCCGAGAAGCTCAGGATCTCAACGATGACAGTGTCACGGGTGATGAACAAGAGTGCTAATGTCGATGAGAATACACGAAGGCGGGTCCTCGAGGCGGCGCAAGAACTGGGATACAGTCCCAATCACATAGCGAAAAGTCTCGTTCTTAGACGAACGCATACCATCGGGGTGGTTGTGCCTGAGATTACGCACTCATTTTTCCCGGAAGCGATTCGCGGCATCGAGGAAGTCGCGTACCAAGCGCGCTATCATGTCATCTTGACGCATTCGGCCGAGCTCGCTGATAGGGAGAAAGATGCGATCATGACGCTTGAAGCAAAACGTGTCGATGGCATTCTGATCTCTACAGCACAGAGTGTGGAAGACTATAGCCTTTACAGACAGGTAATCCAGTTGGGCATGCCGATTGTGTTTTTTGATCGGTGCGTTGGGGGGATTGGGGCAAGCTGTGTCAGCATCGATGACGAGGAGAGCGCTCAACGCATCACGAATCATCTGATTGACCACGGGTATACACGATTGGCTCACCTCTCAGGACCACAGCACATCTCGATCGGTGTCGATCGGTTGAACGGCTTCTTGAGCGCACTGTCGGATCGCGATATCACCGTTCACCAGGAACTGATCGTCGAGGCGGGTTTCCATGAGTCGGGCGGCTACGAGGCTATGAAGAAGCTGCTTGACCTGCCAGCGGCCGCCCGACCGCGGGCGGTCGTCGCTGTCAATGACCCGGCCGCGTTCGGGGCAATCCGGGCGATTCTCGAACGCGGGCTCCGTATCCCGCAAGACATCGCGATCGTCGGGTTCACAGACGACATCAGGGCGGCGCTGATGCCGACACCGCTCACCACGATCCGCCAGCCGGCCTTTGAGATCGGCCGACGAGCTGCTACAAAGCTGATCGCGGTGATCGAGGGGACCTCCGTCGAGGTGCAGGACATCGTTGTCAAAACCAATGAAGTTCTTCGCGAATCGTGTGGATGTACTCCGACGAAATCCACACCACTCTCGGCAATCTCGAATCCGTGAATCCACACGTTTCCCGGCACGACCGATGAGGAGGCACGCCATGACAAGAACCGTTTTGATTTTACTTCTGGGGATCTCTCCGGCAGTCGCTCAGACCGGATTTGTCAGGGATTGGCTGGTGTTGGGCTCGTTCCCGAACCGAAACGCTCAAAGCCGCTTGACCGAAGATTATCTTGCCGGTGAAGCGACAGTCTCCCCGCGTGGAGGCGAAGCCGTCGCCAGCACTCAGTGGTTGCTCTATCATTCCCCACGGGATTTCGTCGATTTTCTGTGGAGCGACTTTGAATTCGGTACCCGCGAGCGGTGTGTTGTTTATGCGGCCTTCTTCGTTCGGTCTCCCGAGCGCCAGCCTGCTCGCTTGCTCGTCGGAAGTGACGATGCCATCGCGGTTTGGTGCAATGGTGATCAGGTGCATTTTGCGGACGTCGTCAGAGGATTGGTGGCAGATAACGACACGGTTGCAGTCAATCTGAGGGCGGGGTGGAATACCATTCTGATGAAGATCGCGAACAATGAGGGAGGCTACGGTGCCTCAGCGCGATTCTCTGACGGCAAAGGCTTGGTCCTTGGTACTCAGAATCCGGCCCCACCACAGCAGGCTCCAACTCCCCCGGCCCTTCACAGCAGGTCCGGTTCGCTTTCGTTCCGTTATCGTCTCACGGAACGAAACACAGTAGCGATTTCGGTGGAGATCCCGGTGCTCAATCGTGGAAGCGGTGAGGCGCGCAATATCCGATTGGAATATGCTGCCGCGTCGAGAAAGCTTTCCTCTTCGTCGCGCCCTTTCATTGCCGGAGGTGAGCTCTGCAAAATCGTGAAGGATCTGACCTTCGCCGACGCAATAGAGATCGCACGGTCGGGCGCCCCCCTCTCGGTGAAGCTTGAACATGAAGGACACGATACGACTTTCTCGTTCGTCGTCGCGGGAGATCTGTTGAAGAATCTATTCGAACCGTGGGAATTGCGCGGGTGGCAAGCGCAACGCCTCAATGACTCGACAGAAAAGCTCTCGCGATCGATTGTTGTCCCGGAAGATCTTTCGGGATTGGGACTTCGATTCGCGGTCGATATTGTAGATCTCTGGGGTTCCGTGTCGGTCAATGGAACCGAGGTGCTTCCTCGCTTTAGCGGGGACTCGGGCGAACTCAAGCTCTCTTCAAGCACGAAAGCAGGTGAGAAATTCGATATTGAGTTGAAGGTGAAGACAAGGAAGCCGCTCGGAGAGAAAGCGCTGTACGCGGCCTCCTTCAGACCGCGACACGACCGCATTGAGCAATTCCTCTTCGATGTCAGATTTGCAAAAGAAATCTACGGCTTCGACGCAAAAGGTCTGCCTGCCGTAAGAGCGCGAATCTTCGATCTCCTCCATCTGCGCAATCTCCGGGCGCTGGTCGCGGAGCTTCAGCCTTTCTACCAGCAGGTCGCGCCCCTGGTGTCGGAGGCCAAAAAGCTGACGCTCCACATGATCGGAAATGCGCACATCGATATGGCCTGGCTCTGGCGATATCCTGAGACGATCGAAGTGACGCGGGCGACGTTTCGATCGGCGCTGGACAACCTGCGACAGTACTCCGATTTTCGCTTCTCTCATGGTCAGGCACAGAGCTATTACTGGATCGAACAGCAGTATCCGGAGATGTTCAAGGAGATTCGGGAATATGTCCGGCAGGGACGATGGGAAATCGTCGGAGGAACGTGGATCGAATCGGATGGGAACATGCCTTCCGGAGAGTCCTTTGCCCGACAATATCTGTACGGCAAACGATATTTCAAGAGCCGCTTCGGTGTAGACGTGAAGCACGGTTACCATCCCGATACATTCGGACACGCCGCAACTCTGCCTCAGATTCTCAGCAAAAGCGGCATTGAGACGTACACGTTTTTCAGGCCGGGTGATGACGAACGAATCTTCTGGTGGGAGACTCCTGATGGAAGCAGGGTCTTGGCCCATCACCCGTCAAACTGGTATGGGACGTGGTCAGGTATTCCTGATACGCTGTGGACCTCTGCAAAGAAGTCGGGACGAACCTTCGCGGTGACTGACGTCGTGCAGTTCTTCGGGGTTGGAGACCATGGTGGCGGACCGACCCGTCGTCAGATCGAGCAGATTGAACAGCTCAGCAAGATCCAACTTTATCCGAAAACACAAATGTCGTCATTTGGAGCTCTCTACGCCGGTATGGTGCCTCAGGTGCGCAATGCACCTGTTCAACGCGGCGAGCAAAATTTCGTGTTCGAAGGGTGCTATACGAGTCAGGCAGCGATCAAGTCCAACAATCGGAAGGCCGAAGCGCTACTGCCAACTGCGGAAATATTCTCCGTTATCGCGATGCAGTACGGATACGCCTATCCCGTGAAGGATCTCGAGATTGCCTGGCACATGGTCCTTTTCAACCAGTTCCATGATGTCTTGTGTGGCTCGGGGATTCACGATGTGGCTCTCGATGCCGAAACGTTCTATGCAGAGGCTCTTGAGAAGGGGCGCAATGCGTTAGACGGAGCGTTGAAGGTGATTGGTGCACAGGTGGGAACCTCGGCGAAGGTCAAAGGGGCCAAGGCCCTTTTGGTCTTCAACCCGCTGAACTGGAACAGAAATGAGTCGGTCGAGATGACTGTCAGTGCAAAACCGGCCGAAGAGCCGAGAGTACTGGATGCACGCGGAATCGAAGTCCCATCTCAGATCATCGAAAGAAGAGGGGATTCCGTGAAGATCGTCTTCACAGCGCGCGGTATTCCCTCTGTGGGATACAGAACATTCTGGTTGGCCACTCGCAAGGCGCAGAAGCAGAAGTCATCGAGCGATCTCGTGCTGGAGAACCGCTACTTCAAACTCGAAATCGACGCTCAATCCGGTTGTGTTGCGCGTGTATACGACAAAGTCCGCTCCCGTGAAGTCGTTCAACCCGGGCGATTGTTGAATGAGATGCAGATCCAGGAAGATGATGCTCCGATGTCCGCGTGGGTGATGGGATTGCGTGGTGAGGTGCACCCGATTCGCGATGCGGCAAGCATCAAGGCCGTTGAATCCGGCCCCGTACGGAAAGTCGTACGCTCGGAATACTCGTATGAGAATTCCACTTTTGTCCAGGATGTTATCCTCTACGCCGATCGACCCGTGATCGACTTTCGGTTCTCCGCGAACTGGAACCATCGGAAGAGGGCGCTCAAGATCGCTTTTCCACTTGCATTGAGCGGGTCGAAAGCGACGTGCGATATTCCCTTCGGTGCAGCGGAACGCCCCGCTGAAGGGCGCGAGGTGGTTGCGCAGAAATGGGTCGACCTCTCGGAGTCAGAGTATGGAGTCACACTGCTCAATGATTCGAAGTACGGTTTCGACGTCAAAGAAAATGTCCTGCGGATGACCGCTCTTCGATCTCCAACGGACCCCGATCCGAAAGCGGATGAAGGACGGCACGAGTTCCGCTATGCTCTCTTCCTTCACAATGGAGGATGGCGTGAAGGAGGATCGGTTCGGAAAGGGTACGAGTTCAATACCCCGGTTGTGAGCATCGAGACTGACCAGCACGCCGGACGGCTTTCAGCGGCACACTCATTCCTTCAGATCACCAATCCTGATGTTGTCCTCACGGCCCTGAAGAAATCAGAGGACGACAATGCTCTCGTCCTTCGTGCCTACGAATCGGCAGGGAAGGTGCTTCAAACAGATCTGAAGCTCTGGCAACCCATGACATCTGTCCACGAAACCGATCTCATCGAATGGAACCCAAGGGAGTGTTCCGGGAAATTGAACGGATCGATGACCCTCTCTCTGGAATTCAAACCGACTGAAATAAAAACTCTTAAACTCAATGTGGGGACGATACGATGAAACCTTTTCTCGAAGAACTCTTGCGTGACCACCCGATTATCACCGATGGCGCTTGGGGAACTCAGATACAAAACCTTGGTCTGCAGGCGGGAGCGTGTCCGGACGAATGGAATCTCGAAAATCCTGAAGCCATAGGGAAAGTCGCGCGCTCGTACGTAGAAGCCGGCAGCCGGATCATCCTTACCAATACGTTCGGGGCGAGCCGCTTGATGCTCGACCGCCACGGTCTGGCAGATAAGGCGGCAGCTATCAATAGGGCCGGAGCGGAGATCTCCTGCAGGGCCGCAAAGGACAAAGCCTACGTGTTTGGATCGATTGGACCGACCGGGAAGCTGCTTTTCACAGGGGAAATCGGTGAAACTGAGTTGAGCGAGGGATTTGAAGAACAGGCGATGGCGCTCGCGGAGGGAGGAGTGCACGGGATCGTCATCGAGACGATGAGCGAATTGGACGAAGCGAAGCTTGCCCTGAGAGCCGCGCGCAAGACAGGGTTGCCGGTTGTCGTTTCTATGGTATATGATTCGGGTCAGGAATATGACCGGACAATGATGGGAACCACGCCTGAGGAGGCGGCGCAACAACTGATGAACGAGGGCGCTGATGTCATTGGTGCAAATTGCGGGATGGGAATTGAGTTCATCCTGACGGTCTGCAAGCGATTGCGAGCGGTGACAGATCTCCCCGTTTGGATTAAGCCGAACGCCGGATTGCCGGAATATGTCAACGGCAAGGTGATCTACAATATCACCGCTGCACAATTCGCGACATACGCGGTGAAAGTCCGCGAGGCGGGGGCGAATTTCATCGGGGGGTGCTGCGGTACAAGTCCCGACTTCATTCGTGAACTGAAGGTTTCCCTCGGCAAAAAGGGACAATAGCGGTCAATCCTTTCACGCAAGTTTTTTTTCAGGGAAGTCAACGACAATCTATGAGCAAGCCTACCGTTCATCTGATCTGCAACGCGCATCTGGATCCCGTTTGGCAGTGGAGATGGGAGGAAGGATGTGCTGAGGCGATCGCGACCTTCGGGAACGCGGTTGACCTCTTGAGTGAACACAAGGACCTTGTCTTCAATCACAACGAAGCGCTGCTCTATCGGTGGGTGCAGCAGTATGATCCGAAACTCTTCAGACAGATACAGAGGTTCGCCAAGGCTGGGCGGTGGTGTATCAGCGGAGGCTGGTATCTGCAGCCGGATGTCAATATCCCGGGGACCGAATCTGTGATTCGCCAGATTCTTGTCGGACGGAGATTTTTTCAGGAACACTTCGGTGCCGAGCCGGAAGTGGCATACAACTTTGACTCGTTCGGACACGGCGGGGGACTGCCTCAGATTCTCCGGCAGGCTGGGTACAAGATGTACATCCACACGCGTCCGGAGGAAAAGGATCTGAAACTCCCCTCTGATCTGTACCACTGGCGGGGAGTGGATGGATCGCAGATTCTCGCCTACCGTATCTCCATCGGGTTCTACCACTCGGAACACGACAACATTGAGGAGAAGCTGAGGGAAGGAACAGAGGCCGCATTGAAGTTGAATCGCGATGTCCCTGTTTTTTGGGGGATCGGGAATCATGGCGGCGGCGCAACGCGGGACTCACTTTCGATGATCGATTCCTTCATGCGAAAAGAACGAAGGGTGAAGATCGTTCACAGCACAACGGAGAAGCTGTACGGCGCGCTCAAGAACTACGCAAAGGCTGCGCCGGTGGTTGAAGGCGATCTCCAGCGTGTCTTTACGGGGTGCTATACGTCGCTTTCGCGCTTGAAAAGGCGCGCGCAACGCAGTCTGGCGGAAGTTGTTCAAGCCGAAGCTCTGTGTGCATGGGCCTGGTGGCTGGCGAACGGTCGCTATCCGGCCGCCGATCTCGACCAGGTGTGGCGCGATCATTTGTTCAACGACTTCCACGACATCCTGCCTGGCTCAAGCGTCGAGCCGGCTGAACTCGACGCATTGGATCAGTATGGCAAAGTCTCTGAGACTGTGCGCCGCCTGCGGCTATCGGCAATCAGCTCATTCAATGCGGGTAAACCGCGAAGACTTTACATACCTGTTCCAGTTTGGAATACAAACCCCTCTTGCGCCTCCGTCCCCGTCGAACTTGAGTGTATGATCGACCTTCGGCCAAAGTGGACAGGCGAATGGCATCTTCGTCTCCACTCGCTTGACGGTGCAGAGATCCCTTGCCAGGAGGAACAGCCTGAATCCCTGATGCCGTTCAACTGGCGGAAAAAGATTGTGTTCATGGGAGACTTGCCGCAGGTCGGAGCTTCGCGCTATGAGCTGCGCATTCACGAAGGAACGAAGAAACAAGCGACATCCCCCGCACTACTCAGGCATACCATCGATCCTCAACGGGGACTCATCACAAGTCTTGATGCAGGGGGAGGTCGGGAATGCCTCGCTGGCGCTTCGCTTCAACCTCTCGTGGTGGAGGATGACGGCGACTCCTGGGGTGCGGACCGGTGGAACTATCGCACTGTGGTGGGTTCGTTTCAACCCAGGCCTGATCAGCATGTCGTCGTTGAGTCTGGGCCGATTCGGACGGTGACGCAGTCCGATTTCATTCACCATCATAGCAGAATTGTCCTCAACACCATCTCCTATGCCTCCTGGCCGGTTGTTGAATACCGACTCAGAATTACATGGGCTGAATCGAGGAAGCGATTGAAGCTTTCAATCCCGACGGTATTCAGGAACGACGCCATCTTCTGTGAAGTCCCCGGAGGATCGATCCATCGTCCTGCCGATGGGGAAGAGCATGTCCACGGTCGATGGTGCGTCCTTGAAGGAGATATCAATGGGCGAAGGACAGGTTTTGCCGTCATCAACAGCGGACAGCATGGTTTCGATTTCAAGGATGGCGAAATCCGGCTCTCGGTGCTGCGCAGCGCGGCCTTCTGCCATGACCAGGGGTTCAAGATCGCAGAACCGCCTGCAAGGAAATTCATGGATCAGGGGATTCACGAGATACGGCTTCTCGTAACAGCGGGCAACGCAGATGCGGTGCGGTCGTCTCTTGCGGGTCTGGCTGATTGGCTGAGCGCTCCGCCAATCGTCTATTCGCATCTTGCAATCGGCGAAAAGGTCGGACAAAGTGATGAATTCATGACTCTGCAGCCCCGGAGTATCCGCTTGCTGGCGACAAAACGGTCAGAGGATGGCAAGTCTCTTATTCTCCGGCTACAGGAAACGATAGGTGTGCGTACGAAGGCGAAAGCCTACGCGGTGCGCACAAAATCCGGATTCGTTCTTTCGTTCAAACCATTCGAGATCAAAACGATCCGACTTGAGAAATCCGGGAGTTGGCGGGAAGTCGCATTGATAGAGGAAGAATAAGATCTTGATGAGACCAGATATCGAACAGCTGAAGCTGACCTTGCGACGAGGCAAGGGTCGATTCGTCCCCATGATCGAATTGGGAGTCCACCCAAAAATCAAGGAGCGGTTCCTGGGAAGGGAGATCAAGACGCTCCAGGACGATATCGAATTCTGGCATAAAGCGGGCTACGACTACGTGAAGCTTCAGCCGGTTGCGGATTTCAATCCGGCGAAAATTGGCGCTCAGGAGCACCTGACCTACCATGAGGACGGCACGCTCAATCGCAAATGGGCTTCGGAAAGCAAAGGGGTCATCGCGAGCTTCGAAGACCTGGAGCGATACAAATTCCCAACCACGAGTGATTTTGACTACTGGAAGTTCGAACAGGTGCGATCGCTTCTTCCCGAAGGGATGGGAGTCATCGGCCAGTACGGTGACATTTTCACCATGACATGGGAGATGATGGGATTCGAAACCTTCTCACTCGCACTCTTCGAAGAGCCCGAACTTGTCAAAGCGCTGAACGACAAGATCGGTGAGCTCGTGGTGAGTATGTTCGAGTACTTCGCTCAATCGGATGCTGTTGATGTCATTTGGTACAGTGACGACATCGCGTTTACCCAGGGCCTCCTGGTCTCTCCTGCAACACTGCATGCCTATTTCTTCCCCTGGCTCAGGCGTATCGGTGAACTCGCACGAAAAGCGAACAAGCCCTTGCTCTACCACACAGATGGGGTCCTTTGGGATGTCTTCGATGACATTATCGACTGCGGCGTCGACGCGATCCATCCGATTGAACCAAAAGCGATGGATATCGCCGAAGTGAAGCGGCGGTACGGGGACAAGTTGTGCATCCTGGGAAACATCGATGTCGACATCCTCGCACGGGGATCGAAGGAAGATATCCGGAGAATCGTCGAGCGGAATATTCAGAATGTGGGCTCCAACGGGGGATATTGTGTCGGTTCGGGAAACAGCATCCCGGAATACGTTCTCTTTGAAAACTACATGGCATTGCTCGAGGCTTCCCGGGAGTTCGGCGGCGAGTCCAGATAACGGCAGTACACAGCAAGATCGACTTCCGAGAGCTGGGCAATGTCCCTTTCATAGTGAAGGAGATAGTGAAAAGTGAAATCTACACCGAGGTGTCTGCACTTTGCCATATTGAGTTGCGTTCTGATCCTGAGCGGCG
>JACVXU010000298.1 GCA_015661185.1 Bacteroidota bacterium
CGACGGAATAGGGGATAGCCTTCTCCATATCGGTTTCGCCGAGAAACACTAACAGGCAAAATTTTTTGACGTTCACAGAGTGAACGAAGTACATAAGCGGCTGAAAACGCGAGGAGTAGATATGGTCTTCAATGAAAAAGGTTCTTCAGGAGTAAGCGACAGGGTCCTCCGGATTTTCTTCAAGCCTCCGGCGCTCAATTTCAGCCGCACGCTCCGGTCGCGACTGGACAAAGATCCGGAATACCTCAAGCATCACGAGCTCGAGGTCTTCCCTCAGATGCAACAACTGCTCCGTGAAGCGGGGATACCCATGGACGAGAAGACTCCGGCAGAGAACATGCGTCACGTCATCAGGGAAGTCGTCGTACGGTTAAGGAGCTTTGAGAAGGGAGAAGAATGAAACTCAAATGGGAAGTGGAAACGATCGTGTCAACCAATGTGGAGGACGTCGCTTTGTCGAGAGAGCCGAACACAACGGTTGCAGGTGGACAGTTCGATGCGAAGACAATCGAACAGGTTTGGGCGAAAGCCAGCCAAGAGCTCTGGTTTGTCTACTTCAAGCGGGATGCTTGCGGGGCCACGATCAAGAAAGACGATTTCGGGAAGGCGACGGCATTTGGCTGGGAGATCGATCATATCCTGCCTGTGTCAAAAGGGGGGACGGACGAGATCGGCAATCTCCAACCGTTGCACTGGGAAAACAATCGCCACAAGGGAGAAGACTATCCTGAGTGGAGCCGTAAGAAACGAAGCTAATGCGGGTGAGGGATCAGCAGGGATATGAAGGGGAGGAGCGGATGCTGGCATGAGATGAGGTGTGGAGGAGGCTGGACTTCATGATTGAGATTAACGATCGACTGCAGGCCGCCGCCGGCGACCTGGTCCGGCTCGCAGGGTCGGTTGAGATTCGGCTCGTCCCGGACGAATTGAACAATCTTGGACTTTTGTTTTCAGTCAAGTATGGGAGCTACGTCTTCGCAGCACGGATCGCAGATGGTGTGGTTTCTGTAAGAAGAAACAATTGTCTTGTCGTTTTGCCTTTGGAGGGTGAAGCATCGGGAACGCAACTGGTGTCCGTGGTCGTACGATGGACTCCGGAGTTACTCCACGTTTCGTATGCGATGCTGCATTCGTTCAACAAGCTCGCGGATCACTCAACGACGTTACGGACGATCTTCACAGCCCCCCCGCCATCGTTGATAACATTGTTGAGGAAGCAGAATCTCCTGAACATGCAAGATTATGAGAGTGAAGAGGCGTTTAGGAGTACAGTGTTTTCGATACTCGACAGATTGCAGGGGCGTATCGGGCACTTCTACTCCACGAGTATTTTCTGGAATCTGCTCTCCTCAAACGGCAAGACTATCGCGAAGCTGCCAAAAAGCGAGACCGATTCCTATGCAATCATCCAGGCGATACTCATCGATCAGATGTTGCGATGCTCGATCGAGGTTGTTCCTGACGAATCCCCCGGATCAGGCTCGCCAGATTTCGTGCTGACTGCAAACATCAGGAACAGTGGGTGCAGCAAGGTGTGCTTGCAGATTAGAAACGCGCATTCGCCGGTTCTGTCGGACGGATTGATGAAACAGCTTCCACGGTTCATGGATAGTCAGAAGGTGGAGTTCGGGATCTTTTTGGTGATGTGGTACGGCACATCTTTCGGGCGGTCGCAGGATGTCACGGTTGCAAACCTTGAAGCCGAGCTTGTGCGGCAGCAACTCTTTCATCGCAGTCCGAAGATGGCGAAAAGGATCAGTTTCTTCTGTATTGATTTGACACTTCCGGTCAAGGCGGGGAGAAACAAGATCGAAGTACATTCGAGGAATGGGAGTGTTGAAGCTTGAGATTTCGCCACCTTTTCCCCCTCCTATGCTTGATTCCGGAATGATTAGTCTGAATGCCGAGGATTCTTGTGCGTATTTCTACGTACAGGGGCTTGTCCGTACTTCATGGGCATTGACATTGGCTGTGCGATTGACGTATTTTGTGGTGCAAGCTGAGGGAGGCGACTCGATATTCGCACTGCTTGGCAAGACCTGAACACACTCGAATTCACCCGCGTTCAGCCGAAAAACACCGAATATGGTTGCCTCGTAGTTCCGTTCTACCTCAGGGGAGAGTTGTCAGTTGATCGCCGGCCAGCGCACTTGCGCAGGTGGCGAGCATATTGGCACGCGCGTTGAGGTCTACTATGGTCCACATGGTGGTGGGCTTGAAGCAAATCGATTTTCCGTCCTGCCGCAATGCTCTTCATCGCTACAGTAACTGGATCGAGTCCACGTCAAGAGTACTGTGCGGCCGCCTCGCTTCGAACCCATCCGGAGGTAACCAAATCTCAATCGTTAGAACCAAAAGAGCTTGAAGCCTTCTGACAACAGAGACCTCGAGAGGGGCCTTCATTGCCTGAACGCTCTCGACAAAAATGGCGAACGTTCTCGAAAAAATCACGCATCACGTTCACAGTCTTCCCGAGTTGATCCGGCATTCGCTTGATCTCGAATCGTTTCCGACTTGAAAGGAGATGCACCCATGTCGCATTCAGTCAGATATCTGGTGTCCCTTCTTCTTGTGTTCATCGGCAGTTCATTTCTTGGACCGCGTTCAACAGCGCAGGAGTTGGCACATGTGACCGTTCAAGGAGCAGTTTCAAACTGGCCCGGATTTCCCGATTCAGTGAGTCAGGGAGCTGTCATCAAGCTGAAAGTGATCAATCTTAGCATCCTGGATCAGAAAGCCCGCGGCAAAATAATTCTCTTTCTCGACGGGATGCCTCTACGCGCCCTCTACCCCGTTTCCCGTGATACTGTCGGAGATACTCTTGGATTTCAGTTCCTGCGGACGGAAGAGAGTAAAGGCACGTGGGACGTGATGCAGAAATTTGGAAGGTCTGCTCAGCGATTCAAGGTCAGTGTCGGACCGGAGGATGGATATCCGGTTTCAAGCACGGCAACGCTGACATTTGTATTCTACAAGACGGCCATTCTCAATATTGTAGTCGTGTTGTTGGTGGCGTTACTCGTCGCGCTCCTGCTACTTTCGGCAAAGAGCGATATCCTCCGCGACTCGGGACCACAAACGTCACCGTCTGGACGCAAGTCGTACAGCATGGGGAGGTGCCAGATGGCCTGGTGGTTCTTGGTCGTGTTTTCTTCATTTGTTCTGGTCAGGTTGGTGACTGGCGAGCTTCCCGCGATACCGGATTCGGTTCTTGCCCTGCTCGGCATTGCAGGCGGCACTGGATTAGGCGCGGTCGCAATCGATGCCAATAAACGTTCACAGGCTACATCGAAAATCGCATCGCTCCGGGTTCAGGTCGCCGCCTTGCTTGACCAGCAAAGTCGCCTTCACGGTATCCTGATTGCGCAGCCTGCGCCGACGAATCCCGCTGACATACAAGCAGAGCTTGTAAAGGCCCAATCGACGCTTTCACAAGCGCAATCCGATATCGACGCCCTCCTGCAATCCGGCCGGCCATTTACGTCAGAGGGGTTCCTCATGGATATCCTCTCGGATGCTGACGGGATTAGCTTCCACAGGTTCCAGATTCTTGCCTGGACTGCTCTCTTAGGTATCATTTTCCTTCTCTCTGCATTGCGCACGCTGACGCTGGTCGATTTCGACAATTCGCTGCTTGCCCTTATGGGAATAAGTTCGGGCACGTACCTGGGATTCAAGCTTCCGGAGAAATAACACCGTGGAATTCATCATACGGAGGAAACCATGCCATTCATAGAAAGGCAGGAAGTGCGTACTCTCGTCTTCGACGCTCTGCGCGAGGTCGCAGCCATGGCAAAACTATTCCGTCGTCTCCTTGCTCCACTTTTCGTGACTTTTTTTGTCAGCTCTGTTTATGGACAGACTGCGAGTCCTCTGCAGCAGGTGATGTCAACGAGCTCGCTCATCACAAGCCCCCAGGTTTTTCGTGAGATGCAGGCGACAATTTTGGAAAAGGCTCGAGGGGCGACTCGACAAGATTCACAAAACAAGGCTGCGTGTGGACCCAAATGCGACAAACGACTCCATCGCTGTCTCATTATCCAACACCGATTTTCGTCTCGCGATTCCGTTGAAGATCGGGAGCACAGACCTGTCCGTTGTCTCAGCCCTCGACTCCGTCAAGGCGAAAGCTTCAGCCCTTGTTGAGAAGTTCCTGACCGCTCACCTGGGCAAGATTTTCAAGGCGGCTCAGGAAAAAGCAATTGTAGCGACGCTTTTCGAGGCTCTCAACGCCGCCGCCCTTTCGGACAGTAACTACTCCGCGAGTTCGGACTCACAGTGTATCAGGGGCATCGCGAACATACTTGTGGACTACGTTGTCAACCGCGCAAAATCCCGACTGGAAGCGACAGGGGGCACAGTTGAAATGAACACTGTTCTTAGCTCGAAGCCCACAGAGGTATGCGAGCAGCTCACAGACAAATTCAACAGCGCCGCCGATGAACTGGAGCAATCACTGCTGAAAGCGTTGGACAAGGTTGAATATGCGGTTCAGGATGCTCACCTTTACCTTTCTTCACTTCATTGATTGCCGA
>JACVXU010000090.1 GCA_015661185.1 Bacteroidota bacterium
CAGCTCATCGATGCTCCCATATGCCCGACATTTGTATCTCGCCGCAAGCTCATCCGCGCGCTGCCGCTTGACGTCACAGACAGCTGCCAGATGCGCCATCGCGCTAATGTGTTCCGCGTGGCGTTGTGCGATCCGTCCGCAGCCGATGATCGCGAATTCGATTGTACTCACTCGTCTCCTTGTGTGCTAACAGACTCGTCCACCCTGGAATGATATCCGGAGTCCCCGGAATGAATTCCGGGGTTATGGATTCTTTGTTCCTTTAATCACCAGCCAAAATCCCCACTGTCGGCTTAGGAGTTTCTGATTGAGCCAGTTGACCGCAGCGGGGTACTTGCGACGGATCGGGTCGCAGACGGGGGTACTTGCGACGGATCGGGTCGCAGACGGCGAAGTTGAGATCCTTGAACCGCCAGAACATTTTTCGGAGTTCTGATTTCGAATACGCTTTTCCCAGCGGATTCTCCGCGCCGTCGTAAACCCGGACCCAATCCTCCACCAGAGATCGTGCGCCTGCGCGCAACTTGTTTGAGATCTTGTACAGGGGAGCCCCCAGAAACACATGAATGGAATCTTTGTGGTAGAGCATTATGATGATGCGGCCACCGGGTTTGAGAACACGATATACCTCGTCGATGGCTTTCTGTGTGTTCGGCGTATGGTGAAGAACTCCGAAGGAGTACACGACATCAAACGATGCGTCCGGGAAGGGGAGATTCTCCGCGTCCGCAACCCGGGCGTCCACGGGAATTCCTTCAAGAGCAAACCGCTTCTTCACAAGCTCAATGCTTGCGGGTGTGAGATCGACTCCGGTGGCAATTGCGCCTCCTCGTGCAAACTGTAGCAGGTCAGTGCCAAGGCCGCATCCGATTTCCAGCAGCCGCCTGCCGCGGAAATTGTCGAACTCCATCAGCTTCCGCATGAAGGGCTGCGTCTCGTACCGGAACCGCTCAACCTCGTCGAAGAACTGCTTCGATCCCCACTCAAGGTGCGTGAACTGCGTGCCGCATGGATGAGCGTTCCAGTACTCCCGTACCTGCTGTTTCAATGCATCGTCGTTTGCGTCTGTCATCTTCATATCGAAACTTCTATAAAGATTTACCACGGATTTACACTGAAACATCACGGATATAGGAACGGATAAAGAAGCGGGTTTCAAGAATTCGTGAAAATCCGTCTCAATCTGTGTTGATCCGTGGTCAATTCTTCACAGTGCATTATCTCTCAAGTCTAGAGCTCTTTCCCCTCAATCCAATACTTGTGCCATAGAACGAGGTTCAGGAGGTTCCAGATATTCTGACCGGCATCGATCTTCCGCCCACGATGACTTTCAATCATCGACTTGATGAAACCATACTGCAAAATCCCCTGCTTCACAAGTGTCGACTCCCGAATCGTATTCTCAGCGTAGGCTGACCATTCATTCCTCAACCATTCATTCACCGGGGCGGCAAATCCCTGTTTCTTCCGATAGATGATGTTGTTCGGAACGATCCCCTCCACTGCTTTCTTCAGGATGTACTTCGGTTCTCCGTTCTTGACCTTGAAATTCTGAGGGATCGTCATCGAGTATTCGACAAGCCGATGATCGAGGAACGGAACCCTTGCTTCGATGGACGTGGCCATTGATACCTTGTCCACCCGCATCAGGAGAAGCTCTGGCAGTCGGTTCTTGAACTCGAGGTAGATCATTCGTTTCAGATAATCTGCGCCGGGATCTCGCCGGAGAAGCTCATCATGCCAACTCTTTGCGAGAGCGTGTACGAACTGCTGATCGGTCTTCCGCTGGCCGTCAAGCAAGAGACGCTTATGCGTTTCTGTGAAATTGATCGCCCCACCCCAGAACAATTCTTCACCCCTCAAACCCTTGCGGATGTAGTCGAGCGCCAGGTATTCCTGTTTCCTTTCCAGAAACAGCGCCGCTGCTCCATAGATGAATGACTTCGCAAAGCCGGGGAGCGCCCGATATGTCTTCCACGCCGTGTTGTAGAACCGCAGTTCGCGGAGCATCGATTGATAGCCGGCGAATTGCTCGTCGCTTCCCTCCCCAACCTGAACGACGATCGTCCCATTGTCCCGCGCGAGCTTGGAAACAAAATACAACGGAATGCAGACAGGGTCAGCCAGCGGCTCATCCTGATGATAGATGAGCTTCGGAAGAAAATCGAACGCCATCTTGTGATCGATAATCACTTCGTGGTGATTCGTCTTGAACTGGCTGGCGATCTGTCGCGCATAACCGAGCTCGTTGTATTTTTCCAGGTCCCTGATTCCCACGGAGAACGTATCGACCGGACGGTCCATCAGTTCTGCCATCAAGGCGACGTTCGTGCTTGAATCGATGCCGCCGCTGAGGAAGACGCCGAACGGCACATCGCTCATCATTCTGTCTTTGACGGACTGCCTGAGCAGGGAGCGTATCGTGCTGATACACGATTCCTCTGTCATACCCGCAGTGTTCTCAACGAGCGTCGAATGAGGAATCGGCGTCCCGTCGATATCGATCGATGGCTGCTGGCCGATGGGTACGGGATCCCAGTACTGCTCGTTCCGAAGGATGCCATCCTGTCCTACAACCATCAAATGACCCGGTTCGAGCTTCCGAATATTCTTGAACAGTGTCGATGGCGCCGGACTTATGAGAAATGTCAGATATGCATCCATTGCCCGGGGATCCAGCTCGCGCGGCACAGAGGGATGCTGTAAGATCGCTTTGATTTCAGACCCGAAGATGAACTGACCCCCGGCTACCGTGTAGTACAGCGGCTTGATGCCGATGCGATCGCGTACGAGCACAAGAATCTTTTTCTTCTCGTCCCACAATGCCAGGGCAAACATCCCGAGCAACTTGTGGACAAAGTTCAGGCCATATTCCTGATACGCGTAGAGGACGGTCTCGGTGTCTGAGCGTGAACGGTACGTGTATCCCTTTGCTTCAAGTTCTTTTCGGAGGACAAGATGGTTGTAGATCTCGCCATTGAAGATGATGCTCACGGACTTGTCCGGCGAGAACATCGGCTGATGGCCGGCGGGAGAAAGGTCGACGATGGAGAGGCGCCGAAAACCGAACCCGACACGGCGGTCGGGGGAGACGAAGGAGCCCGAATCATCAGGACCGCGATGCTTGATGGTATCGCTCATCCTGATGAGCAGGGCTTCATCGAACGATTGGTTCGAGTTGCCGTAGTTGTATACGCCACAAATGCCGCACATCGCTACGCCTCAAGGTTGGCGAGAAGATCGCTACGCTCTGAGCTGTTCGTCAGCCTGTTTTGGTGTTCGTTTCTTCCGCCAATAATCGAAGCCAAAAAATCCCAATCCCCCCAGAATGACAATATTCGCGGCGAGACTCAGGTTCTTTCCAAAGTAGAATCCTTTGGGTTCAAATTTCATTTCGAGTCTATGGACTCCTGGCGGAACGACGACGGCCCTGAACAAATAGTTCGCCCTGTAGATGGGAGTCTCCTTCCCGTCGATAAATGCCTTCCAGCCGACGGGGTAGTATGTCTCGCTCATGAAGAGCAGGTTCTTGCCCGTCGTTGTTGTCTTTATTTCCAGGTCCTGAATACCGTACCGCACAATCTCCGCTCCTGCCGCAGGATGAGGAGGCTCGACGGATATCTTCGGGTCCTCCATGAAGAATGCGACATCGCGGGGATTGAAAGACATGTCTTTGATCTTGTTGAGAATTGTGAGGCCGTCAGTCACTTCGTACCGATTGACGAAGAACGCCCGGGGAAGCATGAAGCGGTTGCTGTAGACTTTCATATCGCGCCCGTTGTATACCAAACCAAGCGCCGCGCTGGAGTCCTCAGTATTGGTGATGATGTACTTCACATTCATCAGGCCCCAGAGAAGAGGGTTGCCCATGCCGATGACGTCGTCCATATCCTGATAGGCGCGCATCTTGGCTCCCTGGTAGCCATATGCGCTTTGGATGCGCCAGTACGCAAGCATGTTGTTGTACGGAGGGCGCCCGTCCTTGAACTCGAGCACTCGAAAGAGCGTCGTGTCCCTTTGCACATACTTGATATATTCAGGAGCCGCGAACGCCTGCTTCTGCAAGGACTTATCGTGAGGTTCCATCGGCTTCGCGGCCACTCGCCAGAGATCGGCGACAATCACGAGCGTGAGAATGGCTGCGAATGTTGCGAGCTTCATTTTCCGCTGTATGAAGGTGTAAAGAGCTCCGCACGTCACGAGCAGAAATCCGACAGCGATGTAGATGTCGCTTGTGACCATCGACGAGAGTTGTGAAACGATCTCTCTGCTTGAGAAGAGATTCTGGATTGCCTGGCGCGGCAAGAGACTCTCAAATGTCAACGCTACCAGGAGGAGTATCCCGGCCACCGCACCAAACCAAACGAGAATCGACTTCTTCCTCTTTTGAAGCTCCACGCCCTGGATCTGATCACGCTCACGCAGGAACGATGCGATTCCATAGGCCGCCAGGATGGGAACGAAGATCTGGATCATGACCAGAATCATCGATGGAATGCGGAACTTGTTGAACATCGGGAAGTATCGGTACATCAGATCGTACAACAGAGGGAATTCTCTCCCGAAAGAGATCAGGAGTGAGACAACGATCATGAGCCCAAGGAATTGAACGAACGGGTCTTTCCTGTTCCTTACGAATCCCACGACCGCGAGGATCAGAACGATCAATCCCATGTATTGAGGTGCATGGGTGAATGGCTGCGGTCCCCAGTAGAAATTGACTGACCCCTCTTGATTGCCGGTGAAGAAGCCTTTGTAGTTTACCTGCCCAAAGCCGTACCACGACGGGATGACCCACGTCAGGATTTCGCCGGGAGCGAAGGACCAGCTTGTGGCATAGTCATAATCGAGACCACCCTGAACGGTCTTGGTATCGCTTGGTTGGCTGGTAGAGACGATGGCGTTCGAACCCCGCATGGAGTATGGGTTGTACTCCAAAACGGAAAGATACTTGTCCGAGTCCATGGCGAATGCCATCGCGCTCGCGATGACCAGGACAACACCTGCCCTCACGACGCCTTTCCATGCTGGCGCCTCCTCTGACTCGGAATGAGGATCTTTCTTCTTGAGAAGAGATCGGATAAGGAAAAAGAGGAAGTACACGCCGAGCGTAAGGTACATGTAGAAAATCATCTGTACGTGACTCGGCATGTAGGAGAAATGCAGCAGCAACACCAGAAGAAGCGCCAGAAGCCAACTGAACTTCTCCCGAAGCCGCTCAACTATGTAAAAAATGTAGGGGAAGAATGCAATGACGGCAATTTTCGTGTTGTGCCCCGTCATGACCCAGATGATGATGTACATCGAAAACATGGCCGCGAGGGCGGCGATGAAGGCGGGAAACTTGCTCTTCACTTTCTGATATGTGAAAAGATAAATGCCACATGCAAAGACAAAATAGAAGAAGAGGACCCATCCTTCGGCCGGGTTCAGGATGATATAGCTGAAGAGTGTCGAGGTCCTGGTAAGAACCTGGGCCGAAAGGTCAAAGAAGCGGTCACCGCCCACGGTGAGGCTTCCATACGAGGGCATTCCGCAGAAGATGTAGGGATTCCAGAGAGGGAAGACACCCTCCTGTTTGGCATCAGTCAAAAAGGTGTCAAAACTGCGGCTCGCCAGGATGTCAGCTTCTGTGAACATCTTCCCGCTGAAAATCAGCTGATTGAAGAACACGATGAGGCTGAGAAACAGGACCGCGATGGCGACGAGATGCTGATAGCGCTCGGGAATCAGCGGTGATTCGCCCGCAGCCTGACGACTGCCGGTTCGGTCTTTATTTGATTTGCTCATGGGATGATTGGGGGTGGGTTAATTCCGGGGGCTGAGAGCATCGAGAAGCGCCGCTAACTGGCGGGTGATTTCTCTCCGATCATAACGCTTCACTGCCTCCCGATCCTGTTCGAATTTTCGCTTATGATAGAGAAAATTGTCATAACATTCAATGAATGCGGCCTGAATCGCAGGAATGTCCTGATTCGGAGCCACGAGCCCCGACCGTGTCTCACGCATCAAGGCCGCGATAGCACCATCCGGTGCAAGCGCGATGATGGGGCGCTGCGCGCCGATATACTCGAACACCTTCCCCGGAACAATTTCATTGCTCCCTGCTGCCTCGTCTACGATCAGAAGCAGCGCATCGGAACGAAGTAGTGCTTCAACGCTCTTGCTGTGCGGAAGATACGAAACCACTTCGATGGAGTCGCGGAGGCTGGAGTCCTGTAACATCTCACGCACTTCAGATCCGAAACGCCCGATGAATCTCAGGGTGATTTTTTTTAGATCCACCTTTCCATGGTCTACCAAACCCTCAACTGCCCGGAGAAATGTCCGGGGATTCCGCTTGCCGTACATCGAGCCGGTGTACGTGACGGTGAAGCGCTCGTTCGCTCGTGCATCGAGGACCGGATAGTCGTCCCGGTCGAATCCATTCGGAAGATGGAACAATTTCTTCTGGTCGACAGTCGGATCTTTTGCGATGACGTCTATCAGGATGCCGCGCCATGCAGCTTCGACCGCATTTGCATCGTTGAAGACGGCTCGCTCGAGATGCTCATCGATGGCGCGCGGGAGAAACCAACGATCTGGTGTGGACAGGAAACCGGTCCAGGGATCCCGAAATCCCGCGACCCATGGAACTCCTGTCGCGCGATGAAGCTTCCGCGCAATAACAGACGTGGTGTACGGCGGCGACGAAGAATAGATCGCATCGATCTTCTTCTCTTTGATGATCTTGAGCCCCTCGGGAACCGCGTACGGGTACCAACCGATGCGTGCATCCGGAATGAAGAACGTTGACCGGACAAACTCAGCCAGGGACTCCATTGCAGACCCCCCTTGTCTTCCCCCCTGCGGAATATTCTCCACATCAACCGGAGCGTTGGGCGGTTTTCCTGTCAGCTTGCGGTAGAGGCGATACGGCTCGAAGATCTTCGTCCTGTATACATCAGCGTGTTGGGGGATCTCAGTGAGCAGCGACTCGTCGCGTGCCGGGTAATCACCATCCTGGACTGTGAGCACGACAGGCTGCCAGCCGAATTCCGGCAAGTACTTCACAAATTTCAGTACGCGCTGTACGCCGGGTCCACCTGAAGGCGGAAAATAGTATGAAACGATCAGGACTTTCTTCACAGGTTTGAATCACTCCGGATGACGCAACAACAGGGGGCCAGAACGCCGGTCGGAAACTGTCGCCACGCCTGAGCGCAGAATCGCTCCAGCGTGCAGGCACAGAGTCGCGAAGACAACAATAGTGGGTCTTCGTTAGCGCCTTTAGTACCGGGTTCAAAAAAGAATAGGTTGTGTTTTCTTTGTTCTTGGTTCTCAACGCGGAGACGCAGAGTTCGCGGAGGTACGCAGACGTATTGACTATATTCTCCGCGATTCTCTGCGGTCTCGGCGTCTCCGCGATGAAAACTACAAGACAATCTATTTGAAATGGCACTATGCTTTTGTGGCAATGACAATAAGGCCCGTGCCTGTTTTGTTGGTGCCAGCGTAGTCAAGATACATAAGAAGGAGTGTAAAAGGAAGGGTAAGGAGATAGTAGAAGGGAAGAAGGATGAAGAAGAGTTTACTCGTGTTGAGCAAGAGCATGGGGTATTTGATGCCCAGCCGCCATGCGATGGATCCCCACGGGCCGTAGGCGAACTTGATTTTCTCCACTTTGAAGCCAACCGACGTCAACTTTGTCCTGATCTCCTCCACACCGTAGCCGTTGCGGGCATGTTCCTCGATGAAACTCTCATCTTCGGGTCCGTGCGCGTCAGATCCACCGAGATCGGATGGTGTATTCACGAGCAGCTTGCCGCCGGGGCGAAGACTCCGGTGCAGGTTTCTGAAGACCCCGACGTCGTCCGGGATATGCTCCATCACATCCACAGAGATTGCCAAATCGAACTTCTTCTCATGCCGGATCTGAGTCAGGTCTTCGATCGCGAATGTGGCGTTCGTCAAGCCGGCATTTTGGAAAAACCGCGTGCAGTCTTGAACCTGTTCTGACTTGATGTCGACTGCGTAGATGGCCGAACGGGGGAAACGTGACGCGCAATAGTATGAGTACTGTCCGAATCCGCAGCCCGCATCATAGATCTGCTTCGGCGCTTTCTCGCCGCCGAGCAGCAGCCGCAGCTCGCGCTTCACATGCCACTCGCGCAGAAACATCAAACCGAGCAGTTTGTAGAAAAGCTTTCGGAGGAAGACATTCTCACGAATAATGTCGCCAAGGATTTTTTTGATAGGATCGTATTTCACGCGCGTTTATACCTGTGTTGTTTTGAACCTTGTTGGGGGTTAAAACCCACTTTGGTTGTGGTTCTCATCCCCGACCTGCCCGCCTTCGTCCTTCGGACTACGGCGGGTAAAAAGGTCGGGGCAAGTGCGTGATGAATTCGAGATCTACCCGGAACCTTAGATTCTCCTCGACATGGAAATTGGGGCAAGTGAGTGATGAATTCGAGATCTACCCGGATCCTTGAATTCTCTTCGACACAGAGGTTGGAACAATGGCGAGCAACTTTTGAAATGTTCGAACGCCGCTGCTTTCCGGCCCAACGACTGGTGCGATCGCATGGAGCTTTTGAATTCTTGCACCGTCATCGCTTTTCTCTCTGGGATGAGGATGGGGGCAATTGCCTGAACGCCTTTGAACCTTGCCAAATCCTTACCGTGGAGAATCTGATCAATTGCTGCGTCGGGTGCCTCCAGCATCTTATTGCCCCGAGCTTCAGCTCGGGAAAAAATCAACGTGTCACTTTGGTTTACAATAAACGGTGATTCGGACACACGATTACCTCAATCACTCTTCGTCGGTTTCCTGTCCATTCTCGGCGATACCATGCCTCGACAACGTTGTTTGGAACTCCGCGGCAAATGGCTCCTCGCGGTGATGGTCATCTTGGTTGCGGATGTAAGTGCGAACCGCTCCAATATCAGCAAGGCTTACAGAAAACGCACCATAGCCCCGTTGCCAGCTAAATTTCTCCCGTGCAAGGTTTTCACTGTTCATCCAATGTGAGGATTCTCCTTTCAACAGACGGACTACGGATTCAACCGTTTGATTGCTTGGCAGAATGACCAGCGCGTGGACGTGCTCAATTTGTACGGCCAGAGTGTCGATAGCGATCCGCTTTTCTTCAGCATTGCTGATCAAGTGTTGTCGAAGTCTGGGACGGACCTCATCGGTCAACAATGGTTCGCGATGTTTTGTGGACCAAACAAGATGAACAAATATGCGTGTGTATGAATGCAACATAATGCGATTCGTGAAAACCCTTAGCCGGCTGCGTGGCATAGCCGGGTTGGCTAGCTCCAGAATTAATTCTGGTGCTAGCTACGACGATTGGTGAACCAACTTCTCAATCGCCTGAATCAAATTATCCCAGCTGTACTTCTTCTTCTCTTCGCGGACGTTCTTGACGAATTCTTGCTCGCGTTTGCCCTCATAGAACCGGACGACCGCGTCTGCAACTTCCTGAGGTGCCGCGGGTTTGACAATGAATCCCGTCCGGTTGTTCAATACAACCTCCGCGAGACCGCCAACGTCCGTCGCTATCACTGGCTTGTCGAATTGATACGCGATTTGTACAATGCCGCTCTGAGTGGCTGTGATGTACGGCAGGACAACGACATCAGCCGCTGAGAAGTAAAGGCTGACTTCTTCGTTCGGGACGTAGTCGGAATGGACAACTACGTCATTCTGGAGATTGTTCTCTGCGATCTGCTGCCGGTACTTCTGTTCATCGTCATAGAATTCACCGACAACAAGCAGCTTCACCTTCAATGATTTCAGGATTGCGGGCATCGCATCAAGCAGGGTGTGAAGTCCCTTATAGCGGCGCACGTAACCGAAGAAGAGAATCACACGTTCGTCTCTGATCCCGAGCTTTGCGCGCGCATCTGTCTTAGCCAAACTGCTGCCAAAAATCTCATAGACTGGATGCGGTACGAGGGCATACCGTGATCCCGGTAAGAACGCGTTCAAATCTCTTTCCACCGATGCCGACTGAACAATGAAGGCGTCGACCGCGTTGAATGCGTAGCGGGTAAAGACCATGTCACCCGGGCGCTTCTCGTGCGGTATGATATTGTCGCAAATGAAGAGCACCTTCGCACCTGTCTTCCGGCGTACGAGACGCGCGATCGTCCCAAAGCATGGACCAAAGAACGGCATCCAGTACTTGAAAATGAGCAAGTCCGGCTTCTTGCGTGCAATTGCATTTGCTGCCTTGATCCAGGTAAGTGGATTGATCGAGTCGATCAGCTGCTCGCTCGGCACGGCGCCCTCTTGACCGCCCTTCTCGTCCTGTGTCTTGCCTGGAAATAGAATTGTTGGATATTGCCGCGAAAAGGTCACGATGTCCACACGATGATGTTTGGACAAATGTTTGTAGAGCAGCGCATTGAAGTGTGCAATGCCGCCGCGCAAAGGGTATGCCGTTCCGACAATGACGATGTTCACTGCGTCGCTTCCAGTTCAACTTTGTAGAGGACGGCCGGCGGATTCGTTGTGTACGTCAGAGGACGCAATTCCTTTGGCGCTGTGCGCGGATTCAGGAGGTTCTGAAACTGTGGTCGCATGCCCGCCTCCATGAGGCTAAAATACAGATACGAGGCTTTGGACCTGCGCATCTCGGCAACAAGCTGATCGTAGGTTTCGACGTACGGGAACATTTCCAGTTTCATATCGAGATAATAGGCAATATGCGGCTTGCGCGCAATGACAACCTTCCCGCGTTCCGAGTCACCGAAGTTCTGATGGAACCAATCGCCGAACGTCAGGACCTCCCGTGGACCGGAGTCGATATTCACCCTGTTGAAATCCAGAGAGCTGTAACCGGTCCAAAGGATCAGGATGAGTGCGATGATGCCCCCGATGTGCATCTTCTTCCAGAAGCGGTATGGTGCGAGGGAGGGCAGGCTTAGAGTTTTCAAAGCGAGCACACTGTAGACGGGGAGGAGAATCATGGAAAAGCGCTCGCCATAGAACACCAGCAGCAGCACACCAAAGAACGCAGCAGCGATCAAAAAGTAACCCACTACCCGCCTCTCTGCACGATCCTTGATGAATGCAGCAATGCCCAGCAGCGCGAAGACACCCACGTGCCAGCCGACGAGGAGATTCAGATCGCTGATGCCGTGATCGATCAGGTTCTTCACCAGTGACTTGACGAAGAGGCCGGGGTCCGCAAAGAGCACCTGTGCAAGCGAAGTGAACTTCTGAGCCTCACCGTACCAATACTGATCCCAACCGATCCTCCCCTTCGCAAACATCTCATACGCAATGTTGAGATAGTTCTTGTTGTAGAAGAAACTCCCTTTCTCAACCAGACAATAAATTCCCCAGGGGGAAATCGCGAGAAGGAACAGAGCAAGGAAAACGCCGGAGGTTTTGACACGGTCTTTGAGGTTTTGCTGGAACGGGTTCGCGACGATCACCGCCAGCGGAACTCCCACCGCAGCGGAGAGGCCGTTGTACCTCGTAAGATAACCGATCGCTGCAAAAAGAGCGGCGAACGCAATGTTGGACCATCGCATGTGTTCATCACGGAGTACAAAAAATGTCGAGGCCGTGATGAGAGCCACGAAGAGCATGTCGGTGCCGGCCGTGTACGAGTACCGGATAAATGTCGTGTTCGCGGCGACGAGGAGTGTGCCCAGAAGAGCGATGTCCGAACGGAAGAGCTTCTTCAGCAGTTCGAACATTAGAAACAGGGAGACGGCAGCAGCGAATGTCGAAAGGACGACCCCGGCATGGAACAGATCTCGCGTGAAGATCGAGATGAGCGCAAGAACCATCGGATAGGTCGGTCCATGGAAGTCTTCAATGGGAACTGCACCTTCGAGGATGTGCCTGGCCTGGGGGACATAACTCCAGTAGAAATCCGTCTCAACGTTGTAATCGCCAACGACATGGTACTTGAGGCTCACAAGAAGCATGAGAAGGAAATAGAGACCTGCGAGAACGAGCCCCGCGTAGCGGCTGTTCACAGAGTCGGGGAAAAAAGGGAACAGCGATGTCTGTGGTATGTTCTGCAGTCTAGGTTGTTTGGCCATAGAGTCTCACTTGATGCCTATCCCGAGAAGGCGGTCGCCGAATACGCCGAGTGACTTTGTCAGTCCGTAATTTGGATAATGCAGAATCTTCTTCACCGCTTTCTCGAATCCGCTTCCCCGAAGCGTGATTGCTGACGGGGGTTTGATGCGCTGGATGATGAGGGTCTCTCTGAAGCCCGCGCGTTCAATGATTGCGCGCAGTGTCTTCGGTGTGAACTCGTTGACGTGGTAGGGGGGGAGCGTCATCTTCTTTTTCGTCCCGAACAGTCGCATGCCGACGGTCGCACAACGTCCGGTCAGGCTATTAAACATCGACGGCACCTCAAGCGCGACAACTCCCGATGCTTTCACCATCGAGCGCGCTTTCGTCAACATCTCCAGCGGTTCGATCAGGTGCTCCAGCACATCCCCCATAAAGATGACGTCGTATCTGCCCGGTTCCGGGGCGAGTTCCTCAAAGGAGCCGCGCCGAACATCCAATCCGAATTTCTCCCGACACGTTCGAACTCCAAGTTCCGCATACTCGATGCCGCTGACAGCATATCCGTGCTTCCGAGCATACTCCAGAAAATATCCCATCCCGCACCCAATCTCAAAGAAATCACCCGATGGTTTGAACCGCCTGATCCATCCAAGAATCTCAGGAAACTTGACCGATCCTTTGATCGCAGCAGTCTCGTAGTCTGACGCTGAATGCGCGCCAGAGTCCGCCCCGTCATGCAAGAAATATTCATCGCTATAAAGCAGCCTAAGTTCATCCGCGGTCAACCGGGGATCAAGAAAGACAAATGTACAATGTGAACACTGTTTTGCCTGGTATTGCTTATTGTTGAATTCGTAGGTGATCGGGAAATCGCGGGTAACGGTTTGTTGGCACAGAGGGCAGGTCGTCACAGGTCCGCTCCAGTCGGCAACACGTTCGGGTTACGATCGGAGAAGCCGTTCGCACGCATCAACGACGCTCTTGACGGGCACATGCTCCATGCAGCGGTATTGAGCGTTCGTGCAAGATGGTTGATAATAGCATCGGCATGGCTTGTCAGGCTCAACGATCGTTCCGAGGCCGTAGAGCTCGAACTCATGCTTATTAAAGATGTTGTTGAGTAGGACGATCTTCTTCCCCAACCCGATCGTGATATGCATTGCCATGGTAACGCCGGTGACCACGAGGTCGCACTGGTCCATGAGTTCGATGAATTGTTGCAGGGGAAAATGACCGAAGTATTTTGCCTTCGTCGCGCTGGCCAACTTCTTATTTTTTAAATGCTCCTGTTCGCCGCCAAGGAGGACGACTTCGTACCCCTTCTTCTTGAGCGTGCGCGCCAGCGAAATCCAGTTCTTGTAATCCCAGAGGCGCGAAGTCCAGCGCCCGCCACAGCCGGTATTAAGTCCCACTACGCGCTTGCGCTTGTTGACCTTCCATGCCGTTGTGGGTTTTTCCGGCCGGTCGAGGATATAGCGCTCTCCGCCGAATGAGAAGCCGCAAATTTCGAATATCTCTTGCGGATAGCTCCTGGTGTTGGCCTGGCTCAGGTCGTCAAACACTCCGGTCAGATACTTGGTTTCTGCAGCAGCATCGATTGGTGAAATGAGACCATCCTTGAGGCGGAACCCTTTCTTGGTTGTGGCCGAGATTTGTTCGGCGAGCGCGCACGCCTCGCGATCCTTGTCGAGGTTATACAAGAGGTCGAAGTGGAGCGAGCGAAGCGAGACGATATTCTTCAGAGAGAACCCCAAAGGTTCATCAACAATCGATGGGAGTATCTCCGGTGTGAGTGTGAGCCACCAGATCTTCGCGGAAGGGTGCGTTGCTTTCAGCTTGTGAAGGAGCGGCGTTGTTCGAATGACGTCGCCGATCGCACCGAGCTTGATGATAAGGATATTCTTGTTGGTCGGATCGTAATGCGGACAGACCTTCCCGGCTTCATCCATGCAGTGGACGCCAAACCGCTTGTGCGGTTTGCACGGAATGTCGCCTCGAAAGAACCGGCAGTCAGTTTTGAGTGTGATCACGTCGGCTTTCCGGCTCCTTTACCGTATGATCTCCCGGATGGAGTAGGTCGATTCATCCTGCTGCTGGCGGTTGATCATCTCCCCAAGCAATCCGAACGAAACGAACTGAACACCGATAATGATGAAGAGGAATCCGAGGAGAAAAAGAGGCCGGTTGCTGAGAGAAGTCCGACCGAGGAACCATTCGACGGAAAGATATCCGTCGATGAAAACGCCGATGATGAAGGAGAAAATTCCCCAGACGCCGAAGAGGTGGAGCGGACGCCGGATGTATCGGGTCGTGAAAAGAACTGTCAGCAGATCGAGGAATCCCCGGGAAAACCTGCCGATGCCGAATTTTGTGTGACCATACTTGCGGGGATGGTGATTGACGACCTTCTCACCGACTCTGAAGCCTGCCCAGTGCGCAAGCGCCGGTATGTACCGATGAAGTTCTCCATAGACGATAATCCCCTTGACGACTTCCTTCCGGTACGCCTTCAGTCCGCAATTCATGTCGTGAATTGGGATTCCCGTCATTATCGCGGTAACGGAATTAGCGATCCGTGAGGGGATGGTCTTCGATATCGGATCATGCCGTTTTTGTTTCCAGCCGGAGACGAGGTCGTACCCTTGCTGCAGCATCTCGATGAGCGAGGGGATCTCGCCGGGGTCGTCCTGCAGATCGGCGTCCATCGTCACGACGTACTCCCCCCGGGCCTCGCGAAATCCGACGGATAGGGCAGCCGACTTGCCGAAGTTTCTTCGGAATCGAATCACCTTGACGCGCGGGTCCTTTGCATGAAGCTCTGCAAGAATCGAAAACGACTTGTCAGTGCTCCCGTCGTCCACAAAAATCATCTCAACCGGCTTCGCCAGAGGCTTGGTCGCGGCAAGAATCTGTGCGTAGAGCTCACCGAGGGACTCTTCTTCATCCAGAAGAGGCACAATAATCGAGAGATACGGAGCCGTTTGAGCGTCCTTCGTTGGGACTTTCGCAGGGGGTTTTTGAGTCTTCGCCATGGTAAGAGTGTCGATAAAGGTACATTAAAGTAACCGAATTTCGTCCGAAATGCAATCCCGGCCTAGTTTCATTGAAAATTGCGCTCGCGTTCTGTATATTGACCCGGTCTCAGCGCACATGCTTCCACCAAAAAAATCCCTCGGGCAAAATTTCCTACGTGACGAGAATGTTGCGCGCAACATTGTCGAGAGCCTGCATCTCCGTCCTGACGATGTTGTCGTTGAGATCGGTCCGGGGCAGGGCGCGCTTACCAAGCACCTGCGCGGGCGGTGCGAGCGTCTCATTGCCATCGAGCTTGATGAGCGGGCCGTTGGGATTTTGCAGGAGTTATTCGGCGAGTCGATCGAAGTCGTGCACGCAGATGTCCGCACGGTCTCCCTTGATCAGTTCTTCCACAGGAAACAACAGCGCCTCCGGGTCGTTGGGAATATTCCATACAACATCACCAGCGAGATTCTCTTCTGGCTCTTCGATCAGCACGGCGTCATCGAGGATGCGACGCTGATGGTGCAGCTTGAGGTCGCCCGGCGGTTTGTAGCACCGATCGGGACCAAGGATTATGGTATCCTGGCAGTTTCTGTCCGGTACTACACGGAGCCCGAGCTCTTGTTCAAGGTTTCAAGGAACTCGTTTTACCCGAAGCCCGGAGTGGATTCAGCCATTGTGCGACTGGGATTTCGCCAGCGCCTCGCCGAGTGCGATCGGGAGCTCTTGACCGCTATTGTCCGATCGACGTTTGGGAAGCGGCGAAAAACGCTCAGAAACGGCCTCCGGTATATGGGATTCCCTGACGCGCAACTTGACACAGTCTCTTTTGATCTTACAAAAAGGCCGGAACAGCTCTCACTCGATGAATTTCTGGAGCTCACGCAGCTTCTTTATCCGTTCCGAACCCTTGTCGGCAAGGGGGCATTCGCTCTCCCGGGGGCGGGATCGAAACGAACAGATTGAAGGACGACGATGTGTCGCCATTGTCACTGAACCGAATAATCCTGTGTGCTGAATGAATGCTCGCAAGCT
>JACVXU010000299.1 GCA_015661185.1 Bacteroidota bacterium
CATTGAAACAGCAACTTGCAATGGAAGTTGAAGCGAATTTGACAGATACCCTGGCGTTTGGCCCGAGTGTCAGAAAGTCTGATCTTACGATAGATGATGATTTCCAATCAGCTCATCTTCTTTATCGCAATTACAAATCATCACTACGGTTCATGCCGGCGCTCGATCCCGCGGAGCGTATGGGCATCTTCAGAGCTCGCTATGTGCCCTTTCCAATCGTCGGCACACAATCGAGCCCTCGAATGAACCTGAAAAAACCAATGAGCACGACTTCTCCAACAGTTTTTGAAATTGGTCTGGCATTCGGTGACGCAATCGTGCCGGGAGATGAATTTGTTGTGCCGGAGTTTTCCTGGCGACGCCTCGGCGTTGCATTTGCAATTACAGAACGACTTTTTTCCGACTCAGCCGAAGTCATAGGACTTGCCTTGACGTACGATTTTAACTCTTACGGAAGCATCGGCATTGGCGGAAACTTCGCTCGAAACGAAGTCCACGGCTATGCAAGTCTCGGGATCAATAAGAAAGCCTTTGAGGCTGTGATCAAGGGTCTCGCGGGTCTCTTCAAATAGTTGCTGGAGGGACACGCGGAGTTCACCCCCGAAGGGGGTCGTGTCCAAAAAGCAGCCAGTGCATCCTATCAATCGCAAACATCCTGAGGAATCACAGTCACCCATGAAACCCTACACCCTCTACTACGCCACCAACCGCCACCACATAGGCGACTCTATGCACCCCGCGCGGTACGACTCGAGCTTCAGCGATGATGGCCACGAGAATCTTCGGTTTGGATACCTCACTGTACAGGCCGACGAGGCGAAAGTCAGACAATTCCTGGATGCCAAGGTCGCGCCCTTGAATGCCGGTGATGGCATCAAGCTTGCCGACTATTTCAAGACTCTGGCAGGCAAGGCGACCATACAACCGTACAAGGAGGGCTTGAAGAAAAATGTGGCCGACAGCAAGCAATCGCTTTCGAAGTTCGGCTCATCGAAGTTTTTTACGGACCTGAAATCCGAGATGATGAAGAGCACGGATGTGCTCGTCTACATTCACGGATTCAATGTCACCTGGGAAGAAGCCGTCGGTTCTGCGCTCGCGTTGCAGGAGATGGTCAACAAGCACAAGGATTTGAAGCAGCAGGTCATGGTGGTGCTGTTCACCTGGCCGTCGGAGGGAAAGGCAATTCCGTTCTACTCCTATCTCGTCGACCGTGCCGATGCGCGCAATTCCGGATACGCAGTGGGGCGGGGATTCCTCAAGCTTCGTGACTACTTCCAGCGGCTCCGTGACGATGCGAAGGCTGGAAAGGAGAAGTTGTGTGAACAGGATATCCACCTCCTGTGTCACTCAATGGGGAACTACGTCCTTCAGAATGCGCTCGTCCGTATGCTGAAATTTGCTCAGACCCCATCGCTCCCACGTCTGTTTGAAAACATTTTCATGTGTGCGCCCGATGTGGACGACACTGTACTGGAGCCTGATCAATCTCTTGGCCGGCTGAACGAGCTGACGCGCAACATCAATGTGTATTTCAACCGCCAGGACAAGGCGATGATGATCTCGGATTCGACCAAAGGAAATCCGGAGCGACTAGGCTACAACGGCTCGGCGCGCCCATATCACGTGCATTCAAAAGTCTGCCAAATCGATTGCACGCCTGTTGTTCCGGGCGGTCTCCTTGAAGTTGAGCACAGCTACTATATGCTCGGAGATATCGCCCGCGATGTCGTTCAGACCATTGCCGATGTTGCGCAGGATTCCCCGGAACGAAGACGCGAGGTGAGCACGGAGCTGCCGAATACGTGGAAAATGAAATGATCATCAATAACGATGCCGGGCTCTCCAATCGTGGTATGACAGGAGAAGCGTGAAGCGGCTGTCCTTAGGATTCATACACTGAACGGTTCGGGAGGCATGAAGCCGGTGCGTGGATGGCAAGACGAAGTTTCGACCCGACGGCCTGGTCTTTACGGAGAAACCGACCTCGCTGAAGAGCGACATAAAGGAGAGAATAACGAAATGGTTACGGGGGAAATCAATCTGTGACTCCCCGACGGGAGGGATGTAGCCCGACCTTCCCACCTCCGTCCTTCGGACTGCGGCGGGCAGGCAGGTCGGGAACCTGCTTGAGATACACGATTCATGTAAATCGGCACCTGCAGAATCGTATCGGCCGGAGATTAGTCGTGCCGGTTCGTTTCGTTCATTCAGTTGTTCAGGGAGACAGCAATGCTAAGAGCGTTACTTGCTTGCACTCTTGCTCTTGCGACATCCGTCGGCGTATTTGGGCAGGAGCATTCCAGCTCAGAAAACATCGGCAATAAAACCGCTGCCTTCCTGGATACTATTGCGGCCTACTTCAACGAGATCAGAATTGCGACTGCGCAACACAAGGATCTCTGGAACTACGACCTCTATGGCCCGGTCCTTCTGGTTCAACCGGTCACGCGAGAATTATATGCGAATGTCGCCGACTCGGCCGGTGTGCTGAAGGGGAATGGAACGATCTACAGAGGCATTCTGCCGAAGGAGGTCAACATTGCCAACACTTCGGTTCGATGGAATGGCGTAGAGTGGGCTATGATCATGCTGTCGCTTCCCGCCAACAAGAACGAGAGAGTGTGTCTTGTTACCCATGAGCTTTTCCACCGGGCGCAGCCGGCGCTGGGTTTCAAACTGTACAACACTGCGAACAGTCATCTCGACCAGAAGGAGGGAAGGATCTTTTTGCGGTTGGAGCTGGAGGCGCTTAAAGCGGCGGTGTTAGCCGAATCAAGCGCCGCGAGACGATCTCATCTGAGGAATGCGTTCACAATGCGAGAATATCGGCGGTCGTTGTTCGCTGGCGCCGACACAACAGAAAACCTTCTGGAACTCAACGAGGGGCTTGCGGAGTTCACGGGCTTGATGATGTCTGGAATGAAGAGAGAGGAGATTCAGGATCACTTCAGGCAAAGCATCAGTGCTTTTCTGAAGAATCCGACGTTCGTAAGGTCATTTCCCTACCAAACGATCCCCATCTACGGTTACCTGCTATCCAATGAGAAAAGTACCTGGAACAGGGAGATCACGGCGCAATCGAATCTCACCGACTATCTCACAAAGGCCCTCAATCTGAATCTTCCGGGTGATTTGAAAGCTGCAGTCGCTGCGATTGCCGACCAATACGGCGGAGAAACCGTCACGGCAGAAGAAACCGCGCGTGAAGAAAACAGGAAGAAACTGATCGCAGAGTACAAGAACAAGTTCATCGATCAGCCACATCTGGTCATCGTGTTTGAAAAGATGAACATATCGTTTGACCCGCGAAACATCATCCCACTTGGAGATCAAGGAATGGTCTATCCGACCATTCGCGTGACCGACAACTGGGGCATACTCACTGTGGAACGCGGAGCGCTGCTCGGAGCCAACTGGGACAAGATAACGGTGAGCACTCCCCTGGACATCAACGATTCGAAAGTCACGGGCGATGGCTGGACATTGGAACTGAAGAACGGATACGCTGTGGAGAAGGTCGCTTCAACCAACAACTACACTGTGAAGAAAAAGTAACGATCGCGTTGCCACAAGTTGATAAACGGCGGCCCAGAGCAGGGTAACTGACATGAAAGCGAAAATCGTCCAAGCCCCCGGATTGTTGCTTCTCGTTCTAGTCATTGTTGTGAATTGCCTCTCAGTTGCCCAGACAACCTCGTCGAATCCCATTGGTCAAACCGGCGATTCCTCATCTCAATCCGTCTTTCACCGTGGTCTGACTCTGCAAGTCGGTCCCGGATTATACTCCATACGTGACGAGTTCATTTCTCGCCAGAACTATTCGGGCCCTATGCCTGTGTATCTCCTGACGTGGACCGATATGACTGGCAAGCGCGCGAGCAACATGACGCTCGAATACCGGGCAGCTGCTGCGATCAAGAATTACAATGTCTCGGCCTCGTTCGACATCAACTATCTCTACCCTGTCGGCCGATTCTCCCTCCTGTCAAGAGACGTGGTCGCGTATCTCGGGCCATCGCCGGAATTCTTCATTCACTTTCGGAGTCAAAACATAGCGAATGGCGGCAACGCCATCACCAGAGCTTATTCGGCCGCGATGTTGTTTTCGGCTGGTGCGACTCTTGCGCTGGCGTGCGCAATCGAAAACGCATTGACGGCAGATGCGTCATTCGAGACCAACGTGCTTTCCCTTGGCGCCCGGTTCGTGAATCCCGACAATAGCTCGGAACCCTTCCTGAAGTTGTTGACTCCTTTCTCGGGTTGGCGCTCAAAAACGGACATCGGCATTCGCTACCAGCTGTCTTCGAACATCTCCGCCAGACTTGCCTACAGGGTCGAGATTGCGAGGATCAATGCCTGGGACTATTTCATCTCGGGAAGCGACATGGGTGTCCTGTCCGTTTTCTACGGTTTCTGAAGGGAGGAATCACATGAAACGATTCCTCTCGTGTTTACTCTTTGTGCTTCTGGGTCTTCTGTGCTCCTGTGGAGAACTGATCGTCGGCGAGCCTCCAGCCGATTCCGGCCTCGCTGACTTTGAGGCGGCGTGGAAAACCGTAAAGGATGTGTACCCGTTTCTTCAGTTCAAAGGGATCAACTGGGATAGCATTCACACGGAGTACCTACCGCGAGCCCAAGCCGCCCGCGGCGACGAGATATACTTTGTGCTCTTCGACCTCTTGAAGGAGCTGAGAGATGGACACGTCGGCCTCTGGACGGTCGGGGGATCTCCTGTCGTTGTTTACCAACCTCCACGCTCTCGACGCGACAAAGATGCATACGATCCTCTCGTTATTCGGCGCTACTTCGACAGAGAGCTTCGCCTGGCCGGCAATCAGAGGATGGAATACGAGATGCTGGATGGCAACATCGGATACGTCTACATCTCATCCTTCCAGAATGGGACCTGGATCAACGATTTCGCGATTGTTCTGGAGTATTTCAAAAACACCAAAGGACTCATCATCGATGTCCGAGGCAATGAAGGAGGATCCGACATCACGAGCAGAGTTGTTGTCGGCAGGTTCCTTGGTTCGCCGCAGAAGTATCCCCCGTTCTATGTCAAAGGAGAATTGGCTCCCGTCGGGTACATACCGTCGCTCGGTCCCTTCCGATATGAGAAACCGGTTGTCGTCCTCGCAAACGGCAGAACGTTCAGCGAAGGGGAAGGGTTTACTGAAAAAATGAAACAGATCCTCACCGTTACCGTGATCGGTGATACGACTGCCGGAGCCGGAGGAGAGCCGCATGTGTTCAGATTGCCGGGGGGGAGACAAATCCGCATCCCCACGAAGGACCTTCGCCGATATGATGGTGAGCGACAGGAGTGGAATGGTATCCCTCCGGATGTCCGCGTAGAGCAGACAGCTGACGATGCCAGAAAAGGGGTAGACAAGCAACTCGAGTATGCGATTCGATTGCTGCAATGACTCCGTCTCAACGGACAGAGAGATCTTGGATAATCGTGGTAATCGCGCGACTCGTGAACCCTCGGGGAGATCGGATTGAATTTCGACCTACAACCTGAAAGAGGAGAGGAGGCGCATTGACATACAGAGACTTGTCGGAAATTTTCAGCGTGAAGGAACGCGCGTTTGAAGAGTTAGAAGAGTCCACCCGGGATCTCAGTATCGCGCAGCTGGGCTTCAAACCGACAATTGGCGGATGGTCGGTAGAAAACACTCTCGAGCACCTGGCAATTGTCGAGGGGCCGCTGGTTAGGCTCATAACGACGCTGACGGACAAAGCCGCAGCGGCAACCGGACCGAATCCACCGCTCCATTCATTTGAGGTCTCGCTCGAGCCTTATCTCGAACGAAGCAGGACGGAGAAATACGTCACGCGCGACAAGTTCGAACCTACCGGCAGCGTCAAGGCGGCTGACTCGCTGAAAGTCCTCCACGATGTTCAGCGAGAACTTCTGGCTCTCCGGCCGCGATTGCAGTCGGTTGACCCGACGCTCGTCCGGTTCCCTCACTGGATCTTCGGCCCGCTTGACCTGGCACAATGGGTGGCGTTCGTTGGAGTTCATGAGGAGAGGCATCTGGGACAAATACACGCTATCATCTCGACTGCGGAGTTCAAGTTGATCCCGACGAGGGGGGATACCTGATAGGGAATGTTAGAACTTTGAACGATGTGCGCTTTTAAAAAGGAAAAGCCCGGTGTTTCTTCGAGGGAGAACGAAACGGCGGAGCATGATCAGTGATTGTTCCTGTCGGGGGCGAATGGCTATTCGCCCCGACTGAGTCCGCCGTTTCGTTCCTCTGCTCCTTCGGCAACAAAGCTTGGTGCCTGAAGAAGCAAAGGACTAAACGGAGAGGAATCGAAGCCGACAATGAAGATCAGAGCGATAGTATTCGGTGGCACAGGCATGGTTGGGGAAGGAGTGCTCGATGTAGCTCTCAGACACCCTGATGTTGAATCTCTGCTCGTGATAAGCCGAAAGCCCTGCAATGTGAAGCACGAGAAGTTGCATGAGATCCTGCACATGGACTTTTTCGACTACTCAAGCATCGAGGGCCGGCTCAAGGGATTCAATTCCTGTTTCTTCTGTCTCGGCGTGACTTCCGTCGGGAAGAAGGAGGAAGAATACCATCGCCTCACGTACGACCTGACGATGAGCGCGGCGACGGTTCTGGCGAAGCTCAATCCCGACATGACGTTTTGTTATGTGTCGGGCACGGGGACTGACAGCAGCGAGAAGGGGCGCGTGATGTGGGCGAGAGTCAAGGGGAAGACGGAGAACCACTTGATGAAACTCCCCTTCAAAGCGGCTTATGCATTCAGGCCGGGATTCATCAAACCGATCGATGGACAGAAGCACGCGTACGGCGTTTCGAAAGTGCTCGGAGCAGCGTATCCCCTCTTGAGGGCATTGTTCCCGAAATATGTATGTACGCTTGAGGACCTGGGATTAGCTATGATTGGCGCAGTGAGTGAGGGATACTCCAGGCAGATCCTTGAGAACCTGGATATTGCCGAGCTCGCGCGACTGGGCAGAGTTCACGAACGGCCGTCGTGAGATCGTGGGCGGTAAGTGCTTCTCTCAGGCGGAGTGAAAGACTAAAACACACACCCCTTCCGCCAAGAAGACGGCGGACAAGTCCATCCCCTCTCCCTACCTCACAACCCAACGCACACCCGCCCGACCGACTGACGTCAGTCAGGCGGGCGGGGAG
>JACVXU010000300.1 GCA_015661185.1 Bacteroidota bacterium
CCCATACTCGTTCTGGAACGCAATCATCCTGTCCTCGTAAGCTTGAACGGTTGGACAGTGATTGCATGAAAAGACGACAACGATCCCCTTCTTGTCTTCGAAATCCTTCAGTGAGTACTTCTTGCCATCTGTCGCTGGAAGGTCTGTGAAGTCGGGAGAAGTCGATCCGATTTTCAGTGTGTCGGTTGGCATGCGTGAGTCTTTCAACAATATGGAATGGCGGAACAATAGAAACTGTCTATCTGCGCAGTTCGCCTTCGACGGGACGGTCCTGGATGCCCAGTTGCTCTTCAATCTTTTGTTCGAAGAATCGAACTTCGTCCTGGGAGTTGAGACCGCTGAGCAGTGTGATTTTTTTGTTCTGGTTGGAGATGGCGCTGAGTTCATAAGTGGTCCGCGAGCCGTTGTTCGAACGGGTCACCCGCTCCTCGGAGTACAGCTGAATGAGGTCCGACGCTTGCACCGTTCGGTTTCCGGGCCAGGGAAGAGGTTTGTGTTGAATGGAGAGCTGTCCCATTCCGACCGTGATGATCGTCTTGTTGTAGAAGCCGGCGAGCGCAGAGTAGGTGAGTCCAACCCCAACACTGACGTGAAGAAGCGGAAACACGAGCATGATCCACGGAGCGCCCTGTGAGGATGCGACGCTATACCAGAAAACAAGGAAACCATCCCAGAAAAGCGCAAAGATAGCAAGAGCAATGTACGTCCAGGAGAACCAGTTGTAGGATAATACAAGTCCATTCGGACCGTGCTCAACGATGATGTGTCCCGGGACCGGGGCTTTGAGGGGCGCTTGGTTGGCGGTCATGCTCTCTCTCCGTGGTTGGGAGAAAGATACGGTTTTTCAAGGAATGAGGGAAACTGTAACGTCACTGAAATAGCACACACCCGTCTGCTCATCCCGCCCAGGGAAAAAAGAATGCCACGAAGACACCAAGCCACGAAGCATTTGGATTGAAATACTCAAAAGCTCTTACTTCGTGTCCTTGTGCCTTAGTGGCATGTCTGGTGCTTCATCTAGGATTTCTTCAGATCTGCGGGCTTGATAGGCAGCCTGCGGACGCGTATGCCGCTTGCGGCAAAAATAGCATTGCACAGTGCCGGCGCGACAGGGGGAAGTCCGGGTTCGCCGATTCCACCGACAGATTCAGTGCTTGGAATGATGTGCGTTTCAACTTTTGGCATCTCGTCAATCGTCAGGATGCGGTAGTCGTCAAAGTTGCTCTGTACAGTCCGTCCCTTCGCAATGGTGATTTCATCCTTGAGCACCGAACTGAGTGAGTAGACTATCCCACCTTCAACTTGCGCCTCAAGAGTATCTGGATTGACGATCGGTCCGCAGTCAACTGCCGCAACAATCCGATGGATTTTGACACTTCCATCCTTAGCAACCGAGGCCTCCACCACTTCTGCGACAGCACTGCCAAAGCTCTCCACAGCCGCGATTCCACGCCCCACGCCGGCAGGAAGTGGCTTTCCCCAGCCCGCTTTCTCGGCGGCGACTTCAAGCGCCCTGCGCAGGCGGGGCGACTTCGAGAGCAGATGTCGGCGGAACTCAAAAGGATCCTTCTTTGCCGCGTGTGCCAGCTCATCGATGAACGACTCGACGACGAAACCATTCTGCGACGGTCCCACGGAACGCCACGCGCCGATCGGCACACCTGTCTCCTTGATGTGCGAGTCAACCCGGAAGTTCGGAATCGCATACGGCGGTGTTGACCCTGCGACCACAAGGCCCCTCGAGCCGGGTCCGGCTATACGATGCATCCATGCCACTGGCCACCCGTCTTTGTCGAGGCCGCCTTTCAGTACGTTGTAGGTGCACGGTCGGTACCAGTCGTGCTGCATGTCGTCTTCGCGCGTCCAAATAACCTGAACAGGCGCTCCGATTGCCTTTGAGACTCTCACTGCGTCGGAACCGTAGTCTGTTTGCAGTCGCCGGCCGAAGCCTCCGCCCAGAAGCGTAACGTTGACTCTCACTTTATCGACGGGGAGGCCGAGAATTCTGGCGGCTTCGTTCTGGATCTGTTGTGGCGATTGAGTCGGTACCCAGATCTCGCATCTGTCCGAGCGGACATCGGCGACACAGTTCATCGGCTCCATCGTTACGTGCGCAACCAGCGGAGCATAGTAGACAGCTTCCACTTGCTTCGCTGCTCCGGCAAGTGCGCTCTCGGCATCTCCTTCATAGTCGTCAACGGACCCCCTCGATTTTGCCATCTCTTCGAGCGATTGCCAGATCGCTTCACTGCTCTGATTTGCGTACTGGCCTTCGTCCCATTGAACGCTCAGCTCTTTGCGTCCCTGGAACGCAGCCCACGTTGAGTTCGCAATGACCGCAATGCCAGAATCGACCTGAACCACATCACGCACTCCCGGGGTCGCCTTTGCTTTCGAAGCATCGAAGCTCTTCACCTTGCCGCCGAAGACGGGCGATCGCTCGATCGAGGAGAAGAGCATTCCGGGCACTCGAATATCCATGCCAAATTTCGCTGCCCCGTTCACCTTGGAAGGTGTGTCCAACTTCGGAAGACGTTTGCCCAGGATCTTGAAGTCCTTTGGATCCTTCAACCGCACACCTGTCGGTGCATGAACCGTCGCAGCTGTGGAAGCCAACTGACCGTATGGTAGTTCTTTTCCTGAGGAATGTACCACCTTCCCGTTTTCTGCCCGACACGTTGATCGATCCACGCCCCACGTTTGAGCCGCAGCCGAGATCAGAAGCTCGCGGGCTGTTGCTCCTGCTGTCCTCAAATTCTGCCACGATCCACGCACGCTGAAGCTTCCGCCCGTCGACATGCTTCCGTATTTCGTAGGATGGGCGTTTGCTTGCTCGACCCTGACTTTTTTCCAGTCCGCCTCGAGTTCTTCAGCGACGATCATCGGCATTGAGGTGAGTACTCCCTGTCCCATTTCTGACCTGGCGACCGTGATCGTCACGATACCATCATTATCGATTTTCAACCAGGCATTTGGGGCAAACGCTTCACCGGTTGCCGCCAATGCAAGTTCATCTTTCGAAGGGAGATAGAAACTGAGCAGAAGCCCTGCGCCTGCGACGGATGAGATTTTGATAAAATCCCTGCGCGAGAGAGAAGGTTGAGTGCTCATCACTTGCCTCCTTTCTGTCCTGCCGCAAGGTGAATCGCACGGCGGATCCGGGGATATGTTCCGCACCGGCAAAGAATGCTCCTCATCGCATCGTCGATGATTTTGTCTGTCGGATGAGGATTTTGTATGAGAAGAGCGGCGGCACTCATGATTTGTCCAGACTGACAATACCCGCATTGAGGCACATCTTCCTGGATCCATGCTTTCTGCAGAGGATGGCTCAGGTCGGCCGAAAGCCCTTCGATTGTCGTCACCGTCTTCCCTTCACAGTACTCGATCGGTGTGACACAGGAGCGAGTGGCTTCTCCGTTGACGTGGACTGTGCATGAGCCGCAGTGAGCGGCACCGCATCCATACTTCGTTCCTGTGAGCCCGAGCGTGTCCCTGAGCACCCATAAGAGCGGCGTTTCGGCAGCGACCTCAACGGTTTGTTTCTTCCCGTTCACGATGAGTGTTATCGAGGCCATGGAAGTCGTCCTTCCTTGTGGTTGATGATTTTCCCTGCACGGTCAATGTAGGAAAAGGAATACAAAAAGAAAAGCACACACCCCTCCGCCACAAAGAATGGTGGACAGGTCTGCTCCCTTTTCCACGTATCACCCGGCTCTGTCGTTGACTCATTTAAGTTATGTCCCAGACGTGACACCATCATCTCTAAAACGCCCATTGATAGCAGGAGAATCTGACGCCAAGCCGCGCTGGAACGAATAGCAGGCTCGAACATTCTTGACATGGTTTCTTCATCAATGACGGTGGAGTTCCCCTTTGCCATTCAGATATTGAGTAATTACATTCTTGTCAAGGCGCCGGAGCCATCCGCTCA
>JACVXU010000301.1 GCA_015661185.1 Bacteroidota bacterium
ATGCCGGTCGCCGTGATGAGCCGTGACCTGAAGACAGGTTTCGACAAACCGACGGAGATGTTCCTGCGAATCGTTTCCCCGAAACTCAAACCCGAGAAGAAAGCGGAGTTTCGCGATATCTACATCCACGAGATCATACCAGCTCTGGAAGCGACGCAAGGCTGTCGGCATGCCTATCTCTTGATGCCCGATCGCGATCAATCCGAGGCAATGTCTGTCACCATCTGGGAGAGCAAAGCGGCTGCGGAGGAGTATGAAGCGCGCGGGTTTGCTCCTCTTTTAGACAAAGTGAAGCACACGTTCACCGACCTCTCTCAATGGAAAATGAACCTCGGCCGCGAGCGGGGAAAAGCAGCAACGAGCGATGACCTCTCGGTTGACGGATATTTTTTTGTGGGAGGAAAGAGCTTCAAGGGTTGAGCACAAATCAGCGACAAGAGGCAAGATAGGCCAGACAATCCAGGTAAGAAGTCTGACTTTTCGCTGGAAAGAGCGGGGACAAAAGTCAGACTTCTGCCTTGTTCCCAAGTCGATTTAGCACTTCAAGCATTGAGTGATGCTAAATTGATATTCGATCCCAATTTCTCTACCTTGGGCTGACTTGCCCCAGTTTTTCGCAGATTTCCGCCCCTCTCACTATCCATCGCACCATTTATGGAGGCTCCGTTGTGATTGGACAAATTGTCTCGCATTACAAGATTCTCGAAAAGCTCGGTGAAGGCGGCATGGGCGTGGTGTACAAAGCCCAGGATACCAAGCTCAACCGCGCCGTCGCCCTGAAATTCCTTCCCTCGCATCTCTCCACATCCGAGCAGGACAAAGCCCGCTTTCTGCAGGAGGCTCAGGCGGCCGCGGCACTCAGCCATCCCAACATCTGCACGATCTATGGGATCGAAGAACACGAAGGCCAGGCGTTCATCGCCATGGAGCTGGTGGACGGGCAAACATTGAGAGAGAAAAAGCAAAACTTCTCCGTGAAGCAATCGATCGACATCGGAATACAAATTGCCGACGGACTGGCAGCTGCCCATGAAAAAGGCATCGTGCATCGCGACATCAAGCCCGAAAACATCATGATCCGCAAAGACGGCATCGTGCAGATCATGGACTTCGGCCTGGCGAAACTGCGCGGGGCATCCAGATTGACAAAAGAAGGCAGTACCGTCGGCACGGTCGGCTACATGTCGCCTGAGCAGGTGCTGGGACAGGACTCGGACCACCGCACAGACGTTTTTTCCCTGGGTGTGATCCTCTACGAACTTTTTGCTGGACAATCGCCGTTCAAAGGCATCCACGAAACCGCGATCACGTACGAGATTGTCAACGTTGACGCTATTCCCATTTCCTCGGTGAAGCCCGATGTTGACCCGCAGTTGGATGCGATTATTCTGGAATGCCTCGCAAAGGAGCCGGGTGAACGGTATCAATCGGTGGCGGAGGTTGCCAAAGAGTTGCGCAGATTCAAAAGAGAAACAAGTAAGGCTCGCGTGAGCCGTGTGTCGGTGACGCGCGAAGCATACCGGCCTTCTGCAATTTCTCCCATCCAATCCACAGGGGAATTCCATCCGATCGAATGTTTGGCAATAAAAAAACTGCTCTCGCCCGAAAGGCTGGCCTTCGGAGCAGTGCTCCTGGCTCTCATTGCACTGGCGATTTTCCATTTTACCGAGACACCGACTGACTCTCGCACATACCGCGCCACAATCTTGCCTCCTGAGAAAACAAGCCTCAGCTCGTCATTTGGCGGTCACATTGCGCTATCCCCAGACGGACGCCTTCTCGCATTCGTAGCGAGAGACTCAGCGGGGAAAACAGTCTTGTGGGTGAGGCCTCTCAATGCTCTTACAGGCCAGGCGCTCAACGGCACTGACGACGCTTCATTCCCCTTCTGGTCTCCCGACAGTCGTTTCATCGGATTTTTTGCAAGCGGCAAGTTGAAGAAGATCGAAGCTTCAGGCGGCCCTCCTCAGACCCTGTGCGATGCGCCTACGGGGCGCGGTGGAACCTGGAACGATAAAGGGACAATCCTTTTTTGTCCATCGAACGGTCCTTTTTCCCTTTCTCGCGTTTCCGCTGCCGGCGGAGTCCCTGTGATCATCACGAAGCTCGATTCAAGCCGCAGTGAGACGAGCCATCGTTGGCCATGCTTTTTACCGGACGGCGAGCATTTTTTGTTCACCACGCGGACAACAACCGGCGGCGTTGGTGAAGGGGATGCCATCTTTGTCGCTTCGTTAGATACAGCATTCACTCCACGAGTTCTCATCAAATCTGGCTCAAGCGTTGACTATGCCTACGGCCATCTTCTGTTCGCGCGGGAACAAACGCTGATGGCGCAGCCGTTCGACGTAAAGACTTTTGAAATTACGGGTGATGCTTTCCCCATCTCAGAGAGCGTATATTTCGAATCGTTCACGAGCAGGACTTCTTTCTCCGTTTCTCAGAACGGGATTCTGGCATATCAGACAGGAACGAGTTCGGCGGGAATAAAGCTTCTCTGGTATGACAAAACAGGCAAGCAGACAGGCGCGCTCAACCAATCCTCGGTTTACCATGACTTGCGCCTCTCGCCTGATGGAAGGCGGGTTGCGATTTCTCAGTTCGATGCAAAAAGCAGAAACACAGACATCTGGCTCTACGAAATCGGCCGGTCAGTCTGGACAAAATTCACATTTGATCCTGCTCTTGAGCGCTGGCCGATTTGGTCTCCTGATGGCAGCACGATTGTCTTTGCATCAAATCGCAAGGGGCGCCTCGATTTGTTTCAACGATCCTCAAGCGGAGCAGGAAGTGAAGAGTTGCTGCTTGAGTCAAACCTCCAGAAATATCCGAGTGATTGGTCACGCGATGGAAGATTTATTGCTTATCACACCGAAGATCTGAAAACCAAAAGTGATATTTGGATTCTGCCCATGAAAGGTGAGCGGAAGCCTTTTCTTTTTCTGCAAACAGAGTTTATCGAAGTTCGCGCATCGTTTTCTCCCGACGGCCGCTGGATTGCATACCAATCCGACGAGTCGGGTAGGTTTGAAGTCTACATTCGACCATTCCCGGGCCCCGGAGGCAAGTGGCAGGTATCGACAAACGGCGGAACGCGTCCTCGATGGCGCCGTGACGGGAAAGAGCTTTTCTATCTCGAATTGGACGCCAAGATCATGGCTGCAGAGATCACGCTTGGTTCGACTACCGTTGATGTCGGTTCTGCGCGCTCGTTGTTCCAGATCCGCCCATTCGGCGGCGGTGCAAGGGATATTTACGACGTAACGAGTGATGGACAGCGTTTCCTCGTTGCATCGCCCGGGAGCGAAGAAATATCATCGCCGGTTACGCTTGTTGTCAATTGGACGGCGGAGATTCGCCCCGTGAGATAATTATGAGAGAAAATACCATTATCAAGAATCGTGTGAGGGATTATCTCACGGGGTAAAGAAGAAATGATCGGCCAAGAAGCCGGCGGACAAGTGGGACAAACGATGTGTGATTGATCGCGTAGTGGCGACTCTGAGAGTCGCCCCTTCAGAAACACATGGGTCGGTGAGAGCGTTTTAAATTAGGCAGGATAATTCGATGATCGGCACAACCATATCCCACTACAAGATTCTCGAAAAGCTCGGCGAAGTCGGGCCTGTCCGCAGAAGCCCAACTCACTATCAGTTGGCTATGGTATGATCGGAACAACCGTTTCTCATTATAAAATACTCGAGAAGTTAGGCGAAGGCGGAATGGGCGTGGTCTACAAAGCCCAGGACGCCAAACTCAACCGCACCGTCGCGCTCAAATTTCTCCCCTCCCAAGTCTCGGGGTCTGAACAGGATAAGGCACGCTTTCTCCAGGAAGCTCAAGCCGCCGCGGGACTCAATCATCCCAACATTTGCACAATTCATGGCATCGAAGAAGCCGATGGAAAGAACTTCATCGTCATGGAGTTCGT
>JACVXU010000302.1 GCA_015661185.1 Bacteroidota bacterium
CTGCTGGTGGCGATTGCCATGATCGCGTTTGCGAACTCGGTAGCAAAAATGAATTGAAGGAGGTTGTTGTGCTCCATTGGACGTACATCGCCATCGCGGTGTTCCTGTTCGTTCTCGTTCTCAGAGAACTGTTCGCTGAGCGGAACTGGAGGAATCAGATCGCACTCGCTCTGGTGCTAATACCTCTCGTGCTCCGCATCCTCCATATCAAATAGAGAGACGGGATGGAACGCCATCACATTGTTGCTCTCTGCTTGCTGATTGTCGTCGCTGTTGTGTGCACACTTGCGGGTCGGGAATTTCTCAAGATGCATGAACCCGACGAGATCATTCCCGGTCAGGGCGTGACCAAAATCGAAAACCTGAGCACATATTTCGGTGCTCTTGCTGGCATGAGTTCGGACACGAAGGTCTACATTCTGGACAGCGGCAGACCCGGTGCAACGGCGTTGGTGCTCGGCGGAACGCACCCCAACGAACCGGCCGGATTCATGACAGCCGTCGTCCTCACCGAACATGCCTCGGCTCGCGAAGGCAGGCTCATCGTCATTCCTCAAGTTTGCGGCAGCGGATTCACGTGTACCGATCCTCTTGAAGGATACCCCCAGTCGTTTTCGGTCCAGTCGAAATCGAAGATGCGGACGTTTCGGTTCGGCGCACGCGGGAGCAACCCTCTCACCGAGTGGCCGGATCCGCTTGTTTTCCTTCAATATCCCTCAGGCCAGCAGCTGTCGGGGAACGAGGTTCGCAATCTCAACCGCTCCTATCCCGGGCGACCAGATGGCACTGTCACGGAACGAATTGCCTTCGCGGTGATGCAGTTGATTGAACGGGAAAACGTGGATATTGCGTTCGATCTCCACGAAGCGGCTCCTGAAATTCCGATTATCAACGCCATTGTGACGCATGAAAAGGGGAAAGACGCCGCGGCGAGCGCATTATTTACCCTGGAATCTGAAAACCTCCAATACGCTCTCGAAATGTCTCCCCCGAACTTCCATGGTCTGAGTCATCGGGAATGGGGCGATCGCAGTCCGGTCTTCCCATACCTGATGGAGACAAGCAACCCCATTCAAGGCCGACTGCGGGGCAAGACCAATGAGGCACTAGTTGTGCAGGGAGTCGATCAAAAATACTACGAGGCTGCACAAATCGGCTCTATGAGAATAACCTACAACCTCGAGGGCGAGCCTCTTGCGCGACGTGTTGGCCGACATCTTCGGGGTGTTCAGGCGCTGCTCGGTGCGTACATGGAATCGATGCCGGAAAAACGTATCGTCGTTGACAATGTGCCTGCCTACGAACAGATCCTTGAGCGAGGCATTGGCGAGTATTTGCACTGAACACTCTTGAGAGACGTACAACCACTATCGGAGAACCCATGAAACGAGCACAAGTTCTGATGATCGCAGCAACATTGTTACTCCTGACTGCGGTCAGCACCCTTCTTTTCTCCCAATCAAAAGTGAAATTTGACCAGCCGGTGCTCATCACGTCGGCCGGGCAGAGCGCTGATGTGACTATCGCGGGGATGCTCTTCAAGAAAGCAAACGTTCAGGCAAGGGCTATTTCTCTTGCCAAGGCATCGGATCTGGAGGGCATCAAGACACTCGTCGTGGTTGCAGGCTTCAGCTCCAAGGGATTGGGGGCTGCGGGAATCAGCCGGGAGCAGGAATTGGATAGGGTGAAATCCCTGCTCGCCGCGGCACAGGAGAAGAAGCTGAAAATTGTTACTTTTCATCTCGGTGGAAAGGCACGACGCGGAAATCAGTCGGACGATTTCAACAAGATGGCCGCGGAGGTGTCCAGCTATCTCCTCGTTGTCAAACAGGGCAATGAGGATCAATTCTTCTCAAAGCTTGCGGCAGAGAAAAAGATCGCAATTGAACTTGTCGACAAGATCGCCGATGCCGTTCAACCTTTGGCAAAAATGTTTGAGAAATGAATAATGCACGTCAGGATTTGAACAGAGTAATCTTGGAGAGAGAACTTCTTGTTGTCCGACAGTTGAACTGTCGGACATGGGCCATCTTCGACAGTCTAACTGTCGAAGAACTTTTCATTTTCCTCACTCGGCACTTGTGCCCAGAGTTTTCTCACAAACTCTCGCCCAAGAAGAGTGACCAGGAGAGTACCTATGATCTGCAAACGATGGGCTCATAGATCGTTGTTGGTTTTTGTCGCCGTCTTCCTCGTCCCCGCGTTCCTGTTTGCGCAGCAGTACAGCCTTGGAGTAAGAGGCAAAGCTGCTGTTGGGAAGAACGTGATGGTCGCGACAGCGCATCCACTGGCAACACAGGCGGCAACGGAGATGTTCCAAAAAGGGGGGAATGCAGTTGATGCAGCAGTGGCGGCCGCTTTCGCAATTGGTGTCGTCGAGCCGGATGGTTCCGGACTCGGTGGCGGTGGGGGGATGTTGATTCGCCGGAGCAATGGACAATCCATCTACGTCAACTACTATGGGCAATCCTCTTCAAGGGTGCAGGAGGCCGGTTTTGTTTACAGGAAGGACAACCAAACCGCGAAGGCGATTCTGATTCCGGGCACAGTCGCCGGATTGGCAACAGCCTTGCGCCAGTACGGAACGCTGCCCTTGTCGACCGTCCTTCAGCCGGCAATCCGTTATGCTGAGAAGGGATTCCCTGTCGACGAGATGCTCAGCAGGATCATACTCGACAACGCCAACCTCGTTCAGGTGCATCCCGCGACCGCCTCCGTTTATCTTCACGACGGGTTCCCGAGAGCCGAGGGTGATACAGTTCGCCAGCACGATCTCGCACATACGCTAAGGGCGATTGCACAGCAAGGCCCTGCCGCCTTCTACACCGGACCCATCGCCCAAGCGATTGCTGACGAAGTTGTGAAGTGCGGTGGAATGATGACGCTGGAAGATCTCGCAACCTATCAACCGACAATCACAGAACCGTTAACAGCACGATACAGAGGTTTTACGGTGCTCTCTGCCCCGCCACCCCATTCCGGTATCACCGTCATCGAGGCTCTCAATATTCTGCAGAACGCCGATTTGAGGGACCTCGGCTACTATGCGAATTCAGCTGAGTCTTTCCACTTGTTAGCCGAGACACTTCGCCGTGCCTATACGGACCGGACGGCGTTTCTCGCTGATCCCCGGTTTGAAGCCGTGCCCGTCAAGGGGCTCTTGTCTGCCGCTTTCGCTCGGAGCCGCTTCGATGACATCAATATGACCGCCGTCAGTCCGCCGGAGTACAGCCGGACGACAACGGGTACTCCGTTGAAATTTGAGATCGACGAGCCCAAACCCGCTGCCGCCGATTCCTCGGGCAAGGGCGTCGGACTCAGCTCTCCCGACCCGGGCAAGGTGGTTGAACCGGTTGGTGGTCACACTACACAAATCTCCGTCATGGATCGTGAGGGCAACCTGGTGTCGCTCACGCAGACCCTTGGAACGTTCTTCGGCTCAGGCGTTACGGCCTCGGGGGTATTGCTCAACAACGGCATGTCGAATTTCGCCTCGACTGCCCGCGTGAACATCGTCCAGCCCAACAAGCAGCCCCGCAGCTCGATTGCTCCATCCATCCTTCTGAAGGATGGAAAACCGTTTATGGTTCTTGGTTCACCCGGCGCCGCTCGCATCCCCGCGACGGTAGTCACACTGATCGTCAACGCGGTCGACTATGGATTGGATGTTGAAAAGACGAATAGCGCCCCTCGCTTTCTCTGCCAGCGATCCGACCAGTTCCTCTCACTGGAAGCCCGATTCTCGACAGAAACACAGGATGGAATGAAGAAGAAGGGGCACAAGCTCCAGCTCTATGGTGACTTTGACCTCTTCTTCGGCGGCGCACAGATCATCCTCGTAGATTCTTCCGGAACAATGCACGGTTCTGCAGATCCCCGCAGAGGCGGGACGGCGATGGGGTACTGACTATGAAACGTTTCATCGTTTT
>JACVXU010000303.1 GCA_015661185.1 Bacteroidota bacterium
GAGAGCAACGATGCAGAATCCGGCAACCTGCAGGATATGTGTGCGTTTGAACATCGTGACCTTCTTTCTTGGTAAAATGGCGCATAACCGTTTCAATTCCGCATTTCGCTTTTTCTGCCAGTACTTATGTGAATGCGTAGTTCGTTGTTGTCAGGATGCACTCCAAAGGTAACGTTTTTGCAGGATATGTCAATAAGGAAAAGACCGTAGTGATTGGGAATGGTTGACTTGGGAGTTGGGTGGACAAGTGTCTTTTTCGCGCTGCTAGATGACTGGCACCCGCTGATCGTGCAGGATAGGTGACAGTCATCCGGCTAAGACGACACCGGGCGATGGTTCGCATCGCCCGGGAAAAGATTCGTTTTCGAATTTGAGCCTACAACTTCGGCCCTGCTTTTATCACTTCCGGCGGACACCCCGATTCAAACTTCTTGAAGTTCTCGACGAACCGGGAAGCAAGCTGCTTGTACTTTTGCATGTAGACATCCTTGCTCGGCCAGGAAGCCGATGGGTCAAGAATATTTGCCGGAACCCCCTCACACGATTTCGGAACGGCGAATCCGAAGACAGGGTCAGTTACAAACTCTGACTTCAGCAGTTCCCCCGTCAACGCAGCTTCGAGGAGTCTCCTCGTGTAGCCTATGCTGATACGCTTCCCTATCCCGTATGCTCCCCCGATCCAGCCGGTATTCACCAGCCAGCAATGCGACCCGTGTTTCATTATTTTTCGCTTGAGCAGATCGGCATAGAACGAGGGATGGTGCACCATGAACGGCGCCCCAAAACACGTGCTGAAGGTCATTTCGGGCTCCTTGCCCAATCCAACCTCGGTGCCCGCAATCTTGGAGGTATACCCCGAGATGAACTGATACATCGCCTGATCGGGCGTCAGTCTCGCTATTGGCGGCATCACTCCGGAGGCGTCGCACGTCAGGAGGATGATGCTCTTCGGGTGTCCGGCCATCTTCTTAGGGATTGCATTGCTGATGTACTCGAGAGGATATGATGCGCGGGTATTCTCTGTGATCGATTCATCATCGAGATCAATATGGCGTGTCACCAGATCATAGGTGACGTTCTCGAGGATCGTACCGAACATCTTTGTGGTTGCGTAGATCTGAGGCTCCGCCGTCGCTGAAAGACGGATGACCTTCGCGTAGCAACCTCCCTCAATGTTGAAGATGCCGTCATCGCTCCAGCCATGCTCGTCGTCTCCAATGAGGCCACGCTTTGGATCAGCCGAAAGGGTCGTCTTACCAGTGCCCGAGAGGCCAAAGAAGATCGCAGCATCGCCTTCCTTACCGACATTGGCGGAGGCGTGCATAGACATCACCCCATCGAGCGGGAGTACGTAGTTAAGAATCGTGAAGATCGACTTCTTGATTTCCCCGGCGTACGCCGTGTTGCCGATGATACAGAGCTTCTGAGAAAAGTTCAGAACAATGAACGTGTTCGTTGCCGTTGCGTCTATTTGCGGGATGCCCTTGAACGACGGCACGGCGATAACCGTGAAATCAGGAATATGCCGGCGGTACTCTTCATTGGTTTTTGGGAGGATGAACATATTGCGGACAAACATCGCATGCCATGCGTGCTCACAGATGATGCGGATGGGCATCCTGTGGTTTGGGTCAGCTCCAGCATAGCAATCCTGAACGAAGACGTCTCGCCCCTGGAGAAAACCCTGCACGCGGTTGTAGAGATCGTTGAACTTGTCGGGGCTGAAGGGACGGTTATACTGTCCCCACCAAACCTTGTCCTCGGTTGAAGGCTCCTTGACGACAAACTTGTCGTTCGCCGATCTGGCCGTATGCTTGCCTGTGTTCGCGACGATAGGGCCCAGGTGAGTGATACGGGCTTCCTTCCTGAACGCAATTTCTTCATACAGGGCTTCTGTCGGCAGATTCCAGTACGCCATCCGCAGATTCGTGAGACCGTGATTGTCGAGTCCGTAATCGCTCTTGAGAGCGGACGCTTCACTTTGAGCGGGAGTTTTGATGTCCAGGATATTGTTCATAGCCAATCCCTCACAAGTTTGCGGTCGCCAATGTAGATTTCATTCGGGGAGTTCGGATCGATCGCCCACTTGATGCGGGCAACCCCCTCCGTAACGTCTTTGATCGACCCGGCATAGCTCAAGCGCAGATGCCCCTCCATTCCGAATTCCTTACCAGGTACTGTGACGACGAGCGCCTTCTTCAGCAAGAGCTGGGAAAGTTTCACAGAGTCATTGGAATAGGCACGGAAATCGGGCAGGCAGTAGTAGGTCCCGTCGGGTTTCGTAATCTTTACGCCCGAGAACGATTGCAGCTCCTGGACCATAACGTTGCGGTTGTTTTCCAGCGTCATGCGGAGACTGTCGATGTGGCTCTGGAGGCCCGTCAGCGCCCCTTCTGCCGCGGCCTGGAGAACAACCGATGTGCAAGAGGTAATTTGCCCCTGGACATTCGCCATGATGGCGACAAGCTCCTTGTTCGCGACAGCCCATCCGACCCGGAAGCCGGTCATTCCATAGAGCTTCGACACACCGTTCACAACGATGATATGAGTCGACTCGATGTCCTTCTTCGTGTACTTGTAGCATTGCGGCCACTTCTTTCCGTCAAAGACGAGCTTGTGATAGATGTCGTCCATGATGACATAGATCCCCTTCTTCTCGCAGAACTCGATGATCTGCGCGATGAATTCCTCCGGGTACATCATGCCCGACGGATTGTTCGGGCTGTTGACGATGATGGCTTTCGTATACGAACTGACTGCCTTCATGATGTCTTCCATCCGTGGATAGAAGCCGCCATCTTCGGGCGTCACGATGACCGGGACACCGTAGACCATCCTCACCATCTCCGGGTAACTTACCCAATAGGGTGCGAGGATAATGACTTCATCCTGAGGGTTCAGAATCGAGAAGAGGATGTTGTACACCGATTGCTTTGCCCCGGCCGAAACGATAACATTTTCGGGAGCCACAACCTTGTCGTAGTTCTCCTCGGTGTACTTGATGATCGCCTTCTTGAGCGAAGGGATTCCATCCGTCGGTGTGTACTTGATGTCGCCCGCACTGAGTTTTGCCGCGGAGCTCAGAATTGCCGAGATTGGAGCTTTGTTCTTTGGTTCACCCGCACCGAGATGAACCACCGCCTCCCCCTTCTCACGCAGAACCCTTGCCTCTTCATTCAGCTTCAGGGTCGGAGACTCAGCGATCGATTTTGCAAGTTGGCTTACCGTCATGATAGGACCATCCTCCTTTTGCGATTCCTGCCACTTTGAATGATATCAGTACTGGTCAACATCTGTGCCATAGAATCTCTCACATTGTTCAACGGAGCGCACGTACTCTTGGCTCATTTCCTACACATGGAAGGAGACATTCGAGTGCCATCCCCAAAAAAACATTGTGTTTTGGTTTTTATGGTTCTCAACGCGGAGACGCGGAGATCGCGCCAGCCCGCCATGCGTTCTGGCGGGGAGCACCGCAGAGTCTATTGCTTTTTCCTCTGCGATTCTCTGCGTCCTCAGCGCCTCTGCGTTGAAAAATACAATATGAATTATTGGAATTGGCACTAGGCATTGAAAATCCGCCACTCACGATCACTCACTTATCTCAAATCCTGACCGCTTGAGTATGACAACAGCGCGGGCTGATAGTTCCTTGGATTCAAATGCGAGCCGAAATGTTCCACCCCGGCCTTCCCGCACTTTCATCAGCTCGATATCTTTGATGTTGATCTTCGCTTTCGCCAGGACCGAGGTCATCTTTGCAATCATCCCCGGTTGATCCTTCACGAAAACGTACACGTCCGCAAGCGGATGAAGGAACCCTTTCATCGACTTCGGAATGCTGTCGCGTATCCGGCGAGCCGAACGAAATCTCCTTGTGAGACTCGTACCACCCCGATGGAGGAAACGACGATAGCGCTCAAGCTCACTTGTCGATCTCATCGCTGTTGAACGCCAGGATGTCTTTCCAGATCTCAGGCCTGCTGGATGCGACGCGAGTCAGGTCACGAAATCCCCCTGCAGCAAGCCGCAGGTGACGACGACTTGAGCGATGCTCGAGTCCGGCGACATTCGTGAGAGCCACAGCCGTAAGCTGGGGCAGATGACTTACAGCCGAGGCCACTTCATCGTGGGTCTTTGAATCAAGGACTACAACCCGCGAGCCGAGCTCTTTCAGAAAGTCGGCGAACCGTTGGACACTCCCGGGCAGATTCGACTTCATCGGTGATAGCACATAGACAGCATTTTCAAAGAGCAGCGGATGTGCGGCATCCACCCCCGACAACTCTACACCGGCCATAGGATGACCCCCTATGAAGTTGCCATTCGGAAAGAGTTTTGACGCACTACGCATGATGCTGCGTTTCACACTTCCGACATCCGTCACCAGTGTCCGGGCCGACGAAAACGCCGCGACTTTCGGCATAACCTTCAGGATGACTGAGACGGGTGTAGCGAGGAATACAAGATCGGCTCCCGAGATCGCGAGTCGAAGGTCTGTCGTCGAATCGTCAATCGCTCCCCTTTTCAGTGCCTTCTTCAGTACTTGGCGCTTATCGACACCAACGATGTGGACGGATCGAAAATGCTTCTTGATGGCGAGCCCGAGCGATCCCCCAATAACGCCAACGCCAATGATGGTGATCCGTTTGAAGCGAGCCTGAGTGCGGGAGAGATTCTTCATTCAGATCCTGGGTAGCCTGGGAGGTTGCTGAAAGATCCATTTTTCACTGGAAGGCTGAACCCCGCCGGAACACCAAGAACGCGAAGAGAATCCTCACATTGTGATTGAAAGAGCAAGTTCATCATCATCTTGCGGCTCTTTGTGCCTTTGTGGTTTTCTTTGTCAGCTGATTGCTAATGTCGTGTCTCGGAAGAACCTTGAATAAGTCCACAGCACGACGCAGAGATCTAAGCAGTCACCAACTCAAGCTTTCACGAAAAAAGCACACACCCCTCGGTCCCCTCTCGCGCACCGCATGCCCCTCACGAGAGGGGACGTGACGTTCTTGTATGGCGCACGAACAGTCCCCTCTGTGCGATGGCCAGCGTGTTGGGGAGAGGGGATGTAAGGGG
>JACVXU010000304.1 GCA_015661185.1 Bacteroidota bacterium
CTGAAGACTGGTGGCGGAAATCAGTCGCGACTTGGGAGCGTCTCAGTAATGCTCACCTTCCTCTGCGGGCGCTCCGCGACGCGGCAAACTTGGACCATCAATCCTTGATGTCGTTCCTCATCGCCGGGATTGCTGAAGAAGATTCACGCTTCGGCGAATTGTTCGAGTCGATCCAACGCCCGTCCGGTCATCGGCGGCCGACCTATGGTTTGCTGAAATCATGGATCGATCAAACCGAAGTTGAGAACCAAATCGGCGCTCCTCTTCAGCGCCTCATAAACCTGGGGTTGCTTCATGTCGTCAATCCGGCTGATCAGCGCAGTGAATGGATGCTGCAAGTTCCTGTACCCCTGTGGGATGCTCTGCGCAGCAATCATGAGACTCTGCCGACATCCTGGATGACGTATTTCCCGCCCGCATCGCTTGCACGGCTTGAAGAACTGATTCTTCCTGAAGAACTTGGTGTTCAACTCAGTGAAATCTCACAAGCGCTCGCCTCGGGCAAGGCAAAGGGAATAATTGTGCGTGGCCCGCGCCGCAACGGGAGACGGACAGCGGTGAAGGGAATCGCCAGGTCCCTTTCGCGTGGGGTGCTGGAAATCGTCGGTCTTGACAAGGCGGATGACGAGCGCTGGAAAATTGTGGGACCGCTCGCTACTGCGTTGAATGCGATGCCGCTGGTTGTTCCGGACCTGTCCCCGGGACAGACGGTGGACTTATCTCCGCTGAGCGCGTACGATGGACCGATTGCACTCGTTCTCGGTCGACAGGGAGGGGTCAGTGGAACCTGGGCGGAACGATCCATTGTCGTTCATATCGACACACCAGAATCTGCAGAGCGCAAGGCACATTGGTTTGCAGGAGCAGGGACATCAGGGGTTGGCGACATCGATGCCGTGGCAGAACGTTACAGGATAACGAGAGGAAACATCCGCCGGGCAGCGGCGATTGCGTCCTCCTACGCGGAAATGAAACATCATACCGCAATTCACATAGCTGAAGCGCAGCGGGCGATTCGCACCTTAAGCCATGAGGTTCTGGATGGGATTGCCGAACGTGTTGACACCTGTGGGGACTGGAGCCATCTATCGACTGCCGCTCATACGTTCGATGAGCTTCAGGGACTGGAACGACGCTGTCTCCACCGGGAACGCCTGCATACGGCGGTCAGCTCGGTGCTGGGGATGCAGATGAGCTCAGGCGTCCGCGCACTATTCAGCGGCCCGAGCGGGACAGGGAAGACCCTTGCGGCCCGTTTGCTCGCAGCTTCGTTAAGACTTGACCTTTATCGTATTAATCTTGCAAACGTCGTCAACAAGTACATTGGGGAGACGGAAAAGAACCTGAACCTCGTGCTCTCTCGGGCAGAGGAACTCCCTGTGATGCTGCTCCTCGACGAGGGAGACGCTCTCTTGACACACCGTACTGATGTGCAATCGTCGAATGATCGGTACGCGAACCTGGAAACCGATTTCCTTCTGCAACGACTTGAATCATTCGATGGCATCATCATTATCACTACAAATGCGGGAGACCGGATCGACAATGCTTTTCTTCGCCGCATGGATGTCGTTATTGACTTCCGACCTCCTGATCCGGGAGAACGTTGGAATCTCTGGAGGATGTTTCTCCCATCAACGCACACTGTCGACCCCGAGCTACTGGGTGAAATCGCATCTCGTTGTTCGATGACCGGCGGTCAGATACGCAACGCGGTTCTGCACGCTTCGCTGCTCGCCCTCAGCAACGGCGGGATTGTGGTCTCTGAATATCTGGAATCGGCGGTCCGGCGTGAATACCGCAAGAGCGGGCTCGTATGCCCCCTGCGCCGGACATCGACAACGTCTACCTTCCCGGAGTAGCCCGCCGATGGCTGCAACTGCAATTCATACGCCGGCTCCTGCCAGCCGCAAATCATCGAACCCTGGCTCGACACCTTACTCACATCCAACCCAAGTCCCACAGTCTCAGCCATCAAGGAGACAACCGGGGCCGCCTGCATTTCGCCTCTCACGGAGACCACCAATCGCAGGACTGGATTCCTCACGCGCATCGCTTGCAGGGGGACAGCCACTTGAGCCTGTTGTTCAGGAAAAAATCGAGCGGAGTTTCAATGTCGATCTGAGTTCGGTTCGTGTGCACAGCGATACACGAGCACGCGAAGCTGCGAGAAATCTGTCCGCACGAGCGATCACGTACGGTTCCCGAATACTACTCGGGCCGACGGAACGATCAAACGACGTTAAGCTGATGGCGCACGAGGCGGCTCATGTTGTGCAACAACAAGGGGCGCCACGAATGCAGCCCTGGGCCGCAGGGCAAAATGATCGTTATGAGCACGAAGCCCACCAGGCCTCATCCGCTGTAGTGCAGCAACAGCCGTTCTCTGTCAACGAACGAACCAGCGGGTCTCGCGTCCAGCGCCTCGGTCTCAGTAACGTGCTCGACTACTTTGCGGATAAGGCCAACTACATCCCTGGATTCCGGATGTTCACGATTATTCTGGGTGTGAATCCGATCAACATGAGTCGTGTAGAGCGGAGCGCGGCAAACATCCTCCGCGCATTGATTGAGTTCCTGCCCGGCGGAAAGCTGATCACGGATGCCATGGAAAATCATGGTGTATTCGAGAAGATCGGCAAATGGGTCGATGAACAAATCAGTACCCTAGGCATCAGCGGGAGTGCGATCAAGGACGGCATCACGCGGTTCTTGGATTCTCTAGGCTGGTCCGATATCCTTCATCCGGGTGACGTCTGGGAACGTGCCAAGCGTATCTTCACTGATCCCATCGATCGCATCATGAAATTCGCCAAAGGAATGGTCACGGGGATTCTCAAATTTATCAAGGATGCCATACTCCGGCCACTCGCCAAGCTCGCTGAAGGGACTCGCGGATACGACCTGCTGAGGGCGATCCTCGGAGAGGATCCTGTGACCGGTGAAAAATACCCACGTACTGCCGAGACTCTCATCGGCGGATTCATGAAGCTGATTGGTCAGGAAGAGATCTGGGAGAACATGAAGAAGGCCAACGCAGTGCCGCGGGCATGGGCCTGGTTCCAAAGTGCGATGAAGGAATTATTGGGATTCGTGCAGAGAATCCCATCGCTGTTCGTGGACGCATTCAAGTCGCTTGAACTTGTGGATATCGTGCTGGTACCGCGTGCATTCTACAAGATAGCAAAAGTGTTTGGCGGGTTCATCCTGGATTTCATTCGCTGGGGGGGCAACGCAGTCTGGACGCTTCTTCAGATTATCTTTGAAGTAGTGGCCCCGGGGGTCATGCCCTACCTCAGGAAGGCGGCCGCTGCCTTCAAAACTATACTGAAAGATCCAATCGGCTTCGTCGGCAACCTGGTGCGAGCTGCCAAGCTCGGGTTCCAGCAGTTCGCGAGCAATATCGGCAAGCACCTCAAAGCGAGTCTCATCCAATGGCTCACCGGGTCGCTCGGTGGTGCGGGAGTCTATATCCCGCAATCTTTCGAGATTCGCGAGCTTATCAAGTTCGTGCTCTCGGTGCTCGGTCTTACGTGGCAGAACATCCACCAGAAATTGGTGTCCGCAGTAGGCGAAACGGCTGTGAAGGCCATGGAGACAGGTGTTGAAATTGTGGTGGCCCTTATCACACAGGGACCGGCCGCAGCTTGGGAGAAGATCAAGGAGCAGCTGACAAACCTCAAGGAAATCGTCATTGAAGAGATCATGAGCTTCGTGGTCAGCAAGATTGTGCAAAGCGCGATCACCAAGCTCCTCAGCATGCTGAGTCCTGCCGGAGCCATCATCCAGGCAATCATCGCCATCTACAATACCATCATGTTCTTCATCGAACGCATGAGACAAATCATCCAAGTTGTCACTGCGTTCATTGACTCCATTTCCGCCATCG
>JACVXU010000305.1 GCA_015661185.1 Bacteroidota bacterium
GAATGGCGCGAAGCCGGATGTTCTATGTGCATTGCGATGAATGGCGATCAGCTGAATCCGGGACAGGTGGCGGTCTCAACCAGCAACCGCAACTTTGAAGGGCGTCAGGGAAAGGGAGGGCGCACGTTTCTGGCCTCTCCCTTGACGGCTGCGGCGGCGGCAGTGACAGGCAAGATCACCGATGTCAGGACCCTTACCAACCATTAAGTGATTGATCGGATATCATGAACCATTACCCTCCGTTTACGTCGCGAGTCGTGCCGCTGCTTGTGAATGATATCGACACGGATCAGATCATCCCGGCCCGATTTTTGAAAGTGATTGACAAATCAGGCCTAGGGGCGAACCTGTTTTCCGACTGGCGCTATGCTCCGGATGGTTCTCCGAAACCTGATTTTGTTCTCAATCAACCTCAATACCGGAGCGCAGCGATTCTTCTGGCAGGGAATAACTTCGGCTGCGGGTCATCCCGCGAACACGCAGCATGGGCACTCGTTGGCAACGGCATTCGTGCCGTCATCAGTACGTCGTTCGCTGATATTTTCAAGAACAATGCGCTCAAGAACGGGATTCTACCGATCGTCGTGAGCGCTACGGATCACCTGGTATTGAGTGCGTTGGTGCGCGACGAGTCAACCCTGGAGCTGACAATCGACCTCCAGTCGCAAACGATTCGTTGGCCAGGGGGCACAACAATCCAGTTCCCCATCGATGGTTTTTCGAAGACGTGTTTGCTTGAGGGGACTGATGAGCTCGGTTACTTGCTGCGGTTTGAGATTCAGATTGCTGAGTATGAAGCGGGACATGGGTAGGAGTGGAGGAGCATAGGATGAAAATACAAATCTACGATACGACGCTAAGGGATGGAACGCAGCGTGAAGGAATCTCGCTTTCCTGTGACGACAAATTGAAGATCGCTGAGAGGCTTGACGACCTTGGTGTGGACTTCATTGAAGGGGGGTGGCCGGGATCCAATCCGAAGGATGTTGATTTCTTCCGCCGTGTGAAGCAAATCCCGCTTCGCAATGCCGTCGTGACCGCATTTGGATCGACCTGCCGTGTTGGAGGCGATCCATCAACGGATGCCAATATCCGCGCCTTACTTGATGCGCAGACAAGCGTTTGTACCGTAGTGGGCAAAACCTCGATGCTCCATGTCGAGGCGGTCCTCCAGACTACTCCCGCTGAAAACCTGCGTATCATCAAGGAGAGCATTGGATTTCTCGTCTCGAATAACCGGCGCGTCATCTACGATGCCGAACATTTCTTCGATGGCCACAAATTGGATCGTGACTATGCGCTTGCAACGCTTCGCGCTGCAGTGGAGGGGGGTGCAGAGATGGTTGTCCTGTGCGACACCAATGGAGGAACGATGCCCTGGGAAGTGGGGGCTATTCTTCGTACACTGAAGCACGAGAAACTTGGTCCGCTCGGTATCCACACCCATAACGATGGAGAATGTGCCGTAGCGAATTCTCTTACGGCCGTGGTTGAGGGGTGTGTTCACGTTCAGGGAACAATCAACGGTTACGGCGAACGCTGCGGCAACGCCAACCTGATATCTGTGATTGCAGATCTCGAGCTGAAGCTGGGTTTGAAATGCCTGCCGGAGGGGCAGCTCAGGAGATTGACCGATCTTTCTCACTTCGTCGCCGAAGTCACAAATCTCTCACCCGATGAGCATCTGGCGTACGTCGGGAAGTCTGCGTTCGCCCACAAGGGTGGAATTCATGTCGCAGCCATCCGACGGAGTGAGCAATCCTATCAGCATATCGATCCGGCGCTTGTCGGAAACCAGTTGCGTGTTGTTGTCTCCGAACTTTCCGGGCGCGGCAACCTGCTGAGTAAAGCTGAAGAGTTTGGTCTGGACATCAATTCGGGTCCCGGTGTTACGGAAGTCCTGAATGAAATCAAGGTCCTCGAGGCAAAAGGCTTCTCTTTCGAAGCCGCCGAAGCTTCGGTCGCGCTGATGTTGAAGCGGCAGCAACCGGGCTATCAGCCCCCGTTTGAACTGATCGATTTCGCAGTCAACGTTGAGCACCGGAGGGGGCGGGGATTGTTTGCCGAAGCGTCAGTGAAAGTCAAAGTCCAGGATGAGATCCTGCATACTGTCGCAGACGGTACTGGACCTGTGCATGCGCTCGATGCCGCTATTCGCAAGGCGTTATCTCCCGTCTACGCGGCAATCAACTCCTTTCAGCTTGTCGACTACAAAGTGCGCATACTCGACGGTGAACACGGCACCGCCGCTATCACTCGTGTGCTCATCGATACCCAGAATGGTACTCATCGGTGGAGTACGGTTGGAGCGAGCGCCAACATTATTGAAGCAAGCTGGCACGCATTGGCAGACAGCGTAGAATACGGTCTGCTGCTGGCATAATCGTATTCATGAATCCAGGAATACTAAAGTGAAATCACGTATCGTTACACTCCCTGGTGATGGAATTGGCCCGGAAGTGACGGCAGAAGCAGTGCGTGTTTTGGAAGCCATCGCCAAACACAAGGGACATAGCTTTTCCTTCGCGGAATATCCGCTCGGCGGATGTTCAATTGAAAAACACGGCGTGGCACTGACTGAGGAAACACTGTCTGCGTGCAAAGCGGCAGATGCTGTTCTCCTTGGTGCCGTCGGGGGTCCCAAGTGGGATAATCCAACCGCCCCCGTTCGCCCTGAACAAGGCTTGCTCGCGATCCGCAAGGGATTGGGTTTGTATGCAAATCTGCGCCCCGTGCGTTCGCACCCGGCACTTCTTGATTCTTCCCCTGTGAAGGCAGAAATCCTGGAAGGTGTCGATCTGCTGGTGGTGAGGGAACTCACCGGAGGTTTGTACTTTGGCGAGCCGAAAGGTCGCTTTGAGGAGAATGGCCGGACTCGTGCCGTGGATACGATGGAGTACTATGATTACGAGGTCGAGCGTATTCTCAATCTCGCCTTTTGTCTCGCGAAATCGCGTAGGAAGAAAGTGACATCTGTAGATAAGGCTAATGTGCTTGAAACATCGAGACTGTGGCGACAGATCGCAACCGAACTCGGCAAGGGGAACCCGGACGTCAGTCTTGAACATATGCTTGTCGATACAGCGTCAATGCGCTTGATTACCTCCCCGGCGAATTTCGATGTCATCGTCACGGAGAATACCTTCGGAGACATCCTGACCGATGAAGCTTCCGTCCTTGCGGGCTCGATGGGGCTGCTCCCTTCGGCTTCTCTCGGTGAAGGCGGACCCGGTCTGTTCGAACCGATCCACGGTTCAGCTCCGGACATCGCCGGCAGAGGAATTGCCAATCCCATTGGCTCAATCCTGAGTGCGGCACTCTTGTTGCGCTATGGACTCCGGCTTGAACAGGAAGCGTCTGCGGTTGAGGCTGCTGTCGATAAGGCGATTTCGGATGGACTGAGAACAACGGACCTGGGTGGAGGACTCACGACCCGTGAAATGGCACAGGCGGTAATCGATCGTCTCGTCTGATATCAGGTACTCCCGACAGAGCCTGGAGTCTTGAAAACAAAATGTAATGACACTTATCTCATATTAGGAGAACCCAACACAATGGCACGAATGAACTTTGGTGGAGTCGTCGAAGAAGTCGTCACGCGTGAGGAGTTCCCCCTTGCGCTGGCACAGGAGAAGCTACGCAATGAAGTGGTGGCAATCATCGGCTACGGTCCGCAGGGCCACGGTCAATCGCTGAACCTCCGCGATAACGGCATACCCGTGATTGTCGGACAACGGAAAGGGGGAAAAGGATGGGATGATGCGATTCGTGATGGATGGGTCGAAGGAAAAACTCTTTTCTCGAACATTGAGGATGTCATCGACCGTGCAACGGTAATTCAGTATCTCCTTCATTGAGGATGTCATCGACCGCGCAACGGTGATCCAGTATCTCCTTTCCGATGCCGGTCAGAAAGAACAATGGCCACTGGTCAAGAAGCATCTCAAGAAAGGGCAGGCATTGTTTTTCTCACACGGATTCTCCATTGTCTTCAAGGATCAGACCGGTGTGATACCTCCTCCGGACGTCGATGTCATCCTCGTCGCTCCAAAAGGATCCGGCCGTACTGTGCGGACGAACTACCTCGCCGGAAGCGGCATCAACGCGAGCTACGCTGTATATCAGGATGCAACGGGCCGGGCGAAGGAGCGCGTGCTGGCGCTTGGTATCGCCATTGGCTCGGGCTATCTCTTCCCGACAACCTTTGAAAGAGAGGTCCATAGCGACCTCACAGGCGAGCGCGGTGTTTTGATGGGCGCAATTGCCGGACTGATGAAAGCGCAGTATGACACACTTCGCGCCATGGGGCATTCTCCCAGCGAGGCGTTCAATGAGACAGTTGAAGAAGCAACGCAGAGCTTGTATCCTCTCGTCGGCAATCATGGAATGGACTGGATGTTCGGCGCGTGCAGCACAACAGCGCAACGCGGAGCCCTGGATTGGGCAAAGCGATTCGAGGCAGCAACGAAGCCCCTCTTCGAATTGCTCTACCGGGATGTGAAGGAGGGTGTTGAGACCCGGCGGGTCCTCGATACGTGTAGTTCCCGGGACTACCGTGAGAAGCTTCAGATAGAACTTGATGAATGGAAGAATTCAGAAATGTGGCAGGCGGGAGCTGTTGTGCGATCCCTGAGGCCCGAAAACACGACGAAGAAATAGGATGATATTGGAGAGAAGATGATAATTGTCATGAAGGCCGATGCAACTCGGCAGCAGACCGATCACGTTATTGAAAAGGTCCAGGCACTTGGCTATCAGGTGCATCCCATTTTCGGAGAGAAGCGCACCGTCATAGCGTGCGTTGGAGACGAACGCGGTAAATCGCGCTTGCAGGCGCTCGATTCAGTCGAAGGTGTTGAAAGCGTTGTCCCGATTCTCAAACCATTCAAGCTGGCAGGAAGAGAGTGGAAGGATGCGCGCAGTCAGGTCGTGCTGACTTCGAAAAGCGGCGTCGAGCCAACGATCATCGGCAACAAGCATTTTGTCGTGATGGCAGGACCCTGTTCCGTTGAAAGCCGGGAGCAGATCATACTGTCTGCCGAAGTCGTTAAGGCAGCTGGAGCAAAAGTGCTTCGCGGAGGTGCATTCAAGCCGAGAACGTCTCCATACAGCTTTCAGGGACTCGAGGAAGAAGGGCTGAAGTTCCTTAAGGAGGCAGGGGACAAGGCGGGGCTTCACGTCATCACGGAAGTAATAACTCCGGGCGACGTCCCCCTTGTTGCCGACTACGCCGACATCCTGCAAATTGGTGCCCGAAATATGCAGAATTTTGCTTTGCTCAAGGAAGTTGGGAAAATTCGCAAACCAGTATTGCTGAAACGTGGGATGTCGAGCACCTTGAAGGAACTTCTGATGTCTGCAGAATACATCCTCTCCCAGGGTAACTACGAAGTGATTCTCTGTGAGAGGGGAATCCGGACATTCGAAGACTATACCCGGAACACATGCGACCTTTCAGCAGTGCCCGCCTTGAAAGAAATGAGTCACCTCCCCGTCATCGTCGACCCTAGCCACGGCACAGGCGTTCGAAGCCTTGTCACTCCGCTCGCCAAGGCCGCGGTAGCCGTCGGAGCCGACGGCCTGATCGTAGAGGTTCATCCGAATCCCGAAGAAGCTTTCTCAGATGGTGCCCAGTCGCTCCTTCCCGTCCAGTTTCGGGAGATGATGGATTGGGTCAGGAAGTTGGTTGAACTCGAAGGGAAGCACTTGTAGGAGGAGCAGGGTTCAGCCATGTTGACCTCCTGGACTCACCATCGGAAACTTGATGACCGCATTTGCGTTTCTCTCCATTCTGCCGTAGTTTCGTAGTGGTGATCGCGGAACAAGACGGTGTCAACGCCCCGAAGCTCTCGGTTTCTATCCCCCCGGGCACTTTCGAAAAACTTGGTGTGGGCCACTCAGAGTAGTGTCCTTTTTTGATCATAATTCTTTAACGCGGAGGCGCGGAGCACGCAGAGGATCGCAGAGGTTTCACAATATCGGAGTTTCTCCGCGTTTCTCTGCGGACTCTGCGTCTCCGCGATGAAATCTACTGCCGCACTAGGACACTACCCAATTCAGCAGCGAACTGGAGATATACAACATGATTATTGCTGATCTGAGCAAGATTGAAGGACGCCACTACCCGGCGCGACGAAGAACACAAAACCTGGTAGGTGGCGCATCACCTATTCAGGCGAAATCGTTTAGCATGGGATATGTGACCCTTCAACCGAAAGGCGGCCAGGTGCCATGGCACAATCAGGAGCAGGAGGAGATCTATTTCATCGTGGATGGAACAGGAGAAATGTGCCTGGGAGAAGAACGTCAAACATTGAATGCAGGTCAGGCGGTCTCCATACCGGGAGGCGTTTTTCATCAACTCACGAATATGGGCGAGACGCCATTGCATATGATCTATTGTTATGGCCCCGCAGGCGATGTTGCCCACTGGCGACAGGAGCTCAAGGGGACACTACCGAAAGCAGGTGTAGAGGCGCCTCCCCTTCCAGCGGGAGCATGGCCTCAGTGCACAGAAAAACCGAAGGCGCAATAACTCCCAATCACCGAATATTCGTTCCGGAGCTCATGGCAATGCAAAAACCACGTATTCATACTCTCGGCGTTATCATGAATGGCGTCACCGGTCGCATGGGTACCCGCCAGCATTTGGTGCGATCCATCCTGGCCATTCGAGAACAAGGTGGTGTAATGACGAAGTCGGGTGATTTGATAATGCCAGAACCGGTTCTCGTCGGTCGAAACGAAGAGAAGCTTAGATCAATGGCCGCGCAGTATGAGTTGAAGCGCTATTCGACGGACCTGGACAGTTGTCTTGCCGATCCCAACAACCAGATCTATTTCGATGCACAGACAACGAGCCAGCGCAGCGCCGGGGTCAGCAAGGCGATCAAGGCGGGAAAAGCGCTGTACTGTGAAAAGCCAATCACATCTACCCTCGATGAAGCAATGGCACTGACAAAGAGTGCGGTGTCGGCCGGATTGAAGAATGGCGTAGTACAGGATAAGTTGTGGCTCCCCGGATTGTTGAAGCTGAAGCATCTGATCGACTCGGGCTTTTTCGGAAAAATCCTCTCGGTTCGGGGGGAGTTTGGATACTGGGTTTTCGACGGAAAGCTTCAACCATGCCAGCGGCCATCCTGGAACTATCGGAAAGAGGATGGGGGTGGAATCATAACGGACATGCTCTGTCACTGGCGTTATGTCATCGATAATCTCTTTGGCAAGGTTTCCTCGGTTTCGTGCCTGGGTGCGACGCACATCGGAAGCCGCATTGATGAGGCTGGCAAGGAATATCAATGTACGGCGGATGACTCTGCCTATGCATCGTTTCTCTGCGACAATGGCGTTATCTGCAATTTCAATTCCTCCTGGTCAGTGCGTGTCCGGCGTGACGATTTACTCACGCTCCAGGTCGATGGAACCGAAGGTTCCGCTGTCGCAGGATTGCATAAGTGTGTGGCACAGAGTGCGTCCGGTACTCCGACATTCGTATGGAATCCGGATGTTGAAAATCCGGTTGATTACTTCGACGGTTGGCAGGATGTGCCGACACCCCAGCCATTTGAAAATGCGTTCAAGATGCAGTGGGAATTGTTCCTGAAGCACGTTGTGGACAACGAACCATTTCCGTGGACGTTTCTCGAAGCGGCAAAGGGGATTCAACTGGCAGAGCTAG
>JACVXU010000306.1 GCA_015661185.1 Bacteroidota bacterium
GCCTTCCTCATATTCGCCCGCTGACGTTCCGTGAACTTCGAGACTTCCTGCCCCAGGAAGTAGTACTCCCCATCGGTGGGGTTGTCCAGCAAGCCGAGGATGTTGAGGAGCGTCGACTTGCCGCATCCCGACGGTCCCATGATCGCCACGTACTCTCCCGCTTTGATCTCGGCGTTGACGTTGTTCAATGCGGTGGTTTCCACCTCATCGGTTGTGTACGTTCGCTTGAGGCCGTTGGCTTTTATCATTCAGTTCTCCTTATGTTCGCTCTGTTATCTTATGTTTCTCGTGAAGCTTTTTGCAACGCGCGCCGCACTCCCCTCAGTTCCCGCTGCAGACGATGCGAAGCCACGTCTGTCAATACATGTTCTTCGGAGGCACGACGCAACGCACGATCCAACCGATCGATCGATTCAAGAGCTTTCTTGAGAAAGGCGCCATCACCGCTCCCTTCAAATCCCCTCGCCAGGTTATCAAGAATCGAAACCGAGAGATGATCGATATCCTCGGCAAGGCGCCGGTGTTCAGCGAGACGCGACAGGGACTGTGTGAAATCCAGGACCGAACAGACAGCAAATCGCGCCCTCCTCCAGCTCTCATAGTCCCTGTAATCCGCCACAACGATTGCCCCGATCATTTCTTGGATGGTCTTCGCTATTCTTTCAGAACGAGCTTGTCAATGTCACCGAAGTTGTCATACGTCGACGTGATAACCTGCTCCCCCGGCTCAAGTCCCTCTAATACCTCAAAGACTTGTGGATTCTGGCGGCCAAGCTTGATATTCCTTTTTGCGGCGAAGCTCCCCGACTTATCAACAACATAGACCCATTGACCTCCCGTCTTCTGGTAGAAGCCTCCCCTCGGAACGAGGACCGCTTCCGAGAGATCGCCAAGCTCGAGTCGTACCTGCAAGGTCTGACCGCGGCGAATGCCTTGCGGAATGCTGCCGTCGAATTCCATGTCGACCTCGAACCGGCCGTCCTTCACTTCCGGATAGACCTTTGTGATTTTCAACCGATAGGTTGTGCCCGTCAGGTCGAAGTCTCCTTTTTGGCCGGCGTTGATGCGGGCGATGTAGAACTCATCGATGGCTGCCCGCACCTTGAAGTTGTTCAAGACATCGATCTGACCGATGCGCTGACCGGGAGATTTCGACTCCCCGATTTCTGCGTTCAGTGACGTCAGTTGTCCGGTAACTGGTGCCCTGACGACAAGGTTCTCCAGGTTGTGCTGTGTCATTTCCAGATTCGCCTGGAGTCTTGTGACCGATCCGTCGAGCTGGGATAACTGGTTGATGCGCATTAGGGAATCCTGCCGGAAGTTTTCCCGTGCGAGAATTCTCCGTCTGACCCACGATTCGTACTCGTACTTCGATTGCAGAAAATCCTGGTCGGAGATGAGCTTTTTCGCGGCAAGGGCCGAATCGCGCCGGAACGCGAGCTCCGTGCGATCGACCTGGTATTCCGCATCAGCGAGCTGCGTCTTGACGGCAATGGTGTTCTGCTCGATCGTGAGCCGCCTGTTCTGCGCATCGTTGATGTTCTGATAGGTCAGCGCCTCGCGGTACATTACATCGAGCTGAAGGTTCGTGTTCGCAAGCCGCAAGATCGGGTCCCCCTTCTTCACGAACGACCCCGCTTCAATGTATCGTTTTTCCACCCTTCCTCCTTCGATCGCATCGAGGAAGAAAGTCTCAATGGGCAGAATTGTGCCGTTCACCGGCGTGTATTCGCGGAACGGAGCCTTGCTGACTGTCGAAATCGTAATCTTGTCCGCCTCCACATTCAATCTCGATCCTCTATCCGTCATCACGAAACTGTAGATGACGAGGAACAGGAAAAATGAGCCGCCCGATGCGTAGACGATGCGCCTTGCAGTCCAGAACTTCTTCTCGATCTTCCGATCCATCCCGGACTGGCTTAGATCGACAGCTGGTTTCTTATGAGCCGATTGTGTCGCTTCGTCGTCCATTGTGTTTTGATTCTCTCAGTTTTCTTCGGAAAGAACCCGCGGGAACCCCACGGATCGTCTCCATTGAGACAATTTCCAAGCCAGCCAAATCCTTCGAAAATGCTCAAAAAATCGGGCATCCCTTTGCATATGTGTCCGTATTCATTACATTGAGTGTCCGGAATCGGACACCTGCTGCCGCCTAGCGCCGGAAAGAACCTGAATTCGCCACTTCCCCGGACTTCATCACGGCACGGCGTTGGCATCTCCAATACGGACTATCACGTTTTCCGGAAGGTTGCAATCTAATCTCGAAGATGATGAACAGAAGATTAGGAAAAATCCTCGTCGTTGATGACGACAGCGATGTGCTCCTGGCCGCCGCCCTATTCCTGAAGCGGCACTCCCTGTTGGTGCGGACGGAATCAAAGCCAGCGCTGATCCCGTCGCTCATGAAAGAAGAGAGCTTCGATGTCATCCTCCTCGATATGAATTTCACACGCGATGTGAGTAGCGGACAAGAGGGCTTTTTCTGGCTGGACAAGATTCTGGAGATTGATCCGCTTGCGGTCGTCATCCTGATCACGGCGTACGGAGATGTGGAACTCGCGGTGCGAGCCATCAAAGCGGGAGCCACCGACTTCGTCCTCAAGCCGTGGCAAAACGAAAAACTCCTCGCCACGCTCTCCGCTGCAATGGCCATTCGCCAATCCCGTGATGAGGTGGAGATGCTACTGTCACGTCAGCAACATCTCGGTGCAGATCTCGATCACCATTTCCATGGGTTTGTGGGCAACTCGCCACGCATGCGCCAGGTATATGCGACCATCCAGAAAGTTGCAAAGACCGATGCCAATGTGCTTATCCTTGGTGAGAATGGAACCGGCAAGGAACTCGTCGCAAGAGAGCTTCATCGACAGTCCCACCGTTCTGAGAATGTGTTCATCACAGTTGACATGGGAGCATTGACCGCCGGGCTCTTTGAAAGCGAACTGTTCGGTCATGTCAAGGGGGCGTTTACAGATGCCCGGGAGGATCGGGCCGGTCGTTTCGAGACTGCCTCGGGAGGGACTCTGTTCCTCGATGAAATCGGGAATCTCCCTCTGGCACTGCAGGCAAAGCTCCTCGCAGTGTTGCAGAACCATGAAGTAACGCGTATCGGCTCGAACAAGGCGAGGCAAATCGACATACGGATCATTTCAGCCACCAATATGCCGATCCACTTGATGGTTGAAGAGAAACAGTTCAGGCAGGACCTCCTCTACCGCATCAACACTGTCGAAATTCACCTGCCGCCGCTGCGCGAACGAATGGACGACATACCGCCTCTCGTGAACCATTTCATCTCCCAGTACTCGAAACGCTATCACAAGTCGAAGCTCCTCGTGCCTCAATCTACCATGAAGAGACTCGAACACTATCACTGGCCCGGGAATGTTCGGGAACTCGAACATGCCGTCGAACGCGCAATCATTCTGACCGAGGACGGCGTCCTTCAGCCGGAGGATTTCTTCCTGACAGACTCGGATGGCTCGAAGAACTCCCCCGTCACAGACGCATTCAAGCTGAACGAGGTGGAGAAGTCGGTCATACAGAAGGCGCTTATCAAACATGGCGGGAATATCACACAGACTGCGAAAGAGCTCGGATTGACGCGGACTGCTTTGTATCGACGTCTTGAGAAATATGGCCTCTAGATCATTTCAACTTAACGTCATCGCACGTACCCTCGCTCTCGGGGGCACTCTGTTCCTCCTCTTCTATCTCGTCTCCCAGACAAACCTGTATGCGACAGCCACGGTGGTCGCCTTGACCATTCATGAGGACGAACAGTATTTTTTTGAAATGCTGCAAGCGGGCGCCTCGGCCTATGTTCCCAAACGAGCCGCCCCCAATGAATTAATTTCCGCCATCCAGGCCGTCTCCAAGGCCGCGGC